>JAIUOM010000050.1 GCA_020161215.1 Pseudomonadota bacterium
CGCCAAGCACCAGCACGGTGGCCAGGCCGACATTCCAGCTCAGGGGGCGGTCGGTGCTCCACAGCAGCAGCAGGGTGGACAGCAGCGGCGTCAGGTAGCTCAGCACACCGATCTGGCGTGCGTCGCCCAGTTTCAGTGCCTTGTCCCACAGAAAGAAGGCGCCACCCAGCGGCCCGATGCCCAGCACGGCGATCAACAGCATGTCGCGCGCCGACAGGGTCACTGGCGGCTCCAGCAGCGCGTGGCAGAGCAGCGCCAGCAGGCCGGCGGCCAGCCCGAAGGTGCCGATGGCGGCGGTGGGGAAGTCGCGCCCGGTGAGGGACAGGCGCTTGGTCAGCAGCGAGTAGCTCGACCAGATGAAGGCCGCGCCGCTCGCACAGACATAGCCCAGCACGACGTTGCCCGGCGCCGCACCGCCCGAGCCGCCCGTGCCGCGCCCCAGAATCGCCACCGCCGCGCCGGCAAACCCGACCAGGGCGGCGATGACGTGGGCGCGGCTCAGGTGCACGCCGGGCAGCAGCAGCGGGGCCATCAGCACGATGCCCAGCGGCCACAGGTAGTTGACCAGGTTGGCCTCCACCGCCGGCGCGTTGCCCAGCGCGGTGAACAGCAGGAAGTGGTAGCCGAACAGGCCGTACACGCCAATGGCCAGGGTCGGCCAGGGCACGGCCAGGCGGCGCAGGTCAAAGCGCACCATGGGCAGGGCGATCACGCTGCCGGCCAGCAGGCCCAGGCCGGTGAGCAAAAACGGCGGCACATGCTTGAGCGCGGCGCCCAGGGCGGCCAGCGAGGCCCACAGCGCGATGGTGGCCAGCGCCAAGGCGTTGGCGGTGCCCACGGTGGATCGGCCTGAAGCGGCGGGAGCACTCATTCGCTCAACCGGCCGAGCGCCGCGTGAAATCGACGAAGCCGGCCACGAACTCCGCCACATGGCGGCGCGCGGCCGGGTCGCCGAGCTGGCCTTCGGCGTCGATCAGCGTGTGCGCGCGCGACAGCAACAATCGCCCGCCGCTGTACACCGGCGTGCCCAGGCTTTTCAGCGTGGCCAGCCAGGCGGTTTGCGACAACAGGGTGCCAAAGCCGCCCGGCGAGGCGCCCATCAGCGCCGTCGGCCGGCCCGCGAACAGCTTTTTTTCGCCGGTGCGCGAGAGCCAGTCGATGCCGTTCTTGAACACGCCCGGCACGCCGTTGTTGTATTCGGGCGTGACCAGCAGCAAGCCGTCGGCGGCCACTATCCGCGCCTGCAGCGCCAGCACGGCGGCGGGCATGCCCTCGGCGGCTTCCAGGTCGCCGTCGTACAGCGGCACGCCGTGCAGCGTGGCGACATCGATCTCGACGCCCTCGGGCGCCAGTTGCTGGGCCGCGCGCGCCAGCGCGGTATTGAGCGAGGCAGCGCGCAGGCTGCCGGACAAGGCCAGGAGGCGGGTCACGAAAAAGACTTTCGAAAAAAGGGGGCCGACAGGGCGAAGGCATTGTAGGAGAGTGAGAATGCCCGTTTTGGCCGCCCACCGCCCCGTCCATGTCCCTGATCTCCCTGAGCTTTGCGCTGCACCTGCTGCTGGTGCTGGCGCTGGGCGCGCGCATTCTGCTGCGCGACGACCCGACCCCCGACACGCGCCTGGCGTGGATCGTGGTCATCGTTCTGCTGCCCTACCTGGGCGCCGTGCTGTACCTGCTGCTGGGCGAGGTGCGCCTGGGCCGGCGCGCGACGGGCCAGTACCGGCGCGTGCGCGACGTGGTGCGCGAGCAGCTCGCCGACGACCGCGCGGCCGCGCGCGTCATGGGCGCGCCGGCCAATGTCGAGGCGCTGATCGCGCCGCCCTGGCGCGGGGTGTTCCGCTACGGCGAGTCGGTGAACGGTTTCGCGCCGGTGGCCGGCAACCAGGGCCAGCTGATGGCCGACGGTGAGACGGCGCGGGCGCGCATGCTGGCCGACATGGACGCGGCGCGCGAGCAGATCAACGTGCTGTACTACATCTGGCTGGACGACGACACCGGCAGCGCCGTGGCCCAGGCCCTGATGCGCGCGGCGCGCCGCGGTGTGCGCTGCCGCGCCATGGTGGACGGGCTGGGCTCGCGCGCCTTCCTGCGCTCGCCGCTGTGGCGCGAGATGCGCGAGGCCGGCGTGCGGCTGGGGGTGGCCCTGCCCATCGACCGCCCGCTGCGGGTCATGCTGCAGCGCCGCATCGATCTGCGCAACCACCGCAAGATCACCCTCATCGACGGCCACACCACCTACGTCGGCAGCCAAAACTGCGCCGACGCGGCGTTCCGCATCAAGGCCAAGTTCGCGCCCTGGGTGGACATCATGCTGCGTCTGCAGGGGCCGGTGGTGACGCAGATGCAGTTGCTGTTCGCCAGCGACTGGATGCAGGCCACGGGCGAGGGGCTGGACGCCTTCACCACCCCCGCGCCGGCCTGGCCGGGGGGCTTCCCGGCCCTGGTGGTGGGCGAGGGGCCGACCGAGCGGCGCCGCTCGACGCCGCAGCTGGTCAGCACCCTGATCGCCGGCGCGCGCCAGTGCGTGACCCTGTCCACCCCGTACTTCGTGCCCGACGCCACGGTGCTGGAGGCGCTGTGCGCCGCCGCCTGGCGCGGCGTGCGGGTGACGCTGATCTTCCCGCGCCGCAACGATTCGTGGATCGTCGCCGGCGCCAGCCGCAGCCACTACCTGCGCCTGCTCACGGCCGGCGCCGAGATCCACGAATACCACGGTGGCCTGCTGCACGCCAAGACGCTGACGGTGGACGACGAGCTGAGCTTCATGGGGTCGACCAATCTCGACCTGCGCAGCTTCGACCTGAACTTCGAGAACAACGTGCTGCTGCAGGACGCGGCCACCACCGGCGCCGTCACGGCGCGCCAGCGGGCCTACATGGCCCACGGCGCGCCGGTGACCCTGGAGCAGGTGCGCGCCTGGCCCTGGCCGCGCCGCATGTGGAACAACATACTGGCCACGCTGGGGCCGGTGCTGTAGTTCAATTCGCTACTGAAATAATAGCGATATCTTGTTTGTGGACGCCGACCAAGGCCTTGAAACGCTTGAAATCTGGCCGTGGGCACCGGTTGGGGGGTGCCCAGGCCGCGGCGCGCGTCAGGGCTTGACGCCTTCCTGCGCCACCACGGCCTGCACGCCGGGGTTGGCGCTGACGCGTTCGTGGTACGGGCCCAGGTGCGTGAGCGCGCTCAGGTCGAGCTTGAGCGAGCGGCACCAGCGCAGGATCACGTAGGTGTACACATCGGCCACCGAGATGGCGTCGCCCAGGAAGGGCTGATTGGCCAATTGCGCATCGGCCTGGCCGAGCATGCGCAGGATGCTCTCGCGCGCGGCCTGCTGCATGGCGTTCTTGAACGTCTCGTCCCGCGCGTAGTCGGGGGCGTGGAACAGCGGTGAGAAAGCCTTGTGCACGTCGGCGTTCATGAAGGCCAGCCAGCGCCAGGCGCGCGCCTTGCCTTCGAGGCTGTCGCTGCCGAACAGGCGCGCCTCGGGAAAGCGCGCGTCCAGGTAGGCCAGGATGGCCACGTTCTGGGGCAGCACCAGGTCGCCGTCGACCAGCAGCGGCACGGCGCCCTGCGGGTTGAGCTTGAGGTAGTCCGGCGTCTTGGTCTGCGCCAGGCTCACGCCCTCGGCTTGGTAGGGCTTGCCGGTCCATTCCAGCGCGGTGTGCGGCACCATCGAGCAGGCGCCGGCCATGTAGTAGAGCTTCATGTGTTTGCTTTCGGATGAGGGGGAAAGGGGAAGTGGGTTTACTTGTGACCGTCGATGCGGGCCTTGAGCTGGTCCTTGAGCGCGGTCAGGCGCTCGCCCACCTCGTCGGTCCAGTTGTCGAACTTCTCTTGCCACTCGGTGCGCTGCTTGGCGCGCAGCACCTTGCGCGCTTCCTCGGCGGCGGCGTCCTGGGCTTCGCCGGCGGCCTCGACCTCGGCGAACAAGGCGTCGGTGGGGCGGCGCAGCACCACCGCGCCCAGGGTCTGGGCCAGGCCGTCCACCACCTCGACGGCGCTTTCCTCGACATGGGCCAGCACGGCGGTGGCCCCGGCCGGCAGCGCGTGCGTCATCTGCTCCAGCAGGCTGGCGCGGCGCGCCACGGTGTCCATGGCGGCCAGCGAACCCAGCCAGGCGCCGGTGGCGCCGACCATCAGCACGCCCAGCGGGCCGCCCAGCACCCCCAACAGGCTGCCCAGCACGGTGCCGACCAGGGGGGCTTCGCCGGCCGCGCCGTCGTTGAAGGCGTCGCGCACCTGCAGGGCGCCGGCCGCGTCGCGTTCGACCACGGCGGCGGTCTGCAGGCGCACGCGGCCTTGCGCCGCGGCTTGCTTGAGTTCGCTCAGGGCCTGGTAGGCCTTGCTGGGTTGCTCAAAAGTCAGAAGAACGATGTTGTCTTGCATGAGAGGGCCTTTCTTCAGTTAACGTTGGGCTTTCAGGACCACGCCGTCCAGGCTGGGCGCGGACAGCGGCGCGGAAACGCTGCCCGGGCGCACGCTGCCGAAGCGCCCGCCCTGGTTGGGGCTGGCGTTCCAGTCGGCCAGGGCCTGGGCCATGTCCTCCTGGGTGCGCGCGACAAAATTCCACCACAGCAGGATGTCCTCGCCGAAGGGCTTGCCGCCGAGCAGCAGCAATTGCGCCTCGCCGTCGGTGGCGATCTCGAGGCTGTCGCGGCCGGGCGCGAAGTACAGCAGTTCTTCCTGCTCGATCGCCTCGCCGGCCACGCGCGCGGCGCCACGCAGCACCAGCACGCAGTACTCGTAGGCGGTGTCCAGCGCCAGGCTGGTGCGCGCCGCGCCGGTGCAGCTCAGGTCGATGCCGACCATGGGGCTGTAGACCACGGTCGGCGCGGTCTGGCCCAGCGCGGTGCCGGCCAGCACCGTGGCGGTGAAGCCGTCTTGCCGCAGCACGGGCAGATCGGGGTAGTTGCAGAACGCCGGCTCGCGGTGGCGCTCGGACTCGGGCAGGGCGATCCACAGCTGGGCGGCGTGCAGTCGGCCACCGTCTTGCACCGAATCCTCGCTGTGGGCGATGCCGCGACCGGCCGTCATCAGGTTGACCTGGCCAGGCCGCACCACCTGCTCGTAGCCGAGCGAATCGCGGTGCATGACCTCGCCTTCGATCATCCAGGTGAAGGTCTGCAGGCCGATGTGCGGGTGGGCGCCGACGTGCAGACCCTTGCCGGGGCCGAACTGCACCGGGCCGGCGTGGTCCAGGAAGCACCAGGCGCCGACCATGCGCCGGTCGCGGTGCGGCAGCGTGCGGCGGATCGGCGTGTCCTCGCCGACGACGGAGACGCGGGCGCTGTAGCGTTGGGGGGCGGGATGTGGGGGCATGGGAAAGTCCTTTTTGGGGTCAGCCGCGCAAGGCGGCGTTCAGTTGATCGATGAGTTCGCTCCAGGGCGGCTCGTCGCGCTGCATTTCCTCGCGCAGGAAATGCGCCTGCGCCGGCTTCCAGAAGGGTGCGTCGGCCAGCAGCACCGGGCCGGCCAGCGGCCGGTGCCCGTTGATGAAGTCGGCGATGCCGGCCGGCGTGCTGGACAGGCCCAGCTGGTCGAACAGATCGGAGAAGTGAGCGCATTGCTCGGGCAGGAGGTGGGCCATGTGGGTTCGAAGCGCGGAATGGGATGGGGGGACCGGTCAGCGCGCTTTTTGCAGTGCGCGGTGGCCGCCAAAGTAGCTGCCGAGCACGGCGCGCAGGCGGTCCGCGCCCGGGCGGCTCCAGTCGCGCTGCAGCTCGCCGGCCAGGCCGATCACGGTGATCGGCCGGGCGCCGGCCAGCTCCATGCGGCGCATGGCGGCGTCGTGGGCGGTCTTGCTGACACCGCCGATGGCGTCTTCCACCACGTAGACCTCGTAGCCGGCCTGCAAGGCGTCCAGCACCGGGAAGGCCACGCAGACTTCGGTCCACAGGCCGGCGACGATGAGTTTCTTGCGCCCGGTTTTCTCGATGGCGGCACGGAAATCCGTGTCTTCCCAGGAGTTGAGGGTGTTGCGGTCGATTTCCGGGGCCTGGTTCAGCGCCGCGCGCAGCTCCTTGTTGGTGCCCTCCATGCCGCGCATCTTCATGCCCACGGTGGACAGCACCACGGGCAGCCCGTAGGCGGTGGCCAGTTGGCCCAGCGCGATGACGTTGACCAGCAGCTCGTCCACCGGCATGGAATGCATGCCGGCGTACTGGTCGGGCTGGTAGTCGATGAAGGTGATGACCGCGTTGTCGGGGGTCAGCAGCCAGTCGTTGGCGCGCGGAGTGGTCGGTTGGTCCAAGTCGGTTTTCCTGGTGGGTTGCAAATGAAAGGGGGGTGTCTCAAGGCGCGGCCCGCACTTCGCCCTGGCGCAGCAGCCATACGCGCTCGACGGGCACGCGCTGCTGCGTCAGGGCAGCGGCCAGATCGATGGGCGGCTGATCAAAGGCCTCGCTGGACAGCTCGAAGGTGCCCCAGTGGATGCCAAAGGCCTGGCGCGCCTGCAAGGTGCGCAGGATCCGCACCGATTCCTCGGGGTTGATGTGGTGGCGGCGCATGAAATCGCGCGGCTGGTAGGCGCCGATGGGCAACGCCAGCAGATCGACCGGCCCGCCCAGGCGCTGCGCGATGTGCTCGTGCAGGCCTTCCCGGTAGGCCGTGTCGCCGGTGTGCACGAAGCGCCAGGGCGCCGCGGCCCCCGGCTGCGACCAGCTCAGCGCCCAGCCGCCCCACAGCGTCTGGAAGGCGTCGGTCAGCGTGCGCTTGCTCCAGTGCTGGGACGGCAGCAGGGTGAAGGTGAGGGCGCCCAGCTGGCGCTGGTCCCACCAGTCCAGCTCCTCGGCGCCGTCCAGGCGCTGGGCGTCGAACCAGGATTTCAGGCCCAGCGGCACCAGCACGCGCGGGCGCTGGCCGGCCGCCCACAGGCGCTGCAAGGTGGGCTCGTCCAGGTGGTCGTAGTGGTTGTGGGTGATCAGCAGCACGTCGATGGGCGGCAGATCCTCCGGGGCGATCGGCGGCGGCACGCGGCGCTTGGCGCTGATCCAGGACAGCGGCCCGGCGAAGTCGGACAGCTGCGGATCGATCAGCACGTTCTGGGTGCCCAGCTGCAGCAGCACGCCGGCCTGGCCGAGCCAGACCACGCGCGGCTGGCCGTCGGTGGGGGCCTGCAGCTGCTGGCGCGTGAGCGGCATGCGCCAGCGCTCGGCAAAGGCCGCGTAGCCGCCCTCGGGCGGGTGCGCGGGGCGGAAATCGCCGCGCACGCTGCGCCAGATCGATTCGTACCAGGGCGTGGGCTCGGACAGCGTGGCGTCCCAACTGGTGAAACGATCGGCCAGGTGGTGCGGCTTGGCCGGATCGGCGTAGTGGTAGGGGCTGGAGCAGGCCGCCAGCCCACCGGCCAGCGCCAGCACGGCGCCGGTGGTGCGAAGCCAGGTCCAGACCGCCACCGGGTCAGTCCTGCTTGGCGCCGTGGGCGAGCGAATTGGCCTGGTACTCGGGATGCCGGTCGATGTAGGCCTTGACGAAGGGGCAGTCGGGGCGAACCTTGAGCTTGTGCTCGGCCGCGTAGTCGAGGATGTACTTCACCAGCTTGCTGCCCACGCCGCGCCCTTCCAGCGCCTTGGGCACGATGGTGTGCAGGTAGGCGATGCCGCCGAGGAAGCGCTCGAACACTTCGTAGGCCATGTGGCCGTCCACGGTCAGCTCGAAACGGTGCTCGGCCTCGTTGAGGATGACGTCTGGGGTGTTGTCGGACATGGGGTCTCCTGGAAAAAAGGAAAGAATCAGCGTGCGTTGGCGGTGGCGGGCGCGTCCTGGGCAGCGCTGGTGTCGTGGTGCGGCGGTTCGATGTAGTCGATGTTGCCCAGCAGCAGGGCGCGGCCGGCAAAGGTGCCGCCGGCCGTCTCGGTGGCAAAGCGCTCGGCGTCGCGTGCGCGCACCGCGGCGGTCAGCTCGTTCGCCTCCAGATCGCTGGCGCCCAGCGCCAGCGCCGTCTGGTGGCCCATGCGCAAGGCCGATTCGAAGGTTTCGCGCACCACCACGTCGGCGTCGTGCTGGACCAGGGCCAGCGCGTGCTGGCGGTCGAAGGCGCGCACGATCAGCTTGCTTTGCGGGCATTCGCGGCGCGCGTTCTCGACGATGCGCGTGGCCGCGTCCTGGTCGTTCACGCACACGATGATGGCCCGCGCATGGTGCGCACCGGCGGCGTGCAACACGTCGGCGCGCGCGCCGTCGCCGTAGTACACCTTGAAGCCGTAGGGGCGGGCGTTGCGGATCACGTCTGGGTCGTTGTCGATGATGGACAGCTGCGCGCCCTTGGCCAGGGGGGCCTGGCTGGCGATCTGGCCGACCCGGCCAAAGCCGATGATCAGCACCTCGCCCTGCAGATTCCGCGGCGCCTCCACGCCGTCCAGCAGCGCCTGGGCGGGCCGGGCAAAGCGCTTGTGCAGCGCCACCACCACCGGGGTGATGGCCATGGACAGCACGACGATGGCGGTCATGTTGGCGTTGACTTCAACGTCGATGACCTTGAGCTTGAGCGCCTCGGCGAACAGCACGAAGGCGAATTCGCCGCCTTGCGCCATCAGGATGGCGCGGTCCACGGCGTCGGTGTGGTTGGTGCGCGCCAGCCGGGCCACGGCGTAGATGCACAGCGCCTTGCCGGCCATCAGCGCCAGCACGCCGGAGACGATGATGGGCCAGTTGCGCGCCACCACGTCCAGATCCAGCGCCATGCCCACGCCCAGGAAGAACAGCCCCAGCAGCAGGCCGCGGAAAGGCTCGACGTCGGCCTCCAGCTGGTGCCGGAAGGTGGATTCGGACAGCAGCACCCCGGCCACGAAGGCGCCCATGGCCATGGACAGGCCGCCTTGCTCCATCAGCAGGGCCGCGCCCAGCACCACCAGCAGCGCGGCGGCGGTCATGACCTCGCGCGCCTTCGCCTTGGCCAGCACGCCGAACAACGGATTGAGCAGCCACAGGCCGGCCGCCACCAGCGCGCCCAGCGACAGCGCGGCGATGCCGGCGCGGTGCCACAGCGGCGAGCTGGGGGCGAGAGCCGCGTCCGCCGGCGCCAGAAAGGCCACCACGGCCAGCAGCGGCACGATCAGCAGGTCCTCGAACAGCAGGATGGAGACGATGCGCTGACCGCGCGGGGCCAGAATGTCGCCGCGCTCGGCCAGCACCTGCATGACGATGGCGGTGGAGGTGAGCACGAAACCCGCGGCGCTGACGAAGGACACCTGCCACGAGAAGCCAAAAGCCATCGACACGCCCGTCAACAGCAGGGCGCAGACCACCACCTGCAGACTGCCCAGCCCGAAGATCTGGGTGCGCAGCGCCCACAGGTGCGAAGGCTTCATTTCCAGCCCGATGACGAACAGGAACATCACCACGCCGAGCTCGGCCACGTGGATGATGGTCTGCGCGTCGGTCACCAGGGCCAGCCCGAACGGGCCGATGGCCAGACCGGCGGCCAGGTAACCCAGCACCGAACCCAGGCCGATGCGCCGAAACAGCGGCACCGCCACCACCGCCGCGCCGAGCAGGGTGACGATGCCGACCAATTGACTGGAGTTTGCTGCCTCGGCGGCCATGGGAGTGCGTCGCTTGTGGGGGTGGATTCAGTGGGGAATGAGCGCGGCGGCACCGCGCCCAGGAGGTCCGTGCGTCGCCGGGGCGTGGCGCGCCGGCGGGGGCTTGTGTGTCAGCCCGTGTAGCCTTCGACGGTGCCGGCGTCGCGCACTTGCGCGGCGTCCGGGTTCGCGCCGAACTCGCGCCGCGCCCGGCGCTGGCGCAGCAGGTCCCAGCATTGGTCGAGCTGCACCTCGACCTCGCGCAGGCGCTTGCCGTCCGGGTCCTGCGCCTGGCCTGCCTCGCGCAGGCGGTGTTCTTCGTCGACCAGGTCGTTGATGTGATGCAGGATGCTCTTGTCGCTCATGGGGTCTTTCGGATGTTGTGGGGCCACAGGCTCAGGCGGCGTGTTGGCCGCCCTCGCGCAGCGCCAGCAGGGGGATGACGAGATCTTCCTCGTCGGCCAGGTGGCGCAACAGCAGCGTACCGCAGACCGACGCCTCGCGCACGAGCGCGTGCGCGCAACCCCAGGCCGCGGCCTCGGCCGGGTTGACGTGGGTCAATTCATGCCGCAGGCCGTGCAGCTGGCGCACCGCGGCATCGATGGTCTCGTGGTCGCGCGCCAGCAGGTCGAAGCCGGCCGCCAGGCGCGGCTCGGCGCGCCGCATGGCGGGAAAGTAGTGCTGGTCCTCCAGCCGGTGGTGGCCGTGCAGGTGCCCGAGGTGCGCGTCCAGCAGCGGCAGGGCCAGGCGGCGGAAGCCGACCCAGTCGAGGTCCTTGTCGAGCCAGCGCTGGCCCAGGGTTTGAAGTTGGTGCTGGCCGTGGCGCAGGCTCTCGTGCATGGCGCGCCACACGCCGGCCGTGCCGTGGGCGGCCTGGGTGTCCCAGCGCTCGCGCGGCAGGCGCTCCAGCAGGTACAGCAGCTCCGGCGCCAGGCGGGGCGCGTCGTCGTTGGCGGCGGTGTCGGGTGTCGGTGACATGAAAAGCTCTCGTCTGAAAAAGGGACGGTTCAGCGCCGAGCATCCTGGGCCAGCCGCAGCCGGGACGCCACCACCGCCACCAGCAGGCCGCCGATGACGGTGAAATGCTCTTGCACGATGGCTTTTTCCAGCATCGCCTGCATGCCCGTCATTTCCCAGTAGCGGTGCGCCACCGGCAGCGTGCCCAGGGTCATGACGATGAGCGCGCCCGCGCCTAGCCAGACCCAGCGCCCACCGCCGATGACCAGGGCCGAACCGGCCAGCTGCACCCCGATGGTCAAGGCCGCGAAGAAGGCCGCCGGCTGCAGGCCGAAATGCGCCATCTCGGCCGTGGCGCCGCCAAAGTCGATGATCTTGGTCACGCTGCTCCACCAGAAAATGTAGGTCAGCAGGGTCGCGCACAGGGTGTAGGTGGTGCGCGCCAGCGCCAGGCGCTGGATCCAGGTGTCGATGAACATGGCGGTCTCCTGGGGGGTATGAGCCAAGGCGGTCTGCGCCGCCTTGGAGGGTCTGAGCCCGATCAGCCGCGTGCGGCCTGGGTGGCCTTGCCCCACCAGACCACCTGGTCGAGCATATCCTTGGCGGCCGGGACGATATTGGCTTCGATGCTGCTCATCGGCTCGCCCTTCATCACCACGTTGAAGAAGTCGCCGCCGCCGATGTGCACGGCGCTGCGCACCGGCACCATTTGCAGCTCCACCGCGATCAGGCGGGCGTGCTCAATGGCGCGCGCCGCGCCCACGCCGCCGTAGCCGAGAAAACCGATCGGCTTGTGGTTCCACTCGGTGTAGGCCTGGTCAAAGGCGTTCTTCAGCGACGCGGTGATCGAGCGGTTGTATTCCGCCGTGATGACCACGTAGCCGTCGAATTCGGCGATTTTCTTCTGCCAGGCTACGGCGCGCGGGTCTTCGCTGGGCGCCCACAGGCTGGAGGCCTTTTCGTTGAAAAAGGGCAGATCGAAGCTTTTCAGGTCGACCAGCTCCACGTCCATGTCGTCGCGGGCCTGGGCCACGCCCATCATCCAATCGGCGGCCTTCGGGCCGAAGCGGGCGTCGCGGGTGCTGCCGATGATGACGGCGATCTTGAGTTTCTTGTTCATGGTGTGCTTTCGGTAAAAAACGGAGAGGGGCTTATTCGGTCTTGTCGTACGCGAACTGGATGCCTGCGGTGCCACCGGTTTCAATGAACAGGTTCATGAAGGCCGGCACGGTTTCCTGGCGTTGCCAGTCGCGCTGCAGCTCGCAGAACAGCTGCGGCACGCTGATCATCTTGCCGCCGGCCTGCTCGATGCGGCGCAGCCCCATTTCGTGCGCGGTGAGCGAGGTGCCGCCCACGGCGTCGGCCACCACATACACGTCGTAGCCGGCTTTCAGCGCATCCAGTGCGGGGAAGGTCAGGCAGGCCTCGGTCCACAGCGCCGTCATGATCAGCTTCTTGCGGCCGGTGGCCTCGACGGCCTTGCGGAACTCGACGTCTTCCCACGAGTTGATGGTGGTGCGGTCGTAGGTGGGGAACTTGTCCAGCACCTTACGCAGTTGCGGGATCGGCGGCTTGTTCAGTCCGGTTTTCACGTTCACCGTGGAGTGCACGATCGGCAGGCCATACGCCACGGCCGCCTTGGCGGTGCCCACGATGTTGTTGACCAGCAGCTGGCGGTCCATCGAGGCGATGGAGTTGACCTGCACCGGCTGGTAGTCGATGCAGATGAAGGCGGCGTTTTGCGGGGTGAGCAGGTCGTCGGTGACGGGATCGCGGATCGGTTCGCTGGCCATGAGAATCTCCTGACAGGTAAAAAAGAAGGGTGGGAAGGAAGCCGCCCGTCTGGGCGGCCGACGGTTACTTGCGCTGCGAGTCCAGCTGTTCGTTGTTCTTCACCACTTCCTGGGCGCGGTTGTAGCTTTCAATCAGCAACTGGTAGGGCGGGAACACCAGGGTGTAGACCTCGGCCCAGGCGGCGGCGTCCTCGCGGTTCCAGGTTTTCTGGATTTCCGAGGCCACGGCGGCGGTGTCCATCGGCACGGCGCCGGCCTGCACCACGCGCGCCAGGGTGATTTCCTGCGCCATCTTGCTGTAGGTGCCCGAGGCATCGACCACCACGAACACCTGGTAGCCGTCGGCGATGGCGCTGATGGCCGGAAAAGCCATGCACACGCTGGTGATGGTGCCGGCGATGATCAGCTGCTTCTTGCCCGTGGCCTTGACGGCCTTCACAAAGTCGGGGTTGTCCCAGGCGTTGATCTGGCCGGTGCGCGCCACGTACTGTGCGTGCGGGGCGCTGCCGTGGATCTCGGGGATCAGCGGGCCGTTCGGGCCTTGCGGCACCGAGGCGGTGGTGATGACCGGCATCTTGGCCAGGGTGGCGATCTTGGCCAGCGCGGTGGCGTTGCGGCGCAGCTCGGTCATGGGCATGTCGCCGACGGTCTGGAACAGGCCGCTCTGGTGATCGATGAGCAGCATCACGGCGTCGTCGGGGCGGATCACCGGCATCTGGCCGTTGAAGTTGGCGGGGGTGGACATGGGTTTTTCTCCGTTTTCTTGAAAAGGCGCCTTGGGCGCCGGGCTACCGGCGCGGGCCGAGGGGCCCGCGCCACGCGCACTTACTGCACTTGGCCGAAGCGGCCGCTGTTGAAGTCGTTGATGGCCTCGACGATCTGCTGCTGGCTGTTCATCACGAACGGCCCGTAGCCGACCACCGGCTCATCGATCGGCTCGCCGGACAACACCAACACCTTGGCGTCGCCATTGGCCTCCAGGGTCAAGCCTTCGCCGGCGGCAGACAGCGTGGCCATCTCGGCCGTGCGCAACACCTGGTCGCCGTTGAGCTGCACCGTGCCGGCCAGCACCACCACCATGGTGGTCCAGCCTTCCGGTTGGGGCAGGCTGACGGTCTTGCCGGCGTTCAGCCGCACGTCCCACACGTTCATCGGCGAATAGGTCACGGCGGGGCCCTTGGCGCCCTCGTACTGGCCGGCGATGACGCGCACCTTGCCCACCTCGTCGGCCAGCGCCACCTCGGCGATGCTGGCGGCCGTGATGCCCTGGTAGTGCGCCGGCGTCATCTTGTCCTTGGCGGGCAGGTTGACCCACAGCTGCACCATCTCGAACGGGCCACCGGCCTTGCTGTAGGCCTCGGAGTGGAACTCTTCGTGAATGATGCCGCCGCCGGCGGTCATCCATTGCACGTCGCCCTTGCCGATGACGCCGCCGGCGCCGGTGGAATCGCGGTGCTCGACCTCGCCGTCGTAGACGATGGTCACGGTTTCAAAGCCCCGGTGCGGGTGTTGGCCGACGCCGCGTCGGTGCGTGCCGCCGGTGCCCGCCGGGAAGGTGGTCGGGGCGGCATAGTCCAGCAGCAGGAAGGGACTGCGCTCGGGCACGCCCTCGCCGCTGTAACCGAACATGCCGTGCACGGGAAAGCCGTCGCCGACCCAATGGCGGCCGGGGGCGCTGCGGGTGTTCAAAACGGTTTTCATGGTCATGGAAGTGCTCCTGTGTGTGTCGGTCGGAACCCTGTGTTCCGGCATGAAGAGAATGATAGGGATGAAACAATGACTCGAAAAGTAGGCAAAATTCGCTCATATCGTTCTACTGGTGGAACAATACGGGGGTGAATCGCCCTGGGGTATTTCTCTCATGCAAGACCTGAACGACCTGGTTTACTTCGCCGCTGTCGCCGACCACGGCGGCTTCGCCCCGGCCAGCCGGGCGCTGAATGTGCCCAAATCAAAGCTCAGTCGGCGCGTCGCGCTGCTGGAGGCCCGCCTGGGTGTGCGCCTATTGCAGCGCACCACCCGGCGCTTCGCGGTGACGGAGCTGGGCGAGGCGTTCTTGCGCCACTGCCGCGCCATCCTGGCCGAGGCCGAGGCCGCCGAAGCCCTGGTGGCCGAGCAGACCATCGCTCCGCGCGGCACGGTGCGTCTGTCCTGCCCGCCGGCGCTGCTGCGCTCCACGGTGGGCGACATGTTGGTGCGCTTTCTCAACGCCTGGCCGCAGGTGCGCATCAAGGTGCAGGCCACCAACCGCAACGTCGACGTCTGGCAGGACGGGGTGGACTTCGCGCTGCGCGTGCGGCCCCGGCATGCGGCGCCGATGGCCCCGGCCGATGAGGTGGTGCGGCCCCTGGCGCTCAGTCCGCACGTGCTGGTGTGCGCGCCGGTGCTGCTGGTGAATGCCGCGCCGCCGGCCGAACCGGGCGAGCTGACGCGCCTGCCCACGCTGGGGCTGAGCAATTCGTCCGAGGAGGCGAGCTGGACACTGACCGGCCCGGCGGGCCAGCGCTTCAGCGTGCCGCACCAGCCACGCCTGGTGGTGGACGACGTGGGCGCGCTGTTCAGCGCCGCCGTGCAAGGCGTGGGCTGCGCCGTGCTGCCGCGCATGATCGCCCATGAGGCGCTCCAGAACGGAGCGCTGCAGCCGCTGATTCCGGACTGGCAACCGCCTGCCGGCGTGATTCAGGCGGCCTACGCCAGCCGGCGCGGCATGCGGCCGGCGGTGCGCCAGCTGTTGGACGCGCTGGCGGCCGGTTTCGATGAACTGATTGCCCAGGGGCTGTGCCTGGCGGCACCCACCGAGGCGCGACCGGTCGACGCGCTGGGTTGACCCCAGCCTGTGTTGGGCCCGGGACGGGGCCGGTTCGCCGGTTGGGCTTGCGGGTGGCCTACTTCGAGGCGTGGGCGGCGGCCTCGGCCGCCTGCTGGTCTGCGTGGTAGCTGGAGCGCACCATGGCGCCCACGGCGGCGTGGGAAAAGCCCATGGCGTGGGCCTCGCGCTCGAACATCTTGAAGGTGTCGGGGTGCACGTAACGTTGCACCGGGATGTGCGCGGTGGACGGCGCCAGGTACTGGCCGATGGTGAGCATGTTCACGCCGTGGGCGCGCAGGTCGCGCATGACCTCCAGGATTTCCTCGTCGGTCTCGCCCAGGCCGACCATCAGACCGCTCTTGGTGGGCACGTCGGGGTGCAAGGCCTTGAACTTTTTCAGCAGGTTCAGGCTGAAGGCGTAGTCGCTGCCGGGCCGGGCCTGCTTGTACAGACGGGGCACGGTTTCCAGGTTGTGGTTCATCACGTCGGGCGGCGCGGCCTTCAGGATGTCCAGCGCGCGGTCGTCGCGGCCGCGGAAGTCGGGCGTGAGGATTTCGATCTGCGTGCCGGGCGACTTGGCGCGGGTGGCGCGGATGCAGTCGACAAAGTGCTGGCTGCCGCCGTCGCGCAGATCGTCGCGGTCGACGCTGGTGATGACCACGTACTTCAGCTTCAGCTGGGCGATGGTGTTGGCCAGGTTCTCGGGCTCGTGCACGTCCAGCGGGTCGGGCCGGCCGTGGCCGACGTCGCAGAACGGGCAGCGGCGCGTGCACTTGTCGCCCATGATCATGAAGGTGGCCGTGCCGTGGCCAAAGCACTCGCCGATGTTGGGGCAGCTGGCTTCCTCGCACACCGTGACCAGCTTGTTCTGGCGCAGGATGTCCTTGATCTCGTAAAAACGCGTGCTGGCGCTGCCGGCCTTGACGCGGATCCAGTCGGGCTTTTTCAAGGCCGGGCCGTTGTTTTCGACCTTGACGGGGATGCGCGAGAGCTTGGCGCCGGCCTTTTGCTTGGCGCTGGGGTCGTAGCTGGCGGCGGACTGGGCCTCGCGCACGACGGGCGCGTCGGGGCCGACGGAGGGGGTGGGGGTGGACATGGGGTGATCCTTCGCGCCTGTTCAGGCAGCCAGCAAGCGGGTGAGCTGCGCGGCGAGTTCCCGCGCCGCCTCGTCCCACGTGGCGGAAACGCCGATTGTAAAAAGATCGACCGTGGGCAGGCCGGGGTAGCCGCAGGGGTTGATACGCGAGAAGGGTTCCAGGTCCATTGCCACGTTCAGCGCCAGGCCGTGGTAGGCGCGGTGGTTGCTGACCTTGATGCCCAGCGCCGCAATCTTGCCCAGCCCGGTGAAATCCGGCTGCGGCGCGGGGGTGCCCGGCTCGCGCCGCATGGGCCGTTGGGGCAGCACGGCGTGGCTGAAAGGGTCATCCAGCCGCACGTAGATGCCCGGCGCACCCGCCACCCGGTGCCCGGTCACGCCCCAGTGAGCCAGCGTGCGAAGGGTGGCTTCTTCGAGCCGGTAAACGTATTCCTTGACGAAGATGCCGCGCGTCTTCAAGTCGATCAGCGGGTAGGCCACCACCTGACCTGGCCCGTGGTAGGTCACCTGCCCGCCCCGGTCGGTCGGCACCACGGGGATGTCGCCCGGCGCCAGCACATGCTCAGGCCGGCCCGCCAGCCCCAGGGTAAAGACCGGCGAATGCTCGCAAATCCATAGCTGATCGCTGTTTGTGGGCGCCGGGGTTGCCGTAAATTCCTTCATCTTCTGGAAGGTTGGCAGATAGTCGACCCGGCCCAGCCAGCGCGCTTGCAGCGTCATGCCAGCACCTGGTCCAGTTGCTGCGACAAGCTCAGGCCCTGCTGCGTGTGCATCAGCCAGCCGAACACCGCCCGGCCGTCGCTGGCGCGGGCCCACAGTTCGCCGACCTGCCGCTTTTCCAACTCGCCAGGGTCGTTGGCCAAGTGCGCCCCCTTGTATTCCAGCAGTCCCACGCGGCCATCGACCAACTCGGCCACGAAATCGGCATAGAACCAGTGGCGCGATGTTGGCAAGCCAAACCCCGCGGGTGCGCCGACCAGGTTGCGCACCCAATGCTTGACCTTGGGATGCATGTCGATCAATTGGGCGCATAAAAACTCTTCGCCCCCGTCTTTCAAGTCGGCAATCACGGGGTAGAAATGTTTTGGGAAGTCGTACCGTCCGCCGTAGCGACTGCCCGCCGGTGCAGGGTAGGCCCCAGGCTCAAACACATGGGGGTGTGCCCAGTCCGGTGCCACTTGCCAGCCGCCATCCAGCACCAGTTGCCGAAAAGCTCGGCTGGCCGCCGCGTCGCGCAAGTCGGCGGCTTTGGCCTCCAGTGCGCGCGTCAGCGTAAAACGTGCCTGCGCCAGCGTCTCCAGCGGCACACCGCGTTCGTGCAACTGGTTGTTCACCACCGCCACGAACCAGGCCATGCGTTGCTCTGCGGTGAACTCAGGCAAGCGGGCGTAGAGCGACTGTTCCAACCAGCGTACCAGGTCTTGCGGGCCAATGCGGGTGCTGCCCAGGCTCAACGGCAACTGATCGGCGTCGGCCGGGCGCAGCTTGACGTGCTCGTTCTTCAGGTAAATCTCAAACACCCGGCCTTGTTCCACCACCTGAAACCCTGGCAGGTCGATGGCTTGCGGCGTCAGCAGATCGATGTCCACCGTTTCCAGCACCGCTTCACGCTCCAGCGGCCACAGCTCACCCTGGGGGCTGTCGCGGTAGGCCAGCGGCGGCACCGGGGCAAAGCGTTCTCCACGCGCCGCAGGTGCAGTCTGTGCGGCCACCAACGCGTTGTGCTGTGCAATCTGCTCGCGCACCTGCTCTTGCTTTTTGGCGCCACGCACGCCGCCGAGCAACTGCGCCTCCAGCTCGCTGCTGATGTGTCCGCTGACCACCACCTGCTGCGCCCCGCTCACCCCATGCAGCGTCACACCGGGCATGGCCACTAGTGCATCCGACGTCGCAACTGATTCAAAATTGGTAGCTATAGGCGATTTATCAGCTTCGGCATCGGTCGAATTTCCATCAAAAAGCGGCAGCGAGCCGGCTGGCGCCAGCATCGACGCCACATCCAGCGCCTCAAAGCCCATGTTGTGAATCAGGCGGTCGGCCAGGGCTTGCGCGGCGCTGGAAAACCTGGCCTCGCACACGTGCGCCCAGGCGCGGTTGAGCGCTGGGCGCCCGCGCCGCGTCGCGTAGGGCATGCGCAGCACACGGCCCAGCAGTTGCTCCACCGCCGTTGCGCTGCCGAGCTTTTGCAGCGAACACAGCACATAGGCAAAAGGGCAGTCCCAGCCTTCGCGCAGCGCCTGCACCGTAATCACGTGGCGCACCTGCGAGCTGCGCGCGCTCAAATCCAGCCCATCCAACTCGCGCGTGGCGCCGGTGGCCACCACCACCTGCGCGGCGGGGACGTGCAACTCTTCAATCAAATATTGGCGCAGTTTTTCCGGCGGCACCTCGTCGCCAGCGTTTTGCGCCTGGTACAGCACGATGGGGCGCACGTAGCCGTTGCCGGCCGCCTCATCCTTCATTGCTTCGGCTTCCAGCGCGGCTTGCGTCCGCACCGCGGCCAGCACCGCCTGCGGCCAGCCCTCAGGGTGCTCGGCCAGGGCGATCGGCAACTTGATCATGCTGGCGGCCGCCAACTCTTGCGCGCTGACGTGGTAGAGCACATTCGTCTTGCCCGCAATCGGCGTTGCCGTCAGCTCCAGCAGGCAGGCTGGGTTCAGGCGCTTCAGGGCGGTAAAACTCTTGTCCGTCTTGGTGTTGTGCGCTTCGTCCACGATCACAATCGGTTCGTGCAGCGCCAGCCAGTTGGTCAGGCTCTGGCGTGGCTGGCCGATGTGACCGCGCAGTATGGCGCGCCCGTCTTGCTCGGCCTCCTCGGCCGTTACCACCGCGTCGGGCAACTCGCGCAGCGCTGCCAGCGCGCGCGGTTGTTCGGCTTCGGCGGCCTTGAAGTGGCGCTCGAAACTCTCGGAAAAGCTGTACACGTTGCGCTTGTCGGTGTCGTCAATGCGAAAGCTCTGGATCGTCGCCACCACCACCACCGCTTTGCGGCCCCAGTCCGGTGGCGCGATCTGCGCCACATCTTCCAGCGCGCAGACGTGCAGGCCATCCCCATATTGGTCGGTCAGCACCTCCCGGTAGGGGTGGCCAGGGGTTTGCAGCCCCTTCAGCGTTTGCGCGCGGATGGCGTCGCTGGGCACCAGCCACACCACCACCGGCGCGTCGCTGGCGCGCCATTGCGCCGCCAGCAACGGAATTGCTTTTGCCGCCAACAGCGTTTTGCCGCCCCCGGTGGGAATGCGCAGGCACACGCAGGGCGTGGACCCAAAGGCATCGGCCTGATAGGGGCGTCCCACCAGCTCGCCAAACGCCAAGGTCGCCCCTTTCACTTGGGCGGCTTGGACGAACGCCGACAGCGTGTCCAGGGCAGTTTGTTGGTAGGGTTTGAGGGCGAAAGTGGTCATTTCAGACGTTGCTTAGGGGCAAATAGGTGGCACGGCGACTGGCCTTTGAGATGCGGCCAAATTGGCTTATCCCCCAGGATTTCACCAGTTATCCACAAACTTATCCTTAGCCCTAGAATAGCTGCGGTGGGAACGAACGTCGGCTTCATGCCGTGTGAGTGTCGCCAACCGGCTCGTTCCGGATGAGGCCATCCTATATTCCCACCCTTGTTCATAAAGCCGCTCCCACAAGCGGCTTTTTTCTTGTGTCGTACCTGCCGTAGCGGGTCGTGGCAGCGGCAGCGATCTTCATCCCGTCATCCCGCCCGCACATCGTGCGGAATGTGCCGGAAGGTCACGCGCGCCTGGGCCAGGCGGGCGGGGCCCAGGCGGCAGGCTTCGCCGTACACCGTCAGCGGCGCTTGGGGGGCCGGGCTTTGGGCATGCAGCGCCAGCAGCGCGGCCAGCACGTCGCGCGTGAGCACGTTGCCGCCTTGCGGACGCTTGTCGCCCAGGATGCCGTTGAACAGCAGGTACAGCGCGGCCCGCGGGCGCGGCTCGGCGGGCGCGGGCGCCTGGGGCGTTGGCGTGGCGAACAAGGGGCCGGCGGAAACTTCGGGTGGTTCGATTTGAGAAGAATTTTGCGAGAGGCCGGCGTCAACAAACGATGATGAGCTATTGTTTTCGTAGTAAATACCCAGCAATGGGGTGCCAGGGCGAGCGTGCGTGCCGGGCTCTTGCGGGGCGTAGGCGCTGCCGGTTTCCTGCTGCCAGATGAAAGCGGCCAAGGTGGCAAAGCGCACCTTGGGGTGAATGCGGCCGGTGGCGTCAAAAATGGGTTCGCCCAGGCGCATGAAGCGAAAGCCGCCGCCTTGGGTGGCGGGGTTCCAGGGCGAGCCGTCGGGCGCGGGCTGGCCCCAGCCTACCGCGCGACTGACGCCGCCGGATTCACCGGCAACGACTTTTTCGAGCCGCGGCAGGCAGTGGGTGCGGGCGTGCTCACCCATTTCAATGCCGATCCAGCGCCGCCCCATCTTGTGCGCCACGGCGGCGGTGGTGCCGGAGCCCAGGAAGCTGTCGAGCACGAGGTCGCCGGGGTTCGTGGCGATGTGAAGGATGCGTTGGATGAGGCGCTCGGGTTTTGGGGTGGTAAACACCTCGCCCCCGAAGAGGGTGACGATTTCTTTTTTTGCGTCTTGTGTGTGCCCAACTTCCTCGTATTGCCACCAAGTCTGTGGGACGACCCCGTCCTTGACCTCCGAGAGAAAACGCTTGAGTGCGGGAACGTTATTGCCGTCTTTTCCCCACCAAATTCTGTTGTCGCCGTGAAGCCGCCACAAATTCGCTTCAGAGATGGACCAGTAGCGACCTGCGGGCGGTCCGTCAATCAATCGACCGCCAGGGGTCGTGATCGAGTACGTACCAAGGCTGTAGAAGTTTCGTGCTGAAAGATCGCTCGCTTTCCAGTTGCCACGCGGGTCGTTGTCTGGATTTTTGTAGGCGTTGTCTTGCAGTTCCGTCCGAGGCATCAAATTTGGAGTCCAGGTCGCTCCAGATTTCGCGTACACAAGGACGTAGTCATGATCTTCTGAAAAGTGGCGGGCGGTAGATTTGGGTGAGTAGTTCTTTCGCCAGAGCACCGTGGTTACAAAATTCCCCCGCCCAAACACCTCGTCCATCAAGACCTTGAGGTAGTGCCCCTCGTTGTCGTCGATGGTGACCCAGATGGAGCCGTCTTCGCGCAGAAGATCGCGCAGCAGTTGCAGGCGCGGCAGCATCAGAGTGAGCCATTGGGCGTGCTCCAGGTTGTCGTCGTAATGCTCAAAGGCGCTTTGGGTGTTGTAGGGCGGGTCGATGAAGATGCATTTGACGCGGCTGCGGTAGAAGGGCAGCAGGCTTTTGAGGGCCTGGAGGTTGTCGCCCTGAATCAGCAGGTTGTGCTGGGCGGCCTGGGGTTGGCCGTGCTGGCTGATGGGCTCCAGCAGCCGGTAGGGCACGCGGGCGGCGGTGGTGAAGGCGTCTTGGCGGCCGAGCCAGTCGAGGGTGGGCATGGGTGTGAACGGGTGGGGTCAGGCGGCGCCGGGTTGGGTGCTGGCGTCAAACACCTGTTGCACGCTTTCGCGGTGAAACAGGTCCACGTAGGGCTGGTAGCGGTAGACGCGGTTGCGGCCCTGGCCGGTGATTTCGCGCAGTAGGCCTTTTTGCTCCAGTGTTTGTAGCAGCTTAATGGCGGTGGGCGCCGACGATTGGGTGATTTTGGCCACGGTTTTGGCGTTGACCAAGGGGTGGCGGTACAGGTGCTCCAGCAAGGTCAGCGCGCGCGCGTGGCCGGTCAGTTGGGCGCGGTGGGCGGCTTGCAGGTTGACGATGTCTTGCGCGGTTTGGGTGGCGGCGCGGGCGGTGACGCTGACGCCACGCAGAAAAAATTTGAGCCACGGCTCCCAGTGGCCCTGGCTGCGGATGGCGGACAGGCGATCGTAGTATTCGGCGCGGTTGGCTTTGAGAAACACCGAGAGGTAGAGCAGCGGGCGCGACAGGGCACCGTCTTCGCACAACAGCAAGGTGATGAGCAGGCGACCGACGCGGCCGTTGCCGTCCAAAAAGGGGTGGATGGTTTCAAACTGGGCGTGGGCCAAGCCACAGCGCACCAGCAGGGGCAGTTGCTGGCGGTGTTGGTGCAAAAAATTTTCCAGCTCGCCCAGCGCGGTGGGCAACTCGTGTGGCGGTGGGGGCACGAAGGCGGCGTGGGCCAAGGTGCTGCCAGCAGGGCCGATCCAGTTTTGTGAGCGGCGGAATTCGCCGGGGGTTTTGTCGCCGCCGCGCACGCCTTGCATCAACTCGGCGTGGATTTCGCGCAGCAGGCGCAGGCTCAACGGAAAGCCGTCGGCCAGCCGCGCGAGGCCGTGGTTCATGGCGCGCACGTAGTTGACGACTTCTTCAACGTCGCCCGGGGATTCGGCGGCGCTGTGGTCGGGGTTTTCAAAGGCCAGCACGTCTTCGAGGGTGCTTTGGGTGCCTTCGATCTGAGAGGAGAGCACGGCCTCGTGCCGCACGTACATGGCGACGAAGAGGTCGGGGTTGGGCAGCAGCCGGGCGATGGCGTCGAGCCGGCCGAGGTCGCGGTCGGCCTGGGAGAGCAAGGTGAGCAGCTCTCCATCGAAGGCAACCGACGGCTCGGGCGGCAGCGGTGCAGGGATGAAGGCGCGGTAACCCGTGGTTTGCTGGATGTAACGGCCGGCGCGGGTGCTGTCTGGCATGTCGATTTAAACAAGACGTTTAATCGGTGAGTGTATTTAAATTTTCTGGGGATTTTTTAAAATTGTGCGCCCGAGGTGATGGGGTTGCCGGTTGGGCTGGCTCAGGGTACAGGGCTGTGTTTTTGAGCAGGAACGACCGGCGGGTGGTTAAAGCAGGCGCTGCGCGGGGCGTTGGTTGCGCGCAGGCGCAGGCGCGTGGGCGGGGCAGATACGCTACAACTACCGTAGCTATAAGTCATTTATTGACGCCGGCCTTCAGCTCAATTTATTACAAAACCACCTTGACCATAGGGTGGCTGGTGAGGGCGCGGTAGAGGTTGTCGAGCTGCTCGCGGCTGGTGGCGGTGACGGTGATGGTCACGCCCAGGTAGTTGCCTTTCTCGCTCTCGCGCAGCTCCACCGTGGTGGCGTCGAAGGTCGGGTCGAACTGCTGGGCGATGTCGGTGATGGCGTGCACGAAGCCGTCTTGCTTGGCGCCCATCACCTTGATCGGAAACTGGCTCGGGTACTCGATCAGCGACTCGTGGCGCGGGTCGGTCGGGCTGGGCTCGGGGTGCAGGGGGTCGGGCAGCGGCGGGGTGTTGTCGGGGGTGCTCATGCGAGGCTGGCTTCCTTGGCTTGTTGGTAGGCGGCGTAGAGTTTCTGGTACACGGGGCCGGCTTGGCCGTTGCCCACGGGCTGGTCGTCGAGCCGGGTGATGGGCAGCACTTCCTTGGTGGCCGAGGACAGCAGCAGCTCGTCGGCGACCAGCACCTCGGCCTTGGCAATGCGGCGCAGGTCGAAGCCGATGCCGGCGCCGCGGCACAGCTCCTCGATCAGGCCGTAGCGGATGCCCTCCAGCACCAGATGGTCCTTGGGCGGGCCCATGACCTGGCCGTCCTTGACCACCCAGACGTTGCTGGCCGCCGCTTCGCTCAAGAATCCGTCGCGGAACATCACCGTCTCCAGCGCGCCCTGCTCGAAGCTGATCTGGCGCGCGAACACCGCGCCCAGCAGGCTGATGGACTTGATGTGCGCCTTTTTCCAGCGGAAATCATCGGCGCTGACGCAGGCCACGCCCTGGGTGCGTTGCGCCAAGGTGGGCGACGTCAGGGGCAGGCAGGTGGCGAACACGGTCGGCGTCAGGCCGGGCAGCATGGGGTGGTCGCGCAGGGCCACGCCACGTGTCACCTGAAGGTAGTAGAACCAGTCCTGGGGTTGGGGCCGAAGCGCGTCGGGGGCTTGCGCGTAGGCGGCGATCAGCTCCAGCGCGATCTGGCGCCACTGCTCGGGCGTGTGCGGGTTGGGGATGCGTGTCTCTTTCAGGCTGCGTTCCAGCCGGGCCATGTGCTGCTCGAAGCGAAACGGCCGTGGCGTCTGGCCGCCGCGGCCGTACACGGAGATGCCCTCGTACACCCCGTCGCCGAAGATGAACCCGCGGTCCAGCGGGCTGACGCGGGCTTCGGGCAACGTGGTGATCTCGCCGTTCAGGTGGCACGGCAGCGCAGGCAAATGGTCGGTGCGGTAGGCGGACATGACGTGGGTTGGGCGGGGTGGCAAACGCCTTGAGGCCCCATTCTGACGCACCGTATCCGAGGTGAGTGCAAATGGCGCGGGTTTCTCCGTATAATCGACTGGATTTGCAGTTGGTTGCGTGCACGTAACCGCGGCGTCAGTTGGCATGAGAACAATCGCATCCGATACGACGCGGCCCACGTCCCGGCGCACCGAAGGCTGGCCGGACACGGCGGCCGAGGAGGAGGTTCCCACCCCGCTTACGGCGGAGCAAGCTCGGCAATGGCGCGCGCGCCATCCGCAGTTGCCCGTGGCGCGCGTGTTGGCGATGCAGGTGTTGACCGGCATCGCGGTGGTGGCACTGACGTGGGGGTTTACCGGTCGATCGGCGCTGGCTTGGTCGGCTGCGTACGGCGCGCTGGTGGGTATATTGCCCGCCGCCGTGGCTGCAAAAGGAACGGCCCGCTGGGCGGCACCTGGTTTTCCACCGGGTGCGGCGCTGGCAGGCTTTTTGTTGTGGGAGGCGGTCAAGCTGGTCTTGGCCGTGGGGATGCTGTTAGCGGCCCCGAAAATTTTGGGGGCGCCGAACTGGCCAGCGTTGCTGATCGGGTTGGTGCTGACTGTCAAGGTGTACTGGGTTGGCCTGCTGCTGGCCCAGTCGATGAGGTCCAGGCAAGGACAGGCAAGAGTAAAAACCAATGGCTGCTGAAACCGCTGCTGGGCAAGGCCCGACCGCTGGCGAGTACATCGTCCACCACCTGACACACTGGCAGAACCGTGCACCCACAGGTGTGTTTGATCTGGGCGTTTTCAACCTCGACTCGATCATTTACTCGGTCGTGCTCGGCGTGCTCGGCTGCTGGCTGTTGTGGCTGGCCGCGCGCAAGGCCACCTCGGGCGTGCCGGGGCGTTTCCAGGCCGCGGTCGAAGTGCTGGTCGAGATGGTCGACAACCAGGCCAAGGGCATTGTGCACAACGCCGCCAGCCGCAAGTTCGTGGCGCCGTTGGCGCTGACGGTGTTCGTCTGGATTTTCCTGATGAACGCCATGGACCTGCTGCCGGTCGATCTGCTGCCCTGGATGTGGCAGCAAATTTACGGCGCCACCGGGGGTGACCCGCACCATGCCTACATGCGCGTCGTGCCCACGGCCGACCTGTCGGTCAGTTTGGGTCTGTCGGTGGCCGTGCTGCTGATCTGTGTCTACTACAACATCAAGATCAAGGGCGCCGGCGGCTGGGTGCATGAGCTGTTCACCGCGCCGTTTGGCAACCATTGGGCGCTGTACCCGTTCAACTTCGCGATGCAGATCGTGGAATTCATCGCCAAGACCGTCTCGCACGGCATGCGACTGTTCGGCAACATGTACGCGGGCGAGCTGATTTTCATGCTGATCGCCCTGATGGGTGGCGCTTTCGCCATGACCGGCACCGGCATCGGCCTGGCCATTGGCCACGTCATCGCGGGCTGGGCCTGGGCGGTGTTCCACATCCTGATCATCACCCTGCAAGCCTTCATCTTCATGATGCTGACGCTGATCTATATCGGCCAGGCACATGATGCGCACTGAGCCCGCCAGGGTTCGGCGCAGTTCAGTTTTCCCTTTGTTTCTTCGTTAACCAACCACGTCCCTTAGGAGTCATCATGGAAGTTATCAGCTTTGTCGCCCTGGCCGCCGGCCTGATCATTGGCCTGGGCGCTGTCGGCGCCTGTATCGGCATCGGCCTCATGGGCAGCAAATTCCTCGAGTCGGCGGCCCGCCAGCCCGAACTGATGGGCGAACTGCAAACCAAGATGTTCCTGCTGGCCGGCCTGATCGACGCGGCCTTCATCATCGGCGTGGGTATAGCGCTGTGGTTCGC
>JAIUOM010000051.1 GCA_020161215.1 Pseudomonadota bacterium
TGCTGCTGCTCAGCCTGGCGCTGCTGCTGGGCGGCATCGCCGTGGCGCTGGTGCTGCGCGCCTTCAACGACAATCTGGTGTTCTTCCTCACGCCGACCCAGGTGGCCGAGGGGCAGGCGCGCGGCAAGGACAGCCTGCGCATCGGCGGGCTGGTCGAGCAGGGCTCGATCCGGCGCCTGGCGCCCGCGCCAGGCCACACCGAGCTGGAGGTGCGCTTCGTGCTCACCGACATGGCGCACCAGGTGCCGGTGCTGTACCGGGGCGTGCTGCCCGATCTGTTCGTCGAGGGCAAGGGCGCCGTGGCGCAGGGCCGGCTGGACCCCGGTGGCCAACTGGTGGCCAGCGAGGTGCTGGCCAAGCACGACGAAAACTACGTCGCGCCGGGCGTGGCCGAGGCCATCGCGCAAGGCGCCGCCAGCCACCCGGCCGCGTCTCGCCATGCGCCCTGAGCTGGCCCATCTGCTGCTGATCCTGGCGCTGCTGGCCGCCGGCGCCCAGGCCTGGGCCGGGCTGACGCCGCGCGCCCAGCCGCGCCTGGCGCGCGTGGCCCTGGCCTGGCAGACCGGCGCGGTGCTGGCGGCCTTCGGGCTGCTTGGCGTGGCCTTCGTGCAGGACGATTTCTCGGTGCGCTACGTGGCGCAGCACGGGCACACCGATCTGCCGCTGGTCTACAAGCTCTCCGCCGTCTGGGGCGGGCACGAGGGCTCGCTGCTGCTGTGGGCGCTGATGCTGGCGCTGTGGTCGGCGCTGGCGGCGCTCTGGCTGCCCTCGGGCAGTTCAAAAAAAATAGCTGTTCAGGAAGACTGGACGCCGACCAGCGGCCAATTTGACCCTGAAACGGTCTGGCCGGCGCGGGTGCTGGGCTGGCTGGGCCTGGTGTCGCTGGCCATGCTCGCCTTCATCCTGTTCACCTCCAACCCCTTCCTGCGCCTGCTGCCGGCCGCCGACCAAGGCCAGAGCCTGAACCCGCTGCTGCAGGACCCGGGCCTGGCGCTGCACCCGCCGCTGCTGTACCTGGGCTACGTCGGCACGGCCGTGCCCTTTGCCATGACCATGGCGGCGCTGTCGCACGGCGCGCCCGGCGGCTGGGTGCGGGCCATGCGGCGCTTCGTGCTGCTGGCCTGGGGCGCGCTGTCGCTGGGCATCGCGCTGGGCTCGTGGTGGGCGTACTACGAACTGGGTTGGGGCGGCTGGTGGTTCTGGGACCCGGTGGAAAACGCCTCCTTCATGCCCTGGTTGGCGCTGGCCGCGCTGGCCCACACCCTGGCCGTGCGCGAGGCGCGGCGCGGCCTGCCGCACTGGACGGCGGTGCTGGCCATCGGCGCCTTCATCCTGTCGCTGCTGGGCACTTTCCTGGTGCGCTCGGGTGTGCTCACCTCGGTGCACGCCTTCGCCAGCGATCCGCGGCGCGGGGTGTTCATGCTGGGGCTGATCGCGGTCTTTCTGCTCGGCGCCCTGGCGCTGTACGCGCGCCACGCCGAGCGCTTGCTCGATGCGCGCGGCCCCCGGCCGACGGCCCTGGCCTCGCGCGAGACGGCCATCCTGCTGAACAACCTGCTGCTGGCCGTGGCGTGCGGCACGGTGCTGCTGGGCACCCTGTACCCGCTGGCGCTGGACGCGCTGCGCCTGGGCAAGATCAGCGTCGGGCCGCCGTACTTCGAGGCCGTGTTGGCGCCGGTGTTCTTGCTGCTGCTGGCGCTGCTGGTGCCGGCGGCCTGGCTGCGCTGGGGCGCGCCGCCCCCGCCACTGAAAGGCGTGCGCCGCCCGGCGGTGCTGCTGGGCCTGGCCACCGCCGCGCTGGGGCTGGGCGTGTCGCTCACGCTGGCGGCCTGGCAAGGCAGCGTGCGCCTGGGCGTGGCGCTGACCGTGGTGCTGGCCCTGGCCGTGGCGGGCAGCACGCTGGGCTGGGCGTTCGGGCGCTGGCGCCGGCTGACGGCCGCGCAGTGGGGCATGGTCGTGGCGCATCTGGGCGTGGCGGTGTTCGCCATCGGCGTGGCGGTGGTCGGCGGCCACGGCGTGGAGCGCGACGTGCGCCTGCTGCCGGCCCTGGGCAAGGACGGCGCGCCCACGGCGGCCGGCGCCCAGGCCCGGCACGCCATCGGCGGCTGCGGCATCACCTTCGAGCGCGTGGTGCCCGAGCGCGGGCCCAACTACATGGCGCTGCGCGGCCTGTTCACGCTGGCCTGCCCGGGCGCCGCGCCGCGCGCGCTGGTGGCCGAAAAGCGCAACTACGCCGGCAGCAGCATGCCGATGACCGAAAGCGCCATCGACTGGGGCTTCACGCGCGACCTGTACGTGGCCCTGGGCGAGCCGCTGGAGGCCACGCCTTATGGTCCCTGGAGCGTGCGCGTGCAGTACAAGCCGCTGATGCGCTGGGTCTGGATCGGCGTGCTGCTGATGGCGCTGGGCGCCACCCTGGCGGCCGGCGCGCGGCGCTTGCGGCGCCCGGCGGCGGCGGGCGCGGCGGCGGGCGTGCCCGCGCACCCCAACGCATGGGAGGCGGCATGACCGCCGCCGTGGTCGAAGCTCAAGCCGCGCCGCGCCGCCGCTGGGGCCTGTGGGCCACGGTGCTGCTGGCGCTGGCGCTCTTGGTGCTGCTGGGCGTGGGCATGACGCGCGATCCGCGCGCGCTGGACACGCCCGGCCTGGGCCGGGCCTGGCCCGAGCGGGCGCTGCCGCTGCTGGCCGACAGCGCCGCACTTGGCGCGGCGGGTTCGGCCGTCGGGCCGGCGCAGTTGCGCGGCAAGGCGCGGCTGGTCAACCTGTGGGCCTCGTGGTGCGCCACCTGCCAGCAAGAGCACCCGCTGCTGCTGGGGCTGGCGGCGCGGCTGAAGCAGGCCGGCCACGGCGATCAGCTGGTCGGCCTGAATTACAAGGACGCGCCCCGCGACGCCCTGGCCTGGCTGGGCCGCCTGGGCGATCCCTACGGCGCCACCCTGGTCGATGTGGATGGGCGCATGGGCATCGATCTGGGCGTGTACGGCGCGCCAGAGAACTTCGTGCTGGACGCCCAGGGCGTGGTGCGCTTCAAGCACGCCGGCCCGCTGACCGAGGCGCTGCTGCGCGAGCAGGTGCTGCCGCTGCTGGAGGCCGGTCGATGAGCTTTTTCAAGCGTTTTACCCGCTTGGCCGGCGTCTGGATTGCCATATTAGCTATCGTTTGCGTAGCGTTCGGCTCGGCCATGGCGGCCGACGCACCGGGCGGCGCCCTGGCCGACCCCTTGGCTGACCCTTTGGCCGACCGTCTGCACGCGCTGGGCAGCGAGCTGCGCTGCCTGGTCTGCCAGAACGAGTCGCTGGCCGATTCCAGCGCCCCGCTGGCCATGGACTTGAAGCGCGAGATCCGCGCCCAGATGCAAGCCGGCCAGAGCGACGCGCAGATCCGCGCCTTCCTGCACCAGCGCTATGGCGACTTCGTCAGTTACCAGCCGCCCTTCAACGCCGCCACGCTGCTGCTGTGGGCGGGGCCGCTGCTGCTGCTGGTGATCGGCGGTGCGGTGGTATGGCGCGCGCTGCGCGCGCAGGGGGCGGCGCGATGAACGCCACGCGCATGCTGCTGGCCACCGACTGGCTGTGGCCTTTCGTGGGGTTGGCCATGGCGCTGGTGGCGGCCTTCACCGCCTCGCTGGTGTGGGCGCTGGGGCCGCCGCGCGGCGCCGCGCCGGGCAGTGCCGCCCCGCGCGGCGGTGCGGTCTGGGCCGTCACCCTGGCCGCGCCCTTGCTGGCCATGGCCTTGTACGCGGCGCTGGGCCACCCGCGCGCCATCAACCCCGCGGCGCGCGCCCAGGCGCCGGCCGAATCGGCCGAGACCCTGGTCGACAAGCTGGCCGAGCGCCTGCGCACCCAGCAGCCCGACAACCTGCCCGGCTGGGCCATGCTGGGGCGCACCTACAAGGTGCTGGGCCGTCATGCCGAGGCCGACGCCGCCTTTGCCCACGCCGAAGCGCTGTCTCTGCAGGACGCCGACCTGCTGGCCGACTGGGTCGAGGCCCGTGTCAACGCCCAGGACCAGCGTTTCGACACGCGCAGCCGCCAGTTGCTGGCGCGCGCCATGGCCTTGGCGCCCGAGCACCCCGGCGTGCTGATGCTGCGCGCACTGGCGGCGCTGGACGACGGCAACGCCGCCGCCGCCACGCGCCTACTGACCCAGCTGCGCGCCAGCTACGCCGAAGACAGCCCCGACCACCAGGTGTTGGGCTGGGCGCTGGACGAACTGGCGGCTGGGCGCGATCCGCGCAGTTTGCGGCAAAAAGTGCCGGATGTCGGCGCCAGTTCATCCAAGGAAGCTCCTGATTCAGGAGCATTCAAGTGATCGATCCGCGCCGGCGTCTGCTGCTGCGCGGGCGCGTCGCCGACGCCACGGCGGCCGAAGTGAGTGCACCGCAGCGCCCGCCCTGGGCCGGGGCCGAAGACGCGTTCACCCAGCGCTGCACGCGCTGCCAGGCCTGCGTGCCGGCCTGCCCGCGCCAGGTGCTGGCGGTGGGCGATGGCGGTTTTCCGGTGGTGCATTTCGAGCGCCACGGCTGCGACGGGTGCGCTGGCGCGCCGGCCTGCGTGGCGGCGTGCGCGCCCCAGGCCCTGCGGCCGGCCAGCGCCAGCGCGCCCTGGTCGGGCTGGCGCATGCGGGCGAGCGAGGCCTGCCTGGCGGCGCGGCGCGTCGAATGCCGGGCCTGCGGCGACGCCTGCGACGCCGGCGCCATCGCCTTTCGCCCGGCGCCGGGCGGCATCGCCCAACTGCGGCTCGATCCGGCCGCCTGCACCGGCTGCGGCGAGTGCGTGGGGGTGTGCCCGGTGCGGGCCATCACCGTTCGGCTGGGCGCCGCCGCGCCGGCCTGAGGCGGCAGCCACAAAAAAGGCCACCGCGTGGGTGGCCTGCCGTGCGTCAGCCGGCCAGGCCGCCCGAGGGGTCACTGCTCGGGCAGGGGCAGCTCCGGCTTGCCCAGGTCGGCCGGGTTGGCCTTGGGCGCGCCGATGTGCTGCTCGATGGGCGGCAGGCGGTGCGCGATGCCCTTGTGGCAGTCGATGCAGGTCTTGCCTTCGGTGAAGGCGTCCTGGTGCACGCGCGAGGGGCGTGCGTCCTGCAGGGCGTAGTCCATGTGGCTGAAGTTGTGGCAGTTGCGGCACTCGCGGCTGTCGGTGCGCTTCATGCGTGCCCATTCGTTGGCCGCCAGTTGGGCGCGCTTGGCGTCGAACTTCTCGGGCGTGTCGATGGTGCCCAGGAAGTGGTGCCACAGCTCGTTGCTGGCCTGGATCTTGCGGATGATCTTGTGCGTCCAGTCCTTGGGCACGTGGCAGTCCGGGCAGGTGGCGCGCACCCCGGTGCGGTTTTCGTAGTGGATGGTGCTGCGGTACTCGGCGAAGACGTTGTCCTTCATCTCGTGGCAGGAGATGCAGAACTCCTCGCGGTTGGTCCATTCCATGGCGGTGTTGAACGCGCCCCAGAACAGGATACCGGCCACGAAGGCGCTGGAGAGGATGGCAAAGCGCCGCGTGCGCACCACGGCCATCAGGCGGGCGAGCCAGCCCTTGCGGGCCGGCGTGGAAGAGCGGTCGGTCGAGTCGGTCATGTTCGTGCCCTCAGGCCAGGGTGGGTCGGGAGCGGGTCGGCGGGATCAGCGCAGGCCGCGGGCGCGCTGGAAGGTGTTGTCGACCAGCGGCTTGGCGTCGGTTTGCGGCACGTGGCACTGGGTGCAGAAGTAGCGGCGCGGGCTGATGTTGTCCAGCTCCTGGCCTTCGCGGGTGCGAAAGTGCGTCACGCTGACCTTGGTGGCGCCGGCTTCCTTGGCGCGCTGCCAGGCGTGGCAGTCCATGCACTTGTTGAAGTTCTTGGTGATCTGGTAGCCCTCGATGGTGTGCGGCACCAGCGGCGGCTGCTGCACGAAGTCGCGGTCCTTCACCCCCGTGTCGCGCTGCTGGCGCGCGCCGGTGACGGGCACTTCCTTGCTGAGTTCGACCCCGCCGCGCAGCGAATCCATCTTCACCGTGTTGGCGGACGGCGCGGTTTGCTGCGCGTGGGGGGCACCAGTCAGCAACAGGCTGGCGGCGACGAGAAGGCCTTGAAGCAGGTGGCGCGCGGGTTTCATCAGTCTCTCCGGGTATCAAATCGGTGGGTGAATACGAACACGTTCTTGCTGCACACGTCCAGGCAGCGGCCGCAGTTGGTGCAGGCGCCCGTGTCGATGACGGGCGAGGCGCCTTGCTTGCCCTTCAGCGGAATGGGCAGGATGTGCGGCTCGGGGCAGATGGCGTAGCAGTCGGCGCAGTCGTTGCACCGCGATGAGTGGCGCGCGCTGACGCGCAGCAGGCTCTTGGCGCCGACCAGTTGGTAGGCCGCGCCCATCGGGCAGACATGGCCACACCAGCCGCGCGGCGCCACCAGCAGGTCGAACGCGAACACCGCCGCCACCACGCCCCAGGCGGTCAGGCCGCCAAACAATACCGCGCGGTGCAGCAGGCTGACCGGGTTGACCCATTCCCACACCGCCATGCCGGTGGCGGCGCTGGCCAGCAGCACGGCGCCAAGCAGCCAGACCCGCAGCGTGCGCCGCGGCGCGCGGCCGGTGGCCAGGCCCAGGCGGCGGCGCAACCAGGAGGCGCCGTCGGTCACCATGTTGACCGGGCACACCCAGGCGCAGAACACGCGGCCCCCGACCAGGGCGTAGAACCCGAGCACCAGGGCCGCGCCGAGCAGGGCGCTGGTTTCCGGCCAGTGGCGGGTGGCCAGCACCTGGGCCAGCAAAAACGGGTCGGTCAGCGGCAGCACGCCCAGGGTCAGGCTGGACGACAGGTTGCCCTTGACGATCCACACCCCGGCCAGCGGGCCGAGCAGGAACAGCCCCAGGATGCCCAGTTGCGACATGCGGCGCAGCACCAGGAAGCGGTGCGCCTGCCACCAGCCCTTGTCGCGCACGGCCTCGGCGCCGGGCAGGGGCTGGGCACGCGCGGGCGCGCGGGGCGTGGTGGCGCTGGTGCTCATGGCGCGCGCCCTCCCGGCACGCCCAAGGCCGATTCGGGTGAAGCGCCCAGCAGCGCTGGCGGCTGGTACGGCGCGGCGCCCGAGCGCAGTGGGGCCAGATCGTTCTCGCGCGGCACCTCGGGCAGGCGCTGCACGGGTTGCTGAAAATCGGGCAGGTTGGGCGAGGCCTCGACGGCGTCGCCGGCCGCGCTCTGGCCGACATGGCCGACCTCGCTGCGCTGCACCAGGTTGCGGCGGTAGTGCTGGCCCAGCTCGCCGCGCGCCACCTTTAAGGGCAGCACCTTGATGGCGGCTTCTTCCAGCACGCAGCTTTTCTCGCACTTGCCGCAGCCGGTGCAATGCTCGGCGTGCACGGTGGGCAGCAGCATGGCGTGGCGGTCCGAGCGCGGGTTGCTCATCTTCCGCAGGGTGATGGCCTGGTCGATCACCGGGCAGACGCGGTAGCAGACGTCGCAGCGCAGCCCCAGGAAGTTCAGGCAGTTCTCCTCGTCGATCAGCACCGCCGTGCCCATGCGCGCCTGGGTGATGTCGGTCAACTGGTGGTCCAGCGCACCGGTGGGGCAGGCCTTGACGCAGGGGATGTGCTCGCACATCTCGCACGGGATCTGGCGCGCCTCGAAATACGGCGTGCCGATGGCCACGTCGGCGGCCAGGCCGCTGCCCCAGGTGCTGAGCTTGAGGTTTTGCGGCGGGCAATCGCGCACGCACAGGCCGCAGCGCACGCAGGCGCCCAGGAAGTCGCGCTCGGGCAAGGCGCCGGGCGGCCGCAAGGCCTGCGCCGGCCGCGCCAACGCCGGCCGCGCCAGCAGGGCCGCGCCACCGGCCAGCAACGCGGCGGTGGTGGCCGTGGCGGTGCCTTGCAGCACATCGCGGCGGTTGACGGAGACCATGGTGGCGGCGCGCAGGGCGGGGGAGATCAGGCCTTCAGGATGCGGACGGCGCACTTCTTGAAGTCGGTCTCTTTCGAGATCGGGCAGGTGGCGTCCAGCGTGAGCTTGTTGATGAGCCGGCTCTCGTCGAAGAAGGGCACGAAGACCAGCCCGCGCGGCACCTTGTTGCGGCCCTTGGTTTCCACGGCGGCCAGGATCTCGCCGCGCCGCGACTGGATCTTGACCTGCATGCCGCGCTGCAGCTTGCGGGCCACCGCGTCGTCGGGGTGCATGAAGACCACCGCCTCGGGCACGGCGCGGTGCAGCTCGGGCACGCGGCGCGTCATGGTGCCGGTGTGCCAGTGCTCCAGCACGCGGCCGGTACACAGCCACAGGTCGTAGTCCTTGTCGGGGCTTTCGGCCGCCGGCTGGTAGGGCAGCGCGAAGATCACGGCCTTGCCGTCCTTGTGGCCGTAGAACTTGATCTCCTCGCCCTTCTTCACGTAGGGGTCGTAGCCCTCGCGGAATCGCCACAGGGTTTCCTTGCCGTCCACCACCGGCCAGCGCAGGCCGCGCGCCTCGTGGTAGGTGTCGAAGGCGGCCAGGTCGTGGCCATGGCCACGGCCAAATTCGGCGTATTCCTCGAACAAGCCCTTTTGCAGGTAGTAGCCCAGTTGCTTGGACTCGTCGTTGGCGTAGTCCTTGATGTACTTGGCGTTCACCTGGGTCAGATCGGCCAGCGGGTATTTGTTGACCTTGCCGTTGGCGAACAGCACGTCGTACAGGGTCTTGCCCTTGTATTCCGGCTTCTTGGCCAGCAGCTCGGCCGGCCACACTTCCTCGACCTTGAAGCGCTTGGAGAACTCAATGTACTGCCACAAATCGCTCTTGGCCTGGCCGGGCGGGCTGACCTGCTGGCGCCAGAACTGCGTGCGGCGCTCGGCGTTGCCGTAGGCGCCTTCTTTTTCGACCCACATGGCCGAGGGCAGCACCAGGTCGGCGGCCATGGCGCTCACCGTGGGGTACGGGTCGCTGACCACCACGAAGGCCTTGGGGTTGCGCCAGCCGGGGTAGATTTCTTCGTTGATGTTGGGGCCGGCCTGCATGTTGTTGGTGGTGCTGGTCCAGTAGCACTTGAGCTTGCCGTCCTTCAGGGCGCGGCTTTGCGCCACCGCGTGCAGGCCGATGTTGCCCGGCAGGGTGCCGTCGGGCAGTTGCCAGATTTCCTCGGTGTGCTTGCGGTGCTCGGGGTTGGTGACCACCATGTCGGCCGGCAGGCGGTGCGCGAACGTGCCAACCTCGCGCGCGGTGCCGCAGGCGCTGGGCTGGCCGGTCAGGCTGAAGGGGCCGTTGCCGGGCTGGCTGATCTTGCCCATCAACAGATGGATGTTGTAGATCATGTTATTGGCCCAGGTGCCGCGCGTGTGCTGGTTGAAGCCCATGGTCCAGAAGCTCACCACCTTGACCTTCGGGTCGGCGTAGAGCTTGGCCAGGTCTTCCAGCTGCTTGGCGGGCACGCCGGACAGCTTGCTCACCTTGTCGACGGTGTACTCGCTGACGAACTTGGCGTAGTCGTCGAAGCTGATCGGGCTGGCGTTGTTCGGGTTGCCCTTGGGCTTGCCGTCGGCACCCGGGTAGCCGTTGGACTTGGCGTCCTTTTCCAGCGCGTGGTTGGGGCGCAGGCCGTAGCCGATGTCGGTCTCGCCCTTCTTGAAGTTGACGTGCTTCTTGATGAAGTCGGCGTTGTACTTCTTGTTCGTGATGATGTAGTTGGCGATGTAGTTCATGATCGCCAGATCGGTCTGCGGCGCGAAGATGATCGGTTGATCGGCCAGATCGAAGCTGCGGTGCGTGAAGGTGGACAGCACCGCCACCTTGCTGTCCGGGTGCGACAGGCGCCGGTCGGTGATGCGGCTCCACAGGATGGGGTGCATCTCGGCCATGTTCGAGCCCCACAGCACGAAGGCGTCGGCCTGCTCGATGTCGTCGTAGCAGCCCATCGGCTCGTCGATGCCGAAGGTGCGCATGAAGCCGGTGACCGCGCTGGCCATGCAGTGGCGCGCGTTGGGGTCGATGTTGTTGCTGCGAAAACCGGCCTTGTGCAGCTTGGCGGCGGCGTAGCCTTCCCAGACGGTCCATTGGCCCGAGCCAAACATGGCCACCGCGCCGGGGCCTTCGGCCTTCAGCGCTTCCTTCCACTTGCTGGCCATGATGTCGAAGGCCTCGTCCCAGCTCACCGGGGTGAACTCGCCGTTCTTGTCGTACTGGCCGTTCTTCTTGCGCAACAACGGCTGGGTGAGCCGGTCCTTGCCGTACATGATCTTGGACAGGAAGTAGCCCTTGATGCAGTTCAGCCCGCGGTTGACGGGCGCCTCCGGGTCGCCCTGGGTGGCGACCACGCGGCCTTCCTGCACGCCCACCATCACCGAGCAGCCGGTGCCGCAAAAGCGGCAAGGCGCCTTGTCCCAGCGCACGGCCACGTCCCGGGCGGTGGGGGCTTTTTGCGCCTCGGCGACGAGGGGCGCGCCCGCGGCGGCCGTGGCGGCGGCCATGGCCTGGGTCTTGAGGAAGCTGCGGCGATCGGATTTCATCGGGTCACTCCTGCGCCGGCGTGGCGCTTGTCGATGCGGGGAAAACGCTGGATTGCGCCTGGCGGCGGGCGAAATCGCCCACGTCACCGCGCCAGGCACGGAAATCAAACGAGGTCGGCGCCAGGGCCGACTCGGGCTCGCTGTGCTCGTAGACCAGGGACAGGTTGATCACCTCGGGCCACTGGGCGATCTCGCCCATGGTGGTGGCCGCCGGCTGGGCGGCGGTGCTCTCGATGACGGCGGCCAGACGGCCGTCGCCCTGGTCGGGGCCCAGGTCCACGCCGGCCGTGCCGGCCAGGCGGACGCGCACGGTGGACAGCTCGATCGGCCGAACGCGAATGACGATGCCAAGGATGCTCATGCGGGACGTGTCGGGCTGCTAAGAAGATGTACCTACAGACGTTAGGGGTTTATCGCCTCCGCCGAAATGAACAGGATCAAGAACGCGAGCGCGGACCGCCCTTCGAGTCGGTGTTTCACTGCACGCCATGAGTTTCATTGAGTGAACCTATATTGTGAACAGTGAAACGCTTGTCTACAGTCTCCCTCAACCCGCCGCGTCAGACGGTGGGGACGACACGGAGACACCTGGATGCGCCTTGCTCACGACCACGACCGCCGACCCGCCCCGCCCGTAAGCGGTGCGGTGCCGTTCTCGGCCGGTACCGGGGCACCCGGGTCGCCGCCGCCCGCCGGTGCGTGCGACTGCCACATCCACGTGTACGACGGCCGCTACCCCGCGGCGGCCGGCGCCCGCCTGCTGCCGCCCGACGCGTCGACGGCCGACTACCGGCGCTGGCAGCGGCGCATCGGCACGGCGCGCGCGGTGCTGGTCACCCCGTCCACCTACGGCGCCGACAACCGCCCGATGCTGGATGGCCTGGCCGCGCTGGGCGAGGCCGCGCGCGGCGTGGCCGTGATCGACGGCACCGAGAGCGACGGTGAACTGGCCCGCCTGCACCAGCTGGGCGTGCGCGGCGTGCGACTCAATCTGTCGCTGGGGGTGACCGGCACGGCCGATGCGATCGAGCCCCTGGCCCGGCGCATCGCCGACCTCGGCTGGCACCTGCAGCTGCTGATGGCGCCGGATCTGCTGACCATGCTGGGCGCCGTGTTGCGCCGCCTGCCGGTGCCGCTGGTGTTCGACCACTTTGGCCGCATCGCGCCCGCGCAAGCCGGTCAGCACCCGGCGCATGCCCTGCTGCTGGGGCTGCTGGCCGAGGGGCGGGCGTGGGTCAAGCTGTCCGGCGGCTACCTCGTCAGCCCGCGGCACAGCACCGACGACCCGGCCCTGACCGCGCTGGCGCGCGGCTACCTGGCCGCCGCGCCCGAGCGCGTGCTGTGGGGCAGCGACTGGCCCCACGCCACCGCCACCGCCGGCCAACACCCTTTGCCCGACGACGCCCGCCAACTCGATCGGCTGGCCGACTGGACCGAACACGACCTGGCACGGCGGCAGCGCGTGCTGGTCGACAACCCGTGCGCGCTGTACGGCTTTGCCCTGCCCGCGCCCCACCCTGAAAGGAGCCCGACATGAGCACTTCAACACCATCTCGCCACGCATCGCTGCGCCGCGCCCTGCTGATCGGCGCCTGCGCCCTGGCCGCCACCGGCGCCGCCTGGGCCCAGGCCGACTGGCCCAAGGACCAGATCATCACCTGGGTCGTGCCCTACCCGCCGGGCGGCAGCACCGACGTGCTGGGCCGCAACCTGGCGCAGCGCGTCGGCCCGGCGCTGGGCACCCGCGTGATCGTCGACAACAAGGCCGGTGCCACCGGCACCATTGGCGCCGCCTACGTGGCCAAGGCCACGCCGGACGGCCTGACGCTGCTGGGCACCTCCATCGGCCCGCAGGCGATTGCGCCGCACCTGATGGGCAAGCTGCCCTACGACCCGATCAAGAGCTTCGCGCCGGTGATCACCGTGGGCACCATTCCGCACATCCTGGTGGTGGGCGCGAACCAGCCCTTCAAGACGGTGGCCGAGCTGATCGCCGCCGCCAAGGCCCAGCCAGGCCGGCTGGCCTTTGCCTCCGGCGGCAACGGCACCATCCTGCAGATGCAGGGCGAGCTGCTCAAGCAGCAGACCGGCACGCAGTTCATTCACGTGCCCTACAAGGGCGATACCCCCGCGCTGCAAGACACCTTGGGCGAACAGGTGAACTTCATGTTCGCCCCCGCGGCCGCCGCGCTGCCCCACGTGCAGGCCGGCAAGCTGCGCGCGCTGGCCGTCACTTCGGCCGCGCGGCTGGCGGCGCTGCCCCAGGTGCCCACCATGGGCGAGGCGGGGCTGAAGAACTTTGTCGTCGAGCAGTGGCAGGCCGTGTTCGCGCCGGCCGGCACCCCCGCGCCGGTGGTCGATCGCCTGAACCGCGAACTCAACACGGCGCTGAAAGACCCGGCCATCGTGGCCCTGGCCGACAAGCTGGGCATCACCCTGGTCGGCGGCACGCCCAAGCAACTGGGCGACTTGCAGAAAGCCGACTCGGCCAAGTGGGCCGAGGTGATCCGCGCCGGAAACATCAAGGCCGATTGAGCGCCACCACCCCTTTTACCAACCCAACGCAAGAGAACCCCACCATGAGCCAACTCCCTGAAATCGTGCGCGACATCGAGCGCGTCTCCGCCGATGTGGTCGCCAAGGCGGCCCAGTTCCAGGCCGCCATCCTGGCCGACGTGGCCGGCCGCCGCGGCACCATGCACGCCCGCGTGGCGCCGGTGCACCACGGCATGGCGGTTGCCGGCCCGGCCTTCACCGTCGAGGTGCGCCCCGGCGACAACCTGATGATCCACGCCGCCATCGCCCTGGCCCAGCCCGGCGACGTGCTGGTGATCGACGGCAAGGGCGATCAGACCGCCGCGCTGATGGGCACGCTGATGCTCAGCGCCTGCAAGAAGCAGGGCCTGGCCGGCGTCATCGTCGACGGCGCGATCCGCGACAAGCTGGAGCTGCTGGAGCTGGACTTTCCGGTCTTCAGTGCCGGCTTCAACCCGGCGGGCCCGACCAAATTCGTGCCCGGCCGCATCAACCACCCCATTTCGGCCGGCGGCGCCGTGGTCAACCCCGGTGACCTGGTGGTGGGCGACGCCGACGGCGTGGTGGTGATCGAGCGCGCCAAGGCGCCCGCCATGCTGGCCCTGGCCGACAAGAAGGTGGCCGACGAGGCCGCCCGCCTGGACGCCATCGCCCGGGGCGACACCGCCTCCAAATGGCTGCCCGCCGCCCTGCGCGCCGCTGGCGTGCTGAAAGAAGGAGAGTCGCTGTGAGCGCCATCCTCGTCACGGGTGCCGACCTGGCACCGCAGGCGCTCGACCTGCTCCAGGGTTTTGACATCGTCTACGCCGGCAAGACGCCGACCGAGGAGGACCTGATCGCGCTGTGCCAGCGGCACGACCCGGTGGCCATCATCGTGCGCTACGGCAAAGTGGGCGCAGCCGTGATGGACGCCGCACCGTCGCTGAAGGTGATCTCCAAGCACGGCAGCGGCACCGACACCATCGACAAGGTCGCCGCCCAGGCGCGCGGCATCGAGGTGGTGGCCGCCGTGGGCGCCAACGCCGCCGCCGTGGCCGAGCAGGCCTTGGCCCTGCTGCTGGCCTGCGCCAAGTCGGTGGTGCCGCTGGACAAGCGCATGCACGCCGGCCACTGGGACAAGGCCACGCACAAGAGCCTGGAGCTGGGCGGGCGCACCGTGGGCCTGATCGGCCTGGGCGCCATCGGCCTGCGCTTTGCCCGCATGGCCCACGCCCTGGACATGCGCGTGATCGGCTTCGACCCGTTCGCCAAGAACCTGCCGGACTACCTCACGGCCGTGGATCTGGACACGATCTGGCGCGAGTCCGACGCGATTTCGCTGCACTGCCCGCTGACCGACGACAACCGCGGCTTGCTGAATGTCGACACCCTGGCGCGCTGCAAGCGCGGCGTGATCGTGGTGAACACCGCGCGCGGCGGCTTGATCGACGAGGCGGCCTTGCTTGCCGCCGTGCAGTCCGGCCAGGTCAGCGGCGCGGGCCTGGACAGCTTTGCCGTCGAGCCCATGATCGCCAACCACCCGTTCCAAGGCCAGGAGCGCATCGTGCTCAGCCCCCACATCGGCGGCGTGACCAGCGATGCCTACGTGAACATGGGCGTCGGCGCGGCGCGCAACCTGCTGGCCGTGCTGGAGCGTCGCACGGCGGCGGCCGGTGCTTGACGGCGGAGGACACAAAATGGCATTCATCCTCACCCGACGCCGGCGCTTCACCGCGCAGCTTGTATTGGCTTTGTTGACCGGAGCGGCGTCGACCATGGCGCCGGCTCAACCCACGTGGCCGACGCGCCCGATCAAACTGGTCGTACCCTATCCCGCTGGTGGCAACGCCGACGCGACGGCCCGACTGCTGGCCACGCAGCTCGGCGAGAGGTTGGGCCAACAGGTGGTGGTGGACAACCGCCCAGGTGGGGGTGGCGTCATTGGGGCCACGGCGGTGGCCAAGGCCGCCCCGGATGGCTACACCCTGCTGTTGGATGCGACCTCGTTCACCGTCAACCCCAGCCTGGTGCCGAAGCTGCCCTACGACGCAGCCAAGGATTTCGCCCCCATCTCCCAGATCACCCGCGTACCGATGTTGCTGGTGGTGCCGGCGAACTCGCCGTTGCGCTCGATGGCCGACCTGGTGCGCACGGCGCGCGCCGCGCCGGGCAAGCTCAGCTACGCATCGGCCGGCAACGGGGGGGCGCAGCATCTGGCGGGCGAACTCTACAAGCAGGGCGCCAAGCTGTCGATGACGCACATCCCCTACCGCGGCGGTGCCCCGGCGCTGACCGATCTGGCCGGCGGGCAGGTGGATCTGATGTTCAGCGCCACCTCCGCATCCGGCCCGTTCGTCAAGAGCGGCAAGCTGCGCGCGCTGGCCATCACGTCGGCCAGCCGGGTACCTGACTGGGCGCAGGTGCCCACCGTGGCCGAGTCGGGCGTGCCGGGTTTTGAAGTTTATGAGTGGAACGGCCTGTTCGCACCCGCTGGCACGCCGCCTGCGGTGCTTCAGCGCCTGGAGACCGAAACCCGCACAGCGCTGGCTACGCCCGAGTTGCGCCAGCGATTGACCGAATTGGGCGTGCAGCCCGTTGGATCGAGCAGCGCGGAATTTCGCGACTTTGTCCAGCGCGAAACGACGCGCTGGGCCGGCGTGATCCGCAGCGCCGGCATTCGCATCGAGTGAACAGGAGCCACGCCATGTCAGCACACCGAACCCACTTCGCTCGCCTGGCGCTCGCAGGCGCCGTTGTCTTGGCGCTCTGCACAGTCGTCCATGCGCAGACCACGAGCTACCCCACCAAGCCAGTGCGCCTGGTGGTCGGCTTCACTGCCGGCGGGCCGACCGACGTGGTGGCGCGCGCGTTTGCCGAGTTTGCTGCGCGCATGCTGGGCCAGCCCTTCGTGGTGGACAACAAGCCCGGCGCCAACACCATCCTCGCGGCCGAAGCGGTGGCCAGCGCGCCGGCCGACGGCTACACGCTGCTGGTGGGCGCGACCAACCACACCATGATCCCGGCGCTCTACAGCGCACGGGTCAAGTTCGACGCGGTGAAGTCCTTTGCCCCCGTGTGCACGGTGGCGATCAGCCCCACGGTGCTGGTCGTCGGCCCGGCCATGAAGACGCCGACGCTGGCGGCCTTTCTGCAACAGGTCAAGGCCGCGCCCGGCAAGCACACCTACGCCACGCCAGGACCGGGCAGCTCTGGGCACTTTGCCAGCGAGCAGTTCACGCGCCTGACCGGCACCAGCATGACGCACATTCCCTACAAGGGAGCCACCCAGGCCGTCACCGACCTGATGGGCGGGCAGGTCGACAGCTCGTTTGCCACGCTGGGCTCGGTGCTGCCGCAGGTACAGGCCGGCAAGCTGACCGCGCTGGTCGTGGCGGCGCCGCAGCGCTCCAAGCTGTTGCCGCAGGTGCCGACGTTTGACGAGTCGGGCGTCAAGGGCTTTCGCGCCGACGCCTGGTATGGCCTGCTGGCGCCGGCTGGCACGCCGTCCGCCGTTCTGGCTGCGCTGGAAAAGACCGCCCAAGCCTTCGCCCAGGCATCCGCCACGCAAGAGAAGCTGCGCGGCTTGGGGCTGGACGCGCAAAGCGTGTGCGGCCCCGCATTCAACACCCAACTCCAGCGCGAAGTTCAGGGCTACAGCCAGATCGCCAAGGACCTGAACCTCAAGCTCGACTGACGTGGGCCTCCCGCCCACCCCATTTCCCACCCTCATCAAGGAGTACACCCCATGCCAAAGTTCAAGTTTTCAAGCGTCCTGCGTCTGGCCACCGTGGCCTGCGCTTTCACCGCGCTGACCGCGCACGCGGCCTATCCCGACCGCACCATCACCATCGTGGTGCCTTATTCTCCGGGCGGCGCAGCCGATGCCGTGGCGCGGTTGGTGGCTGCCAAGCTGGGCACCAAGCTGGGCACCAGCGTGATCGTCGACAACAAGGCCGGCGCCAGCGGCACCATTGGCGAGAGCTTCGTCGCCAAGGCCGCGCCCGATGGCTACACCGTGCTGTACGACGCCACACCGTATTCGATCAACCCGCACCTGTTCGCCGGCCGCATGCCCTACGCAGCAGGGGCGCTGCAGCCGCTGTCGCTGGTGCTGCTGGCGCCCAATGCGCTGATCGTGCGCGCCGAATCGCCGTACAAGACCGTGAACGACCTGGTCGCCAAAGCCAAGGCCCAGCCCGGCAAGATGAACTTCGCCTCGGGCGGCAGCGGCACCGTGCAGCGCCTGGCGGCAGAGCTGCTGCGCCAGAAGCTGAACCTGGACATGGTGCACATCCCCTACAAGAGCGGCGGCCCCGCCATCACCGACGTGATGGGCGGGCAGGTGGACTTCATGTTCGGCACCGTCGCCGCCACCTACCCCCTGATCAGCACCGGCAAGCTGCGCGCGCTGGCGGTGTCGTCGCCCAAGCGCTCGCCCAGGTTGCCCGACGTGCCCACCGTGGCCGAGACCGTGGTGCCCGGCTACGAAGCGTTTGAATGGAACGGCATGCTGCTCCCGGCCAAAACGCCCAAGGACGTGGTCGACAAGTTGCAGGGCGCCATCGTCGAGGTGATGAAGGACGACGAGGTGCAGCAGCGCCTGAAGGAACTGGGTGCGCAGCCCGTAGGCTCCAGCGCGGCCGAGTTCGCCACTTTCCTGAAGAAGGAAGACGCCAAGTGGGCTGAGGTGGTGCGCAAGGGCGACATCAAGCCTGACTGATCGTGGTGTCGCGGCCCGTACCCCATTCAGCGGGCGTGGCCCGGCCGGCGCGGCGCCTGCCCACGCTGGCCTGCGACTGCCACATGCACATCTTTGATCCGCGCTTCGCGCCGTCGCCGCACTGGCGGCGCCAACCGCCTGATGCGCCAGTGGCTGCCTACCGCCTGCTGCAGGCGCGCCTGGGCACGAGCCGCGCGGTGGTCGTCACGCCCTCCACCTATGGCACCGACAACCGCTGCACATTGGATGCGCTGGCCCAACTGGGCGATACCGCGCGCGGCGTGGCGGTGGTGGATGCGGATGTGACGTCCGCTGAGCTGGCGCGTCTGGCGGAGCAGGGCGTGTGCGGCCTGCGGGTCAACTTTGTGTCGCCGCAGTCCTGGGGCACGACCACCGCCGACATGTTGCGGGCCCTGGGCGACAAGGTGGCGCCGCTGGGCTGGCACGTGCAGGTGTTCGCCCACCCGGAGCAGCTGATCGCGCTGGCGCCGGTGATCGAGGCGCTTCCGGTGCCGGCTGTGGTTGACCACCTGGGCCGCGTTGACCCGGCCGAGGGCTCCGCGTCCGAGGCTCTGGTGCTGCTGACGCAGTGGCTGGCCACCGGGCGCGTCTGGGTCAAGCTCTCGGGCGCCTACATGCGCTCGCGCACGGGCGGCCCGGGCTACGACGATACCGTGGCGCTGGGCCAGGCGCTGGTGCGCGCCGCGCCTGATCGCCTGGTGTGGGGCAGCGACTGGCCGCACACCACCGAGCCCCCCGGCAGCGTGGACGATGCGGCCCTGGTCGATTTGCTGCTGCGCTGGTGCGCGGGCGATGCGGCGCTGATGGACCGCGTCCTGGTCGACAACCCGGCGCGGCTGTATGGTTTTGACCTGCCGCCTGCCTGAATCCGAACCGCGAGATTAATCCCCATGTTTCTGCTCCAAGCCCCTGAGGTGCGCGAACTCACGCTGTTCAGCGCCATGCCCGATGCCCTGCGCCGCCTGGAGCGCAGCGCCTGGGCCGACGCCAACCGCGGCGGCAGTCCGGTGGATTCCTTCCTCGAAGGCCCGGTGTTCGACGATGCTGGAAACCTCTATGTCACCGACATCCCCTGGGGCCGCATCTTCCGCATCGACCGGCAAGGCGCCTGGACGCTGGTGGCCGAGTACGACGGCGAGCCCAACGGCATGAAGTTCATCGATTCCGGCTCGCTGCTGATCACCGACTACAAGAATGGCCTGATGCAGCTAGACGTGGCCACGGGACGCGTCACGCCGTTTCTAGAGCGGCGCAACAGCGAGCGCTTCAAGGGCGTCAACGACCTGGTTTTCGACGCCGCCGGCAACCTGTTCTTCACCGACCAGGGCCAGACCGGCCTGCACGACCCGACCGGCCGCCTGTACCGCCTGGGGCGTGATGGCCGGCTCGACCTGCTGCTGGACAACATCCCCAGCCCCAACGGCGTGGCCCTGTCGCCCGACGGTAAAGTGCTGTACTTGGCCGTCACGCGCGGCAACTGCGTCTGGCGCGTGCCCCTGCTGGCCGACGGCAGCGTGGCCAAGGTGAGCCAGTTCTTCACCTCCCACGGGCCCAGCGGCCCGGATGGCTTGGCGGTGGATGAAGCCGGGCGCCTGCTGGTCGCCAACCCCGGCTTGGGTTACGTGTGGGTATTGAACCATCGTGCCGAGCCGGTGCAGGTCTGGCGCGGCCCCGCCGGCGCCTCGACCACCAACCTGGCTTTTGGCGGCCCGGGCCGGCGCACGCTCTACGTCACCGACTCCACGCACGGCCATGTGCTGCGTGCCGAGCTGGACACGCCGGGCCTGCCGCTGGCGCGGCGCTGACAAGCGCTATGGGTGCCAGCGCGACACCACTGCCGGCGTTGCCGATGAACGGCTGCCGGCCAGCGCATACGACAGCTGGTTGGCGGCGCGCACCACGTCCTTGGCGTGCTTTTCCAGCTTGGCCTTGGTCAGGCGCGAGCTGGGGCCGGAGATGCACATCGAGCCCAGCAGGCTCCAGTTGGTGCGGAACACTGGCGCCGCCACGCTAGACACATCAGGCTCGCGCTCGCCCAGCGAGATGTGATAGCCGCGAGTGCGGATCGTCTCGTACGGCTCGTTCTGTGCTCCGCTGAAGGCCAGGATCACCCGGCCCGGCGCACCCTGGTCCAGCGGCAGCCGCGCGCCGATACGCACGTGGTGCCGCACCGACTGCGGCCCCTCCACCCGCGCCACGCAGGCGCGGATGTCGCCCTCGCGGACGTAGAACGAGGCGCTTTCGCCCGTCAGTTTCACCAGCTCGTGCAGCGCCGGCTCGACCACGTTGTTGACGTCGAAACCCGCCTGGTAGCGCGCGCCCAGCCAGCCCGCCGCCGGGCCCAGGCGCCACTGGCCATCGTCCGTCTGCACCATGTAGTGGGAAAGTGCCAGCGTGCGCGCCAGGCGCAGCACGGTGGTCTTGTGCATGCCGCTGCGGCGGCTCAGCTCGGCCAGCGGCAGGCTGGCTTCGCCGACCTCGAAAGCCTCCATCAGCGTGAGCGCGCGGGTCACCGCGATCACGCCGCCGTCGCGCGCGTTGGCGCCGTCTTCCTGATCCGGGTTGCGCATATTGCACCGTGGTTCGTTGGTTGAAACGTGATTGTGCTGGATGCAACTCGATTCTACAGTCCATCCTCGAAGAACCCCCCACAACGCCGACCCTCCGGCCCGCATTCCAGGAGACTCCCCATGCCGATTTCCCGCCGCACCGCCCTGTCGCTTGCCGTCGCCCTGCTCGCCACCACGGCGCAAGCCCAGGGCTGGCCGGCCAAGCCGATTCGCCTCATCGTGCCGTTTCCGGCCGGGGGCGGCACCGACCTGATCGCGCGCGATCTGGCCAATAAGCTCAGCACCCAGGGCTACAACTTCGTGGTCGAGAACAAGCCCGGCTCGGGCGGCGGCGTGGGCGTGGACGCGGTGGCCAAGGCCCAACCCGACGGCTACGCCTTCGTCATGGGACAGACCAGCAACCTGGCCATCAACCCCTCCTTGTACGCCAAGCTGCCCTACGAGCCGACCAAGGACCTGACGCCGATCGGTCTGGTGGCCAGTTCGCCCCTGGTCATCGTCACCGGCGCCAGCTCACCCTACAAGACACTGGCCGAGGTCATTCAGGCGTCCAAGGCCAAGCCAGCCAGCATCAACTACGCCTCGTCGGGCAACGGCACCGTGGCGCACCTGACGGCCGAGTCGCTGCAGAAAGTGGCCGGCATCCAGCTCACCCACATCCCCTACAAGGGAGCGGCCCAGGGCGCCACCGACGTGATCAGCGGGCAGGTGCAGCTGTACATGTCCTCGGTGCCGACCCTGCTGGGCCACATCAAGAGCGGCAAGATGCGCCCACTGGCCGTCACCTCGCCGCAGCGCGTGAACGACCTGCCGCAGGTGCCCACCGTGGCCGAGCTGGGCTACAAGAACTTCGAATCGGTGACCTGGTTCGGCATCCTGGGCCCAGCCAAGTTGCCCGCCGACATCGTGGCCAAGCTGAATGCCGACATCAACAAGGCCCTGAAGGACCCCGAGCTGCGCAAGAAGCTGGAAGACCAGGGCGCCGACGTGAGCGGCGGCACGCCGCAGCAGTTCGGTCAGCTGATCCGCGAGGACATGGTGCGCTGGGGCAAGCTGGTCAAGGAGTCGGGCGCCAAACTGGACTGAGCCTTGCCCCAGGCGAGCGGGCAGCTTAAGACCGTCTTACCCGCGCTGGACGACCGGGCGCGCTTGCAGTACACCAGAGGCTCGTGGGCCTGGACAAGGGCAGTGCGCCGACGCCACGCGATACCCCAAGCCGGGTGTCGCGGATCGACAGCCGGGTCGCCCGGGTGGCGCCGCCGCCGACCGCCAGGCCCGGGAGGATGTTGCGTGTCTGCTGTGGTTTCATTTCAGCCTGGTGCGCGCGGTCGATGCCCGCCGCGGGGCGCGCGGTGGTCGGCGCCCGTGGCGCGGGGGGCTTCGCCCGCCCTTGCGCCGTGAGCCGCGCCATGCACGCCGATCTTTCGCGCCGTGGGTTGCTGCAGGGCGCCGCCGCGCTGGCCGCCGCCGTCGCCACGCCCTGGGCTGGGGCGCAGACCTTTCCCAACCGGCCGCTGAAGATGATCTCGCCCCTGCCCGCCGGCGGCGCCAACGATCTCGCGGCGCGGGTGCTGGCCCATGCCATGCAGGCCACGGTGGGCCAGCCGGTGCTGGTGGACAACCGCGCGGGCGGCGCTTTCACCGTGGCTGTCAACGCCTTGAAAATCGCGCCGGCCGATGGTCACACCCTGCTTTACGTCGTGTCGGCGATGCTGGCCACGCAGGCCTTGTTCGCCCAGTACGACATGTTCCGTGAGCTGGTGCCGGTGCTCGGCACCGGTGAATCCGACATCGTGATCGCGGTCAGCGGCAAGCGGCCGTTTCGCGCTGTCCGGGAACTGATCGACTACGGCCGCAGCCATCCCGGCAAGCTGAACTACGCCTCGCCCGGCGTCGGGACGCTGGAACACATGGCCCTGCTCAATTTCTGCCGGCGCTACGGTATCCAGGCCGCGCACGTGCCGGTCAAGGGCGGGCCCGACATGCTCAAGCTGTTGCTGGCCGGCCATGCCGATTTCAGCACCCTGGCCCTGCCCCTGGTGTTGCAGTTCCACGCCGACCCCCGGCTGCGGCCGCTGGTGGTGCTGAACGAAAAGCGCAACCCCTTGCTGCCCCTGGTGCCGACCTACGTCGAGGAAAAGCTCGACATTCCGCGCCTGACGCTGTGGGGCGGCCTGGCGGTGCTGGCCGGCACGCCCAAGGACGTGGTGGCGGCGTTGGAGAAAGCCGCCGCCAGCGCCTCCGACTCGGCCGAGGTCAAGGGCCGGCTGAGCGAAGCCGGCCTGCGCCCGGCCGTGCTGCCGGCGACCGCCTTCGGCCAGCTCTGGCACGACGACTACGGCTGGATCGCCAAATCGGCGGCGGCCCTGCAGTCGGTGATCACCCAGTGAGCGCACCAGCCGGTCTGGGCACCGCCCTGATTGACTTAAAAATGATAGCTGATCAGGCTTTCTGGACGCCGGCCAAGGCCTGAAAACACCCCAAACTCAAGCATCCAGCCCACGCACGATGGCCATGGCCTCGTCGACCCGGTCGACGGCGTGCACCGTGAGGCCGTCCAGCTCGGCGCCCAGCTTCTTCGGCGCATTGGCCTTGGGAATCAGGGCCACCGAAAAGCCCAGCTTGGCGGCCTCCTTCAGCCGCTCCTGCCCGCGCGGGGCCGGACGCACCTCGCCGGCCAGACCCACTTCGCCAAAGGCGATGAAGCCCTTGGGCAAGGCCTTGCCGCGCAGGCTGCTGGTGATGGCCAGCAGCACCGCCAAATCGGCCGCCGGCTCGCTGATGCGCACCCCGCCCACGGCGTTGACGAACACGTCCTGATCGCCCGTGGCCACGCCGCCGTGGCGGTGCAGCACGGCCAGCAGCATGGCCAGGCGGTCGCGCTCCAGGCCCACCGACAGGCGGCGCGGGCTGGGCCCGCCCGAATCGACCAGGGCCTGAATCTCGACCAGCATCGGCCGCGTGCCCTCCAGCGTGACCAGCACGCAGCTGCCCGGTACCGGCTGGGCGTGCTGGCTCAAAAAGATGGCGCTGGGGTTGCTCACGCCCTTCAGGCCGCGCTCGGTCATGGCGAACACGCCGATCTCGTTGACGGCGCCAAAACGGTTCTTGATGGCACGAATCAGCCGAAAGCTGGAATGCGTGTCGCCCTCGAAGTACAGCACCGTGTCGACCATGTGCTCCAGCACGCGCGGGCCGGCCAGTTGGCCGTCCTTGGTCACGTGGCCCACCAGCACGATGGCGCAGCCGCTGGCCTTGGCCCAACGCGTCAGGTGCGCCGCGCACTCGCGCACCTGGGCCACGCTGCCGGGCGCGCTGGTCAGCTGGTCCGAGTACACGGTCTGGATCGAGTCGATCACCGCCACCGCGGGCTGCCGCGCGGCCAGGGTGGCGATGATCTTCTCCAGCTGGATCTCGGCCAGCACCGCCACCTGTGAGCCGGTGATGCCCAGCCGTCTGGCCCTCAAAGCCACCTGGGCACCGCTTTCCTCACCAGTGACGTAGAGCGCCTCCAGGTTCGCGCGCTGCAAGGCATCCAGCGCCTGCAGCAGCAGCGTCGATTTGCCGATGCCCGGATCGCCGCCGATCAGCACCACGCCGCCCTCGACGATGCCGCCGCCCAGCACCCGGTCCAGCTCGGGCTGACCGGTGGAGGTGCGCGCCACGTCCTCGGCCTCGATGGCCGCCAGCGCCTGCACGGCGGCGGACGGCGCCAGCGCCGCGTGGCCCGAGCCCAGGCGGTTGCGGCCGGCGGCCGGCGCCTCGGCGGCGGTCTCCACCAGCGTGTTCCAGGCCCCGCAACCGGGGCATTTGCCAAGCCAGCGCGGGCTGCTGGCGGCGCATTCGGAGCAGACGTAAGTGGTTTTGGGAGCGGCCATGGCCCGATCGTAACGGGCCGCTACCGTCAGGTGCCCCGCATAAAATCGCCCGATGCGCACCGTCAAGAAGCAGCTCCTGGCCGCACTCGCCGCCGAGCTGGACCACCTTTCCCCCGGCGCCGGCGACAAAGCCGCGTTCGAATCCCCCAAGCAGGCCGCGCACGGCGACCTGGCCTGCACCGCCGCCATGCAGCTGGCCAAGCCGCTCAAGGCCAACCCGCGCGCGCTGGCCGAACAGCTGAAAACCGCGCTGGCGGCCACGCCGGCCTTCCAGCAGTGGGTGGCCGCCATCGAGATCGCCGGCCCGGGCTTTCTGAACATCCGCCTGAAGCCCGCCGCCAAGCAGCAGGTGGTGCACGAAGTGCTCTCGGAAAAAGAGCATTATGGCGAACAAACACGCCGGGGTGAGTCGGTTCTGGTTGAATTTGTCAGCGCCAACCCGACCGGCCCGCTGCACGTCGGCCACGGCCGCCAGGCGGCGCTGGGCGACGCCATCTGCCACCTGCTGGACAGCCAGGGCTGGGACGTCACGCGCGAGTTCTATTACAACGACGCCGGCGTGCAGATCGAGACCCTGACCCGCTCGGTGCGCTGCCGTGTGCAAGGCCTCAAGCCGGGCGATGCCGGCTGGCCCGAGTCGGCCTACAACGGCGACTACATCCAGGACATCGCCGACGACTTCCTGGTCCAAAAAACCGTCCAGGCCGACGACCGGAGCTTCACCGCCAGCGGCGACGTGCAAGACCTGGACAACATCCGACAGTTCGCCGTCGCCTACCTGCGCAACGAGCAAGACAAGGATTTGCAGGCCTTCCGGGTGCGCTTCGACCATTATTTCCTGGAAAGCAGCCTGTACAGCGACGGCAAGGTCGAGGACGCGGTGCGCCGCCTGGTCGCCAGCGGCCACACCTACGAGCAGGACGGTGCGCTGTGGCTGCGCTCGACCGACTTTGGCGACGACAAGGACCGCGTGATGCGCAAGTCCGAGGGCGGCTACACCTATTTCGTGCCCGACGTGGCCTACCACATCGCCAAGTGGGAGCGCGGTTTTCACAAGGCCATCAACATCCAGGGCACCGACCACCACGGCACCATCGCCCGCGTGCGCGCCGGCCTGCAGGCCAGCGGCGCGGGCGTGCCCGCCGGTTATCCCGACTACGTGCTGCACACCATGGTGCGGGTGGTGCGCGGCGGGCAAGAGGTCAAGATCAGCAAGCGCGCCGGCAGCTACGTCACCCTGCGCGATCTGATCGAGTGGACCAGCGCCGACGCGGTGCGCTTTTTCCTGCTCAGCCGCAAGCCGGACACCGAATACACCTTCGACGTCGATCTGGCGGTGCAAAAGAACAACGACAACCCGGTGTACTACGTGCAGTACGCGCATGCGCGCATCTGCTCGGTGCTGGCCGGCTGGGGCGGCGACGTGGCCCTGCTGGCCGAGGCCGACCTGGCACCGCTGGACACCCCGGCCGCCCAGGCGCTGATGCTGAAACTGGCCCAGTACCCCGACATGCTGACGGCGGCGGCGGCCGACTTCGCCCCGCACGACGTCACCTTCTATTTGCGCGACCTGGCCGCCAGCTACCACAGCTACTACGACGCCGAGCGCATCCTGGTCGAGGACGAATCCGTGAAAAAAGCCCGCCTGGCCCTGGTCGCGGCCACCGCCCAGGTATTGCACAATGGTCTGTTGGTCTTGGGCGTGTCCGCCCCGACCCGGATGTAAGCGGTAATTTCACAGCATGATGCAGACAAGACAACGCGGCGGCACCTTCCTGGGCATCGTCCTGGGCGTGATGGCCGGCCTGGCGGTGGCCCTGGGCGTGGCCATCTACGTGGCCAAGGTGCCCGTGCCCTTCGTCAACAAGAACACCTGGCGCACCACCGGCCAGGACGCGGCCGAGGCCGAGAAGAACAAGGACTGGGACCCGAACGCCGCGCTGCGCGGGCGGGGCGGGGCCACCAAGCC
>JAIUOM010000052.1 GCA_020161215.1 Pseudomonadota bacterium
CAACACCCGGCCGAGTGATATTGGTCCGGTCAAGCTCACGCGCTACGATGGCAACGCCGACGATCTGCTGACCGCCGGCCTGGGCAAGAGCGGCCTGCAGTCGGCCGTGCCGCCCAGCTACGCCGATCCGCTCAAGCCCAGCGCCGCCGAGTTGCGCCGCGCGGCCATCTACAACAGCTACCGCGCTCTGGTCGACATGACCGCCGGCGGCGGCTACGGCAGCCTGTACGGCCCCAACGTCAGCGCGGCCGGCCTGGTCACCGGTGGCGAGGGCAAGGTCGCTGGCACCGAGTACATCGCTTTCCTGGACGATGGCACGGGTCGCCAGAACGTCACCGTGATGGCCCAGGTGCCGGACAGTTTTGACCCCAGCAACCCCTGCATCGTCACCGCCACGTCGTCCGGATCGCGCGGGGTGTACGGCGCCATCTCCACCGGCGAATGGGGGCTCAAGCGCGGCTGCGCCGTGGCGTACACCGACAAGGGCACGGGCGCCACGCCGCACGATCTTCAGAACGACACCGTGGCCTACATCGACGGCACACGCGCTGGGTCCAGCGTCGCTGGGGCCCAGGCCGCTTTTCACGCCGGGCTCGCTGGCACCGAGCTGGCCAGCTTCAATGCCGCCACGCCGAACCGCTTTGCCTTCAAGCACGCGCATTCGGGCCTGAACCCCGAGAAGGACTGGGGCCGCCACACCCTGGCCGCCGTGCGCCTGGCCTTGTACGCCTTGAACGAACAGTTCGGTGACACCAACCTGATCGGTCAGCACGCGGTGCGCTTCACGCCAGCCAACACCCTGGTGATCGCCTCCAGCGTGTCGAACGGTGGCGGCGCCGCCATCGCCGCGGCCGAGCTGGACGCCGAAGGCCTCATCGACGGCGTGGCCGTCGCCGAACCGGCCATTGAGATGCCCGCCAACGCCGGCGTGGCGGTGCAGCGCGGTGGCGCGCTGGTGCCGACGGTGGGCCGGAACCTGGTCGACTTCACCAGTTACGCCAATCTGTACCAGGCCTGCGCATCGCTGGCGCCGTCCGTCGCGCAGGGGCCGTACGCCGGCAGCTTCGCGGCGCTCTTCAACAGCGTGGCCTTGCCGATTGCCGCCAACCGCTGCGAGGCCTTGCAGAAGAAAGGCCTGCTGACCGCAAGCGGCACCATTGCCCAGGCCGAGGAGGCCCTGCAGCGTCTGCGCGACTACGGCTGGGAGTCTGAGTCGGCGGTGCTGCAGCCCTCGCACGCGGCTTTCGAGATCGCCCCGGCCGTCACCGCCACCTTCGCCAACGCCCTGGCACGCGCCAGCGTCGCCGACCACCTGTGCGGCTTCAGCTACGGCGCCACCTCGGCCACCGGGGCACCCACCGCCCTGGCGCCGGCCGCGCTGAGCACCATGTTCGCCACCGGCAACGGCGTGCCGCCCTCGGCCGGCGTGGTGTTGATCAACAACCTCGGTCGGAATGGTCCGGCGCGTGATTTCCTCGGCGCCAATGCCGCTGGCGTGGCCGACTGGAACCTGGACGGCGCACTGTGCTTGCGCGAACTGGTCACCGGAGCAGGCGCCAGCGCGCGGCGCCTGCAGGCCGGCATGGCCGAGACCCAGCGCAATGGCAACCTGCGCGGCAAGCCGACCATCATCGTGCACGGTCGCGACGACGCGCTGCTGCCGGTCAACCACACCTCTCGGCCGTACTACGCGCTGAACCAGAAGACGGAAGGCGTCGCCAGCCGGCTGAGCTACATCGAAGTCACCAATGCCCAGCACTTTGACGGCTTCATCGGCTTGCCCGCCGTGCTGCCCGGCTACGACAGCCGCTACGTGCCGCTGCACGTCTACCTGAACCGCGCGCTGGACGCCGTGTACGACCACCTCAAGCGCGGTCAGGCGCTGCCGCCCAGCCAGGTGGTGCGCACCGTGCCGCGCGGCGGCGAACCCGGCAAGGCCCCGGCCATTGGCGCGACCAACGTGCCGGCCTTCGCCGCCACGCCGGTCGCTGGCAACGCCATCACCATGGCGGCGGGCCATACGGTCGTGATTCCCGATTGAGCCTCGAGCCGCCTCACCCAACCCCCGTGTTCGCCCCCAAGACCATGACGTTCTCGTCCCAGTACCTGACCTGCGCCGAACGCGAGATCCATTACACCGACTGGGCGCCGGCCAGCGGCGCGGCGCGCGGCACCGTGATCGCCTGGCACGGCCTGGCGCGCACCGGGCGCGACATGGACGAGCTGGCCGCGCACCTGGCCGGGCGCGGCTGGCGCGTGCTGTGCCCCGACACCGTCGGGCGCGGCCTGAGCCAATGGGCCGCCAACCCGAAGGACGAATACTGCCTGGCCTTCTACGCCCGGCTGGCGCGCGAATTCCTGGTGCAGCTGGGCATTGAGCAGTGCCATTGGGTCGGCACCTCGATGGGCGGAGCGATCGGCACGGTGGGGGCCTCGGGCTATTTCGAGCCCGAACTCCAGCGCCGCATCCGCAGCCTGGTGCTGAACGACAACGCCCCGCAACTGGCCGCGGCCGCCATCGAACGCATCAAGGCCTACGCCGGCCAGCCGCCGGCCTTTAGGCGCGTGAGCGAGCTGGAGGCCTTTCTGCGCACGGCCTACAAGCCCTACGGCCAGCTCACCGACGCGCAGTGGCGGCGCCTGACGGAAACCAGCACGCGCCGCCTGCCCGACGGGCGCGTCACGCCGCACTACGACCCGGCCATCGTCGGCCAGTTCACCCATTACCCGGACGACTACCTGATCTGGCACCACTACGACGCGCTGGCGTTGCCGGTGCTGCTGCTGCGTGGCGCCGAGTCCGACCTGGTGCTGCGCGAAACCGCCGAGGCCATGCGCACGCGCGGGCCGGGCGCGCGCGGTCAGCTGCAGGTGGTGGAAGTGCCGGGCTGCGGCCACGCCCCGGCGCTGAACGTGCCCGCTCAGCTGAGCCTGGTGTCTGATTTCATCGAACAGGCGGGCTGAGTCGGGTTTTGAAGGGTTTTTGACCGCCTGCCGGCGTCAGTACATCCTGGTTGGCTATAAAAAAAGAAGCAAATCTCAGCGTTTGGCGCCCTGCGTCAAGGCCCGGTGCAAGCCGTTTTGTGCCCGCGCCTGTGCCGCGGCCTGGGCCTCGGCGCCGGGTGCCGGCACCGGCCAGCCTTGCAGGTGCGTGGCGACCAGCTCGGTCAGCGCGGCCAGCCAGCGCGGGTGGGTGTTCAGGCATGGGATGTACTGGAAGTCGCCCCCGCCGGCGGCCTTGAAGGCGTCGCGCCCCTCCATGGCGATTTCCTCCAGCGTCTCCAGGCAGTCGCTGACGAAGCCGGGGCAGACCACATCCACCCGCGCCGTGCCGGCGGCGCCCAGCTCGGTCAGTACCGTCTGCGTGGCCGGCTCCAACCACTTTGCCTTGCCAAAGCGCGACTGAAAACTCAGCCGCCACTGGCCCTCCTTCAGGGCTAGGCGTTCGGCCAGCAGGCGCCCCGTCTTGCGGCATTCGCAGGCGTAGGGGTCGCCCAGCGTCAGCGTGCGCTCGGGCACGCCGTGAAAGCTCATCACCAGCTGGTCTGGCCGGCCATGCTGGCGCCAGTGCTCTTGCACCACGGCGGCCAGGGCGTCGATGTAACCGGGGTCGTCGTGAAAGCGGTTGACGAAGCGCAGTTCGGGCACGTGGCGCGCCCGGCGCGCCCAGTCGCCCACCGCGTCGATCACGCTGGCCGTGGTGGTGCCCGAGTACTGCGGGTACAGCGGCAGCACCAGCACCCGGGTGCAGCCGGCGACGCGCAGCTCGTCCAACTGCTCGGCGACGGCGGGTTGGCCGTAGCGCATGGCCAGGCGCACTTCGGCCAGCAGCCCGCGTTCGCCCAGGTGGCCGCGCAGCAGCGTGGCCTGCCGGCGGCTCCACACCATCAGGGGCGAGCCTTCGGGCGTCCAGATGCTCTGGTACTTGGCGGCGGATTTGGCCGGCCGGGTGCGCAAAATGATGCCGTGCAGGATCAGCTTCCAGAGCGCGGCGGGGATTTCCACCACGCGCGGATCGCTTAAAAACTCGGCCAGGTAACGGCGCGTGGCCGCCGGCGTGGGGGCCTCGGGTGTGCCCAGGTTGACCAGCAGTACGCCGGTGCGTGCCGGTTGGCCGTGGAGATGCTCGGGTTCGGGTCGAAAACGCATGCGCTATTCTCGGGCATGCCCTGGTTTCCCCTGCCGCCGTGATGGCGCCGCCCCCGCTCGATCTGGCGCGCATCCGCGCCATCACCCTGGACCTGGACGATACGCTGTGGCCGGTGTGGCCGACCATCGAACGCGCCGAGCAGGTCTTGCTCGCCTGGTTGCACCGGCACGCCCCACGCACCGCGGCCCTGGTCGCCGACCGCGCGTCGGCCCAGGCCGCGCGTGCCGCCGTGCGCGCGGCGCATGCCGAGCGCCTGCACGATCTGGCCTTCTTGCGCCGTGAGCTGATTCGCCACCAACTGCGTGAGGCCGGCGACGACCCGCAATGGGCGGACACGGCGTTTGAAGCCTTCCACGCCGAGCGCCAGCGCGTCGATCTGTTCGACGACGCGCTGCCCGCCCTGCGCGCCTTGAGCGCGCGCTACCCGCTGGTGGCGCTGACCAACGGCAGCGCCGACGTGGCCCGCATCGGCATTGCCGCGTACTTCCAGGCCGCCGTCAGCGCGCGCGAGGTGGGCGTGGCCAAGCCCGACGCCCGGGTGTTCCTGGCCGCCGCCGCCGCCGCCGGCTGCCCGCCCGAGCAGGTGCTGCACGTCGGCGACGACCCGGCGCTGGACGTGGCCGGCGCCCTGGCCGCCGGCATGCAGACGGTGTGGGTGGACCGCAAGGGCGAGGCGGCCAAGCCCGGCGCCGAGCGGCCGTTGCCGCACGCCGTGGTGCGGGGGATGGACGAGCTGGTCGCCTTGCTGGGCGTGGACAGGCCCTAATCCAGCACCGCCACGCCCTTGATCTGCGCGAACACCGGCTGCCCCGGTGCCAGCGCCAGCAGGCGCGCCGAGCGGCGCGTGACGCGGGCCAGCAGCGGGGTGCCGCCCACATCCAGCGCCACCAGGGTCTGGGCCGGGCCGTCCTCGGCCAGCGAATGCACGGTGGCGGGCAGCACGTTCAGGATGCTGGTGTCTTGCGCGGCGCTGAGCGTCAGGCTCACGTCGCGCGCCTGCACGCGCAGGCGCAGGCGCTGGCCGCGCGCGCGCGTCGGGGCGCCGGGGGTCTGCACGCACTGCAGCACGCCGCCGCCGAAACGCACATGCAGCAGCTGGTCGGCCTCGTCCACCGCCGCCACCGCGCCTTCGATCAGCGCGCTGGCGGCGTCGCCCTGGGTCAGCGCCACGTCCAGCCGCGCCAGCAGCTCGGCGGTGGGGCCCTGGTCTTGCACCTGGCCGGCGCGCAACAGCAGCAGGTGGTCGGTCAGGCGCGCCACCTCGTCCAGCGAGTGGGTGACGTAGAGCACCGGGATGTGCAACTCGCGCGCCAGGCGCTCGAACCAGGGCAGCAGCTCGGCCTTGCGGGCCGCGTCCAGCGCGGCCAGGGGCTCGTCCATCAGCAGCAGGCGCGGGCTGGTGGCCAGCGCCCGGGCAATCGCCACGCGCTGGCGTTCACCGCCCGACAGCGCGTCCGGCCGGCGCGCCAGCAGCGGGCCGATGCCCAGCAGCTCGATGGTCTGGGTCAGCGACACCTGGCGTTCGGCCTGGGGCACGCGCTTTTGGCCAAATTCCAGGTTCGCCTGCACGCTCAGGTGATCGAACAGGCTGGCTTCCTGAAACACCATGCCCAGTGGGCGACGGTGGGTCGGCAGCCATAGGCCGGCCTCGTCGTCCTGCCAGGGCTGGCCGGCGATCAGGATGCGCCCGGGCGTCGGCCGCACCAGCCCCGCCACGGCGCGCAGCAATGTGGTCTTGCCGCAGCCCGAGGGGCCGAACACGGCGGTCACGCCGCGCGCCGGCAGGCGCACGTCGACATCCAGGGTGAAGGCGCCGCCGTGGCGCACCACGGCATGCAGGTCAAGGCGGTCGATGGGGGCAAGGTCGGGTGGCACGGCGCCACGATAGCAGAATCGGCCGGAGTGCAAGCCAGACAGGAGCTTGGTCGGCGCCGGTATTGGGCCTGGTGCTATGAATTCAGGACTACTGGCCCTGGGGTACCGGCGGCCGAGTGCTCACGGCTGGTTGCGGGGGTCCATGCCGGGCGGAATGTAGCGGCGCTGCGCAGGCGCCTGGTCCGGCGCGGGCGGGTGCCGCGGCCCGGCCATGGGCGGCATGGCGGGGGCGCCCAACTGCGGCATGGGGCGCGATTCGACGGGGGCTTGTGGTCGCGGCGGCGGCAGCTGGGCCTCGGGCGGGCGTGGCGACGGCCAGGGCCGCTGCCCCGGCTCGCGCGGGCGGCTGTCGTGCTCGACACGTTCGCGTTCCATGCGGCGGTAGCCGGGGACCTCGGCGGCTTGCGGCGCGCCTTCGCCCAGCTGCCATGGGCGGTGCTCGCGGACTGCCGGTGGGTTGCCGCGCTCGAAACCGGCCTGCGGCGGGCGCTGCCGCGGCGGAGGGACATCGGGGCGCGGGGCGGCCAGTTGCGGCACCGGCGCCAGGCCTGGCGCGGTAGGAAAAGCCGAGCGCGGCGGCGGCGCCACCGGGCGGCTGTCTTGCAGGGCGCCGGGCGGCAGGCGGCTGCCGTCCATGAAGCGGGGCGGGCGGCCATGTCCATCGCCTCGGCCGTTGAATTGCTCGTGCGGCGCCACGGTGATGGCCTGCGGACGGCGCTGGAACAGGTAGCCGTCGTGCGGCGGGTGCGGGCGCTCGCGGCCGCCAAAGCCGGGGTTGACGCGGCCCAGATAGCGCGAGCTGGCGCGGTAGGGCGGCTCCCAGTACTCGCCGGGAGCCAGCGGAAACCAGGCCGCGCCGGGCCGGCCGCCACCCAGCGCCACGCCCCAGCGGTCGCCGCCGCCGCCCATGAAGGCGACCAGGGCCGGCGCATAGACCGGGCGCGGTGCCGGCGGCCCCGGCACCCAGGCCCAGCGCGGACCGATCTGTGCCCAGCGGCCGTAGTGCGAGGGGGCAAAGCCCCACGGGGCGTCGTCCACCCAGGTCCAGCCCCAGGGTTCGATCCAGCTCCAGCGGCCGTAGCGGTAGGGCGCCCAGTCGGCCACGCCGACGCTGGGGTACCAGACGCTGCCGTAGGTCGCATCCCGCGCCCATTCGCCGTGGCTGTCGAGCAGCTGGTAGCCGGGCATGTCGCGCGAGAGGTAGCGTGCCGAGAGCGACTGGTCTTCCAGGGCGTCGCGCCCGGCCACCCACTGGTCGAAACCGTCGCGCGCCAGCACCGGGCCGGCCTGCGCCACCGACAGGCCGCGGCCGGCAAAAACCAGTTGCTGGCCGGCGCCGACCTCGGTGGGCTGGCCGTTGGCGCCGTACACCGTGGCCGCGCCGTTCAGGACCGCCAGGCGCGTGGTGTCGGCGCGCGGATCGACGTCCAGGCGGTACTCGCCCGGCTGCTGGGCCACCAGGGCCAGTTGCGGGGTGTCGATTTCGATCCGTTCCCCGGGGCGCAGCTCGCGCACGCGCAGCGACAGCGTGCCTTCGGTCAGGGCGAACTGGGCGGTGTCGTCGTCCAGTTCGGTCACCGACAGCTGGGCCGGCCCACCCAGGCGCAGGGCGAGGCGTCCGGCGTGCAGTTCGGTGCGCGCGCCGGCCTCGATGCCAAGGCGGCTGCCGGTGGCCACCGGCCAGTTCAGCGCCGCCGGCGACCAGCCGCTGGCCCCGGGGCTGGCCAGAAAGGCGGCGCCCTCCTGGGCGCTGAGGTAGGCCACGCGGCCGGGCGGATCGGCCTGCTGGGGCGGGTTCTGGGCCTGGGCCAGCAGCGCCGTGCCGGCCAGCAGCGCGCCGGCGAGGCAGTGGCGCCAGAGCGCGAAAAAGCGTGAGGTGGGCATGGTCGGGGCGGAAAGCGGTGGAACAGAGCGCGCGACGGGGCGCGTTCCGTGTTCAACGCGGCAAGACCGGTTTTGGTTTGCCGCGTGCACCGCGGCCCGTGCAAAGCCCGGGTAAAGCCGGGGTTCGAGGCGGCCGAGGTGGGCGCTCAGCCGGCCAGCGCGGCCTTGACCGCCGCGCTGACCGCGCCCATGTCGGCCTTGCCGGCCAGGCGTGTCTTGACCGCGCCCATCACCTTGCCCATGTCGCCCGGGCCGCTGGCGCCGAGCTCGGCGACGATGGCCTGGACCTCGGTGGCAATCTCTTCGGTCGACAGCCGCGCCGGCAGGTAGGCCTGCAGCACGGCCATTTCGGCCTGCTCCTGGTCCACCAGATCCTGGCGCGCGGCCTTGCTGAAGGCCTCGATGCTGTCCTTGCGCTGCTTGATCAGCTTGTCCAGGATGCCAACGATGGCCGCGTCGTCGAGGGTGATGCGCTCATCGACCTCTTTTTGCTTCATCGCCGCCTGCAGCAGGCGGATGGTGCCCAGGCGCGCGCTGTCCTTGGCGCGCATGGCGGTTTTCATGTCTTCGGTGATTTGCTCTTTCAGGCTCATGGCGTGGCGACGAGGAAGGGGAAACCTGCTCTTATACCTGCTCCAGCGCCAGCAATTCATCGACCGACTGGCGACGGCGGATCAGACGCGCTACCCCACCATCGACCAGCACCTCGGCGGCCAGCCCGCGCGTGTTGTAGTTGCTGGACATGCTGGCGCCGTAGGCCCCGGCGTCGTGCAGCACCAGCAGATCGCCGATGCGCGCCTCGGGCAGGGCGCGGCGCAGCACCAGGCCGCCTTCGCCCTGGGTGAACACGTCGCCGGACTCGCACAGCGGGCCGGCGACCACGGTCTCGGCCTCGGGGCGTGGCAGGCCGTCGGCGGCGATCAGGTGCATGCCGTGGTAGGCGCCGTACATGCTGGGGCGCATCAGGTCGTTGAAGCCGGCATCGACCAGGGTAAAGCGCTGGCTGCCCATGGTCTTGACGGCGCGCACCTCGGACAGCAGCACGCCGCTTTCGGCCACCAGGTAGCGGCCGGGCTCCAGCTCCAGCTGCACCGGGCGGGCCAGCAGGGCGGCGATCTCGCGCCGGGCGGCGTCCCACAACTGGTAATAGTGCTGCGGGTCGGGCCGGGTGTCGCCCGCGCGGTAGGGGATGGACAGGCCGCCGCCGGCCGAGACGGCGTGCAGATCGGGCAGGCGCGCCGCACCCACGCCGCGCACCAGCGCCACCATGGCCTGGCAGACCTGGGCCAGGTGGCTGTAATCGACGCCAGAGCCGATGTGCATGTGCAGGCCGACCAGCTTCAGATGGTGCCGCGCCACGGCCGCCAGGGCCGCGTCCAGGTCGGCGTGCCAGATGCCGTGCTTGCTGTGCTCGCCGCCGGTGTTGGTCTTCTGGCTGTGGCCGTGGCCAAAGCCGGGGTTGATGCGCAGCCACACCGCGTGGCCAGGCGCGCGCGCGCCCAATTGCTCCAGCATGTCGATGGAGCCGGCGTTGACCGGGATGCCGTGCTCGACCACCGTCTCCAGGGTGGCGGCGTCCATCAGGTCGGCGGTGAAGACGATGCCGGTGGCGCCCGAGGCGTCGGCCGACGCGCTGTAGCCGGCGGCCAGCGCGCGCTGGATTTCGCCGCGCGACACGGCGTCGATCTTCACGCCCAGCTCACGCATCAGACGCAAAAGGTGGGTGTTGGAATTGGCTTTTTGCGCGTAGCGCACGGTATCGAAAGCCTTCAGCTCGCCGATGCGCTGGCGGATGGTGGCGGCGTCGTAGACCCACAAGGGGGTGCCGTACTGGCGGGCCAGCTGGCGCAGGGGTTCGTCTTGAAAAGGATTCATGGCGGAGATGGTGGGGGCAAATAGTCATGCATACAAATAGAATTCGTTGATTCATGAATTCATTCTTGATATGAATCTGAGCCACCGCCACATCGAGGTGTTTCGTGCCGTCATGCGCGCTGGCCAGGTCACGCGCGCGGCCGAGGCACTGCACAGCTCGCAGCCCACCGTCAGCCGCGAGCTGGCGCGGCTGGAGCACCTGCTGGGCTATGCGCTGTTCGACCGCATCCAGGGCCGCCTGCGCCCCACGGTGCGGGCGCGGGCGCTGTACGACGAGATCGAGCGCGCCTACCAGGGCCTGGAGCGCGTGCAGGCCGCGGCGCGCGAGTTGCGTGAGTTCGGCACCGGGCGCCTGCACCTGGCCTGTCTGCCGGCCTTGGCGCATGCCCTGGTGCCGGCGGCGCTGCGGCGCTTTGCCGCGCGCCACCCGGAGGCCAGCGTGAGCGTGGTGCCGCTGGAATCGCCGGCGCTGGAGGCGGCCTTGTCCGAGCAGCAGTTCGATCTGGGCCTGACCGAGGCGCGTGCGGCGCCGGTGGGCTGCGCGCTGCACACCTTGCTGGAGGCCGATGAGGTGGTGGTGCTGCCGGCCGGCCATGCGCTGGCCCAGCGGCCGCTGCTGGCGCCGGCCGACTTCGAGGGCCAGGCCTTCATCCACCTGGCGCCGGCCGACCCTTACCGCCAGCAGATTGATGCGCTGTTCGCGGCGGCCGGGGTGACGCGGCGCGGGCGGCATGAAACCGCCAGCGCGGTGTCGATCTGCGCGCTGGTGGCCGAGGGGCTGGGCCTGTCCATCATCAACCCGCTGACGGCGCGGGCCATGGCACAGTCTGACGCGCGTCTGGCGGTCCGCCCACTGGCCGAAGCGGTGCGTTTTCATGTCGCCCTGGTGCGGCCCGAATGGCGGGCCGAGCATCCGCTGCTGGCCGATTTGCGCGACGCGTTGATCGGGGCGGCGGGCGCGCTGGCACCGGTGGGCGGCTCGACCTGACTTGGGGCCCTGGCCGCGACCGGCCGGGTCGTGCAGAAGCTGAACCGCGCGTGTCAGGCCATACTGGTGGGCCACGACGATCAACGAGACCACACCCGACACGCTGGAGCGGGCCGCCAGCTGCATCGCCGCCGAGGTGGCGCACTGGGCCGACGTGGTGAAACAAGGGAACACTTAAGTTCAATAGACGTATGCTGACAGTCAATCTTTTCAAGCAGGCGCTGCGTGCCGGGCGCACCCAGATCGGCTTGTGGTCCACCATCCCTTCGCCCTTCGTCAACGAGATGATTGGCGGGGCCGGCTACGACTGGGTGCTGCTGGACACCGAGCACACCCCGACCGACGTGCCGCTGATGCTGCACCAGTTGCAGGCCGTGGCCGCCGCCCAGCCCGCACCGGGGGCGCCGCCCACGCATGCGGTGGTGCGGCCGGCGTGGAACGATCCGGTGCTGATCAAGCGCTACCTGGACATCGGCGCGCAGACGCTGCTGCTGCCCTTCGTGCAGAACGCGCAGGAAGCCCAGGCTGCCGTGCGCGCCATGCGCTATGCGCCCGAAGGTATCCGCGGCATGGGGGGCTCGACCCGCGCCGCGAATTTCGGGCGCAGCACCGACTACGTGGCGCGCGCGGCGGACGAACTGTGCCTGCTGGTGCAGGTGGAAACCGGCGAAGCGCTGGAGCAGATCGAGGCCATCGCGGCCGTCGACGGTGTCGACGGCATCTTCATCGGTCCGGCGGATCTGTCGGCCAGCCTGGGTTACCCCGGCCAGGCGCGCCATCCGGCGGTGAACCGCGCCATCGACCAGGCCATCCGGCGCATTCGCGCCTGCGGCAAGGCGCCGGGCATTCTGATGGTGGACCAAGCGCGGGCGCGTGAATGCCTGGACTTGGGTGCGCAGTTCGTCGCCGTGGCGCTCGACACCCTGTTGCTGCGCGACGGCCTGGACGCCGCGGCGGCACGCTTTCGGGCGCCCGGCCCGGCGGCCGCCAAGCCGCCGGCCGCTGCCGGCTACTGATACCGATGGGCGTTCAAACCACAAGAACCGTTCAGGCTGAGCTTGTCGAAGCCCGGGACAGCGTTTCGACAAGCTCAACGCGAACGGTTGGTATTTTTGAACGCCTTTTGGTATGAGGCGTTCCCATGTATTGCGACGTCCAGATCGGGCTGGCCGAAGCGCGCGCCGATCGATGGCTCTGCGCGGCAGCATCAGCGCCGAGCACGGCATCGGCCAGCTCAAGCGCGAGGAGATGGCGCTGTACAAGACGCCGCAAGAGCTGGACGTGATGCGCCGGGTCAAGCAGGCGCTCGACCCGCTGGGCGTGATGAACCCCGGCAAGGTGCTGTAGCGGCGCCAACCCGTTTACGGCATAAAAAAACCCGCCACGGCGTCCCGGGCGGGTTTTTTTGAAGAGCGACGCGGCTCAGTACAGCTTCTTGGGCAGCTGCATGCTGCGCACGCGCTTGTAGTGGCGCTTGACGGCGGCGGCCTTCTTGCGCTTGCGCTCGGCGGTGGGCTTTTCGTAGAACTCGCGGGCACGCAGATCGGTCAGCAGGCCCAGTTTCTCGATGGTGCGCTTGAAGCGGCGCAGGGCGACGTCAAACGGCTCGTTCTCTTTGACACGGATGGTGGTCATTCACATTTCCATATGCGCGGCCAGCGGGTGGTGCTGCGTTGCCGGGGTAGATCAAGTCCCGGGGCTGCTGGTAAAAAAGCCCACCTTGCGCCGCAAATCGTGCCCCGCACATTGAACTAGTATGGCCGGCGGGGCGTTTGCCAGCAAAGCCCGCCATTATAGAGCTTCTGGCGCCCGCCGCAAATCGGCGTGCCGGGCGGCCAGCGCCGTGGCGCAGGCCGCCGCGCTGGCCCAGGCCCACTGGAAGTTGTAGCCGCCCAGCCAGCCGGTCACGTCCACCACCTCGCCGATGAAGTACAGGCCGGGCTGCGCCTGGGCCGCCAGGGTCTGCGACGACAGGCCGCGCGTGTCGACGCCGCCCAGGGTGACTTCGGCCTTCTTGTAGCCTTCGGTGCCGGTCGGGGTCAGCTCCCAGCGCTGCAGGCGCTCGGCCAGTTGCACCAGGGCCTTGTCGGCGGCTTCGTTCACCGGGCGCTGCCAGGCGCTGTCCAGCCCGGTCCAGGCCTCGGCCAGACGCGTGGGCATCCAGGCGGTCAGCTCCTTGGCGATCAGCTTGCGCGAGCGGGTCTTGGCGGCGCGCAGTTCTTCCGCCAGGTCGACGCCGGGCGCCAGGTTGATGCGGATCGGCGTGCCCGGCCGCCAGTAGCTGGAGATCTGCAGCACCGCCGGGCCCGACAGGCCGCGGTGGGTGAACAGCAGGTCTTCGTGAAACACCGCGCGCTGCTTTTTCTCGCCGGTGCTGATTTCCACCGGCAACGCCAGGCCGGCCAGTTGGGCGTAGGGCGCCCAGGCCGCGCCGTCAAAGGTCAGCGGCACCAGGCCGGGGCGGGTGTCGGTCACTTTCAGGCCGAACTGGCGCGCCAGCTCCAGGCCGAAAGCGCTGGCGCCGATCTTCGGAATCGACAGGCCGCCCGTGGCGACCACCAGCGACGGGGTTTGCACGGCGTCCTGGTCACTATGAATAACATAGCTGCCCAGGCAATTCCCGCGCCGACCATCGGGTGAAATCGCTTCAAATTCCACTTTTTGAACGCGGCACGGCTGCCAGCGCTCGACCCGGCCGCCGTGGGCGGGGGCGGCGGCGCATTCGGCCAGCAGCATGTCGATCAGCTGCTGCGCCGAATGGTCGCAAAACAGCTGGCCCTTGTGTTTCTCGTGCCAGGCGATGCCGTGGCGGTCCAGCAGCGCGATGAAATCGTGCGGCGTGAAGCGCGCCAACGCGGAGCGGCAAAAGGAGGGGTTGCCGCCGAGGAAGTGCTTGTGCGGGGCGCTGGGGTCCAGGTCGCGGTTGGTGAAGTTGGCGCGCCCGCCGCCCGAGATGCGCACCTTTTCGGCCACCTGTTCAGCGTGGTCGATCAGCAGCACGCGCAGGCCCTGCTGGCCGGCCTGCGCGGCGCAAAACAGGCCGGCGGCGCCGGCGCCGAGGACAACGGCGTCGAAAGTGGGAATCGGGTTCACGCGGGCGGACAGGCGGAGCTGGGCGCGCCAGTCTACGCCCCTTGGGCGGGTGCCTCAGCCCGCCACTTCGGCCGGGCAGGGCGCCCGCAGCGCGGCGCGCACGCCCAGCACCACGTCGCCCACCACCATGATGGCCGGGCTGCCCAGGCCTTCGTGCCGCAGGCAACCCAGCAGATCGCCCAGGGTGGTGGTGCACTGGCGCTGGGTGGGCAGGCTGGCGCGCTCGATGACGGCCACCGGGGTGTCGGCGGGCAGGGCGGCCAGCAGGCCGGACTGGATGCGTTCGGCGCTGCTGATGCCCATGTAGATCACCAGCGTCAGGCGCAGATCGCGCGCCGACTCGCCGAGTCGCGTCCAGTTCAGGCCCTGGCCGTTCTTTTGCGGGTGGCCGGTGACGAACACCACGCCCTGCGCGCGGTCCCGGTGCGTGAGCGGGGCGCCCAGGCTGGTCAGCGCCGCCAGGCCGGCGGTGACGCCGTTGACGACCACCGGCTCGATGCCGGCGCGGCGCAGGCTTTCCACCTCTTCGCCGCCGCGCCCGAAGATGAACGGATCGCCGCCCTTGAGCCGCACCACGTTCTCGCCGGCGTGGGCGGCGTCCAGCATCAGCTGCTCGATGGTGGCCTGCGGCGTGCTCTTGCAGCCGCCGCGCTTGCCGACGTAGACGATGCGGGCGGCCGGGTCGGCGTGGGCCAGCACGCCATCGCCCACCAGATCGTCGACCAGGATCACGCTGGCCGCGGCGATGGCCTTGACGGCCTTGAGCGTGAGCAGTTCCGGGTCGCCCGGGCCGGCGCCGACCAGGGTGACTTGTCCGAGGGGCAGGGCAGAAGTGGTCATGGGGACAGCCGCCGCACGCTGGCGGGGTCGGTGGCGGCCTCCAGGGCTTTGCAGGCGCGCATGATGTGTTCGGTTTGCAGCAGGATCGGTTCGGGCACCGCGGCTTCGCCCCGCATCACCGCGTCGACGAAGGCGGCGGTGCTGGCGTCGTCGATCTGCGTGGGCAGCTCGGGCAGCGTGGCCAAGGGGCCGGTTTGCGCGGTCTGCACGCAGGAGAGCTCGCCGCCCAGCACCAGGTCCATGCGCGGGGTGCGGCGCGCGTCGGCCACCGGTTCGCCCTCGGTGCCGCGCAGCAACAGGGCCGTGCTGCCGCGCAGCAGGTGCGTGGCGACCATGGCTTCGGCGTATTCGGGGTGTGTGTAGCTGCCCACCACCAGAGCCGGGCCACGCACCGGGTTCATCAGCTTGACCAGGCTGTGCGCCGAATTGCGCAGGCCCAGGCTGCGGCGCACGTCGAGCAGGCGCTGAAGGCCGGAGTGCAACTGGGCGGTGGAGGCCAGGTAGACGGTGGCGTTGTCGAGCCGGCCGGTGGCGGCCGCGGCCGGGTGCTCCAGCCGCGCCAGCACCTGCTGGGCGGTGACGCGGCTGTCCTCGGTGGCGGTGCCGTGCACCAGCACCGGCAGGCCCTTGCGCGCCAGCAACTGGGCCAGCAGCGGCGTCAGCACGGGCAGCCGGCGCGCGCCGTTGTAGCTGGGCAGCACCACCACCGGGCGGTCGCTGGCCGACAGCAGGGCCAGACGGGCTTCGATGGCGTCCAGGAAGCCGGCCATCTCTTCGGGCGTTTCGCCCTTGACGCGCATGGCGACGCAAAAGGCGCCGATCTCCAGGTCGGAGCACCGGCCATCGAGCAATTGGCCCATCAGGTCGGCGGCCTGCTCACGCGGCAGCGCCCGTGCGCCCTGGCTACCGCGGGCAATTTCCTTCAGGTACGCGCTGATTCCCATGAAACGATTGTGGTTCCTGTGCGCAGGAACGAAATTGACAGGTGTCAAGAATAAAACAGCTGCGTCCGGTGTGCTCAGAGGCTTTGCAGCAGACGCGTGATCTGCCCGGGCTGGGGCAGTACAGGGCCGGCAAAGCGTGGCGCACCGTCGCGCCCGCCGATGACCAGGGTCGGAAAGGTGTCGATGTCCAAATCGCCCAGGGTGTCGGCCTCGTCCTCGATATCCACCCAGCGGAACACCGCCTGGGGGTGCTGGGCGGCCACCTGCTCGAAGCCGGGCCGGTAGTCGCGGCAGGTGCCGCACCAGGCCGCGCACAGGCAGACGACGGCCAGGGTGGCGTCCGGGCGCCCGGCGAGGGTGTCCGCGAGCAGGGCGCGCAGCGAGGGAATTTCGGCAAGCGTGGGGCTGGGCATGCGAAGGCGCACGGGCCGTGGGCCGGGCGGTGCGTGGGGCGCACCATTGTGGCATTCCCTCAGGCGGGCACGCCAGGCGCGCGCACCGTGCGTGCCAGACGGCGCAACTGGGGCAGGCATGAGCCGCACTGGGTGCCGCAGCGCAAGGCCGATTGCAGCTGCGCCAGGCGCTCGGCGTCGTCGCCTTCGCAGCCGGACAGGCAGTCGGTGATGGCCGCTTCACTGACGTTGATGCAGGCGCAGACCTGGGGCGAGCGCGGCGCCAGCGCGACGGGCGCCGTGGCACCGGGCGCCAGCAGCAAGCGGCCGTAGGGGTCGGCGGGCAGCTGGTCTTGCAGCACGGTGCGCAGCCAGGCCTCGGCGCCGGTGTCGCCCGCCAACAAAAAGCCCTGCAGGCGCCGCTGCCCGTCGGCGCCGGTGGACAGCCGGACGCTGCGGCGCTGGCCGCGGTGTTGGTCGGTCAGGCGCAGGGTGTCGGGGGTGGCGAGTTGCAGCAAGGCTTCAATCTCGGCCAGCAGCGCCTCGTCCACCGCGGCGGGCGCGGCGGCGTGCAGCAGCACGCCCGTGGCCTCGCGCCCAAAGGGCACGCAGCTGGCAAAGCCAAAGCGCGGCAGCAGGCTGGCCAGTTGCACGCGCGCCTGGGCCGCCGCCTCGGGCGGCAGCCAGGCCATGGCGCGCAGCGACCAGGGCAGCCCTGCGGGGTCCACACGCACGGCGGCGTGCTTCAGCTCGGGCTGCTTCGAGCGCGGGCAGAAGGCGGGCGTGGTGAGGGCGTTGACGCCCGCCAGCGGCGTGCCATCCAGCGCCTGCCCGCCAACAAAGGCGCTGCCCCAGTGCATGGGCACGTCGATCTGGCTCAAACCCAGTTGATCGTTGGCGGCCAGCGGCAGCACCAGCTCGCCCTGCGGGCTGGTAATGCGCACCAACTGCCCGGCGGCCAGGCCGCGCCGCGCCATGTCCTGCGGGTGCATGCCGGCCACCGGCCCGGGCACGTGGCCGAACAGGCGCGCCAGCGTGCCGGTGCGTGTCATGCCGTGCCACTGGTCGCGCAGGCGGCCGCTGATCAGGCTGAACGGGCGGCGCGCGTGGCGCGCTTGGGCCACGGGCCGGTAGGCATCAATCACGAAGCGCGCCTTGCCGTCGGGCGTGGCGAAGCGGTGGTCGGTGTACAGGCGCGACCTGCCTGCGGCAGCGCCTTCAGGCAGCGGCCACTGCTGCGGGCCCTGCGCATCGAGCAGGGCGTAGCTGAGACCGGTGATGTCCAGGTCACGCCCGCGTGTGCTGGCGCGGTGCTCGGCCCAGATTTGCTCGGGCGAGCCGTAGCCGAACAGGCTGGCGCGGCCGGGGTGGCGCAGGGCCTCCAGCTGGTGCGCAATGTCTTGCACGATGCGCCAGTCGGCGCGGGCCTCGCCGGGCGCGGGCACGGCGGCGCGCACGCGGCTGATGCGGCGTTCGCTGTTGGTGACGGTGCCTTCCTTCTCGCCCCAGGTGGCGGCCGGCAGCAACCAGTCGGCGTAGGCGGCGGTTTCGCTGCTGGCAAAGGCCTCCTGTACGATGACCAGCTCGGCGCGCTCCAGCGCGCGGCGCACGGTGCGCTGGTCGGGCAGGCTTTGCGCCGGGTTGGTGCAGACGATCCACAACGCTTTCACCGCGCCATCGGCCGCAGCTTGGAACATCTCCACCGCGGTGCGGCCAGGCGCCTGAGGGACGCTGGGTACGCCCCACAGCGCGGCCACTTCGGCGCGGTGTGCCGGGTTGGCCAGATCGCGGTGGGCCGACAGCAGGTTGGCCATGCCACCGACCTCGCGCCCGCCCATGGCGTTGGGCTGGCCCGTGAGCGACAGCGGCCCCGCACCGGGCCGGCCAATCTGCCCCGTGGCCAGGTGCAGGTTGATCAGCGCGGCGTTCTTGGCGGTGCCGCTGGTGGACTGGTTCAAGCCCTGGCAGTAGAGGCTGAGCGTGGGCTGGCGCGCGCCGACTGCCGCGTCTGCCACGCCTGCGAACCAGCGCGCCGCGGTGGCCAGCGCCTCGGGCGACACGCCGCACACGCGCGCCACATGCGCGGGCGTCGCGCCCTGGACCAGGGCCTTGAGCGCGTCAAAGCCGCTGGTGTGCGCGGCGATGAAGTCCGGGTCGACCCAGCCCTCCCACAGCATCAGGTGCAGCAGGCCGTGGCACAGCAGCACGTCGGTGCCGGGCTGGATCTGCAGGTGCAGGTCGGCGATCTCGCAGGTGTCAGTGCGGCGCGGGTCGACGACGATGATTCTGAGCTGCGGGTTGGCGCGTTTGGCGTCTTCGATCCGGCGAAACAGAATGGGGTGCGCCCAGGCGGTGTTGCTGCCGGTGATGAACAGGCAGCCGGCGTGGGCAATGTCCTCGTAGCAGGCGGGCGGCGCGTCGGCGCCCAGCGTCTCCTTGTAGCCGGCGACAGCGCTGCTCATGCACAGGCGCGAGTTGGTGTCGAGCTGGTTGGTGCCCAGCAGCCCTTTGACGAATTTGTTGAGGACGTAGTAGTCCTCGGTCAGCAGTTGTCCGCTGCCGTACACACCCACGGCGTCGGCGCCGTGCTTTTCGATGATCTGGTGCAGTTGGTTGGCGATGGTGTCGGTGGCGTGGTCCCAACTGGTGCGCTGGGGTTCGGCGCCGCGCTGCAGGCGGTGTTGGGGGTGGAGCAGGCGGTTGTGCAGGGTGACCGGTTGCGCGGCCGTCAGGTGCAGGGTGCTGCCTTTGGTACACAGGCGGCCGAAGTTGGCCGGATGGTCCGGGTCGCCGCGCACGCCGGTGATCTGGCTGCTTTCACTTTCGATGATGACGCCGCAGCCTACGCCGCAGTAGGGGCAGGTGGATTTGGTTTCTGTCATGACGTCACCTTTCATGGGGTTGGTGGCGCTGTATGCCGGGAGTTCGCCCCGGCGGGCGACCTTCTTTCTTTTGCGTCGCCAAAAGAAAGAAGGCAAAGAAAAGGCGACCCCACACGCTGCGTCCCTGCGCTTCGCTCCGGGCAACCTGCGGTGCTCGCGAACGGGGTGCGCTGCGGAACTCACTGCGCGACTGCGTCGCTCCGTTCAAACAGCCGCAGCGAGTCAGATCACGATGCGGGTGCGTCCTGCGGCGCACCCGCTCACCCCGTCCGCTCCGCTCCTCGGCGCATCCTGAGGGGTGGGGAAACCTCACGGGCCGTCGCTTCGCTCGGCCCGGTATTTGAGGCCGAGCGCAGCGATGGCCCGTATGTGTTTTGGGTCCCCTCTGGCCGTGCCGAGAAGCACAGGGCGTGGGGCGGGTATGGGCACCGGAGGATGCCCATGCTTCGTGCTCTGACTTGCTGCGGCTGTCTGAGCGGCGTGAGCGCAGCGAACAAAGCGAGTTCCGCAGCACCGCCACACGACCGAGCATCGCAGGCTGCCCGTAGCGCAGCGAAGGGACACGGCAAGTGGGGTCGCCTTTCTTTTGCCTTCTTTTCTTTGGCGAAACAAAGAAAAGAAGGTCGCCCGCCGGGGCGAACTCCCGGCCTACAGCGCATCCCAAAATCCGACGCCCAATCCAGCGCCGCCGGGCGCACATCCCGGCCAGCAGCACATCCAAAGCGAAGCGGGCAATATCCGTCACGAGCTCTCCGTACACGAACCCGCATTCCGCGAACACGGCCCCGCCACCGGCCGCACCAAATCCACCGCATGCCCCTCCAACTGAGCCGCATCCAGAAACACCATTCCTCGCTCCACCTTCACATCAAAGCGCGGCGTACACCCCTCGTCCGGCGCGCGCGCCTGCCCGTCGGCCAGGCCGATGGTCCAGTTGTGCATCGGGCAGGCCACGTGCTGGCCGAAGACGATGCCTTGGCTCAGCACGCCGCCGCGGTGCGGGCAGCGGTCGAGCAGGGCGAAGATCTCGTCCTGGCTGGTGCGGAAGATGGCCACGTCCAGCCCATGCTCACGCGCCACGCGGCGGGCGCCCAGCGGGGGGATTTGGTCCACAGAACAGATGGCTTTCCAGTTCGACATTCACTATTCCTTTGATAGCTAAAGACCATTTATCCACGCCGACATCTGGCCTGAAAAGCTTGAAATCTCACGGCGTGGGCTCCAGCGCCGCGGTCACCTTGCTGCGCACTTCGGTCACGGGCTCGAACTGGCGCACGTCCACCCGCGCCTCGGCCAGCTCGAACCACGGATCGGGCTCGCCGTCCAGCGCAAACTGCAGGCGCTCCCACAGCGCGCGGCGGCCTTCGGCGTCGTCCAGCACGCGCTGCTTCACGTGGTCCAGGCCTACGCGGTGGAGGTAGTGCACCGTGCGCTCCAGGTACCAGCCTTCCTCGCGGTACAGCTGCAAAAAGGCGCCCGTGTGCTCCAGCACCTCGGCGGCGGTCTTTAGCTTGACCAGGAACTGCGCCACCTCGGTCTTGATGCCACCATTGCCGCCGACGTAGATCTCCCAGCCTGAGTCGACGCCGATCACGCCCACGTCCTTGATGCCGCTCTCGGCGCAGTTGCGCGGGCAGCCGCTGACGGCCAGCTTGACCTTGTGCGGGGCCTGCATGCGCCACAGCGCGCGTTCCAGGTCCTTGCCCATCTGGGTGCTGTCCTGGGTGCCCATGCGGCACCATTCGCTGCCCACGCAGGTTTTCACCGTGCGCAGCGCCTTGGCGTAGGCGTGGCCGCTGGGCATGCCCAGGTCCTGCCAGACGCCGACCAGGTCTTCCTTCTTCACGCCCAGCAGGTCGATGCGCTGGCCGCCCGTGACCTTGACGGTGGGGATGGCGTACTTGTCCACCACGTCGGCAATGCGGCGCAGCTCGCTGGCGTTGGTCTCGCCACCCCACATGCGCGGCACCACGCTGTAGCTGCCGTCTTTCTGGATATTGGCGTGGCTGCGCTCGTTGATGAAGCGGTTTTGCGGCTCGTCCTGCGCCTCCTTGGGCCAGGTGGACAGCACGTAGTAGTTGAGGGCGGGGCGGCAGCTGGGGCAGCCGTCGGGCGTTTTCCACTCCATGAAGCGCATCACCTCCGGCACGCTCAGCAGATGGTGCTCGCGGATGGCGTCGCGCACCGCCTGATGGCCGTGCTCGGTGCAGGCGCACAAGGCCTTGGTCTTGGGGCTGGCCGAATAATCGCCGCCGGCGGTGAACATCAGCAGCTGCTCCACCAGGCCGGTGCACGAGCCGCAGGACGCGCTGGCCTTGGTGTGCTGGCGCACCTCCTCCAGCGTGAACAGGCCCTTGTCCTTGATGGCCTTGCAGATGGCGCCCTTGGTCACGCCGTTGCAGCCGCAGACCTCGTCGGCGTCCTGCATGGCGGCGGCGCGGGTGTTGCCTTCGTGGCCGGTGTCGCCGATGTTGGACTCGCCAAACATCAGCCGCTCGCGGATGTCGGCCACGCTGCGGCCTTCGCGCAGCAGCTTGAAGTACCAGCTGCCGTCCACCGTGTCGCCGTACAGGCAGGCGCCGATCAGCTTGTCGTCCCGGATCACCAGCTTTTTGTACACACCGGCAAACGGGTCGGACAGCACGATGTCCTCTGTGCCCTCGCCACCCTGGAAGTTGCCGGCCGAGAACAGGTCGATCCCCGTCACCTTGAGCTTGGTGGACGTCAGCGAGCCCTGGTAGCGCCCGATGCCGAACTCCGCCAGGTGGTTGGCCACCACCTTGCCCTGCTCGAACAGCGGTGCCACCAGGCCGTAGGCCACGCCGCGGTGGGCCGCGCATTCGCCCACGGCGTAGACGCGGCCGTCGGTCACGGTCTGCATGGTGTCGCTGACGACGATGCCGCGGTCCACGTGCAGGCGCATCTGCTCGGCCAGCTGGGTGTTGGGGCGGATGCCGACCGCCATCACCACCAGCTCGGCCGGCACCTCGCTGCCGTCCTTGAAACGCACCATGGCCACGCGGCCGTCGGGGCCCGCCACCAGCTCCTGCGTCTGCGCGCCAATCAAAAACTGCATGCCGCGCTCTTGCAGCGACTTCTGCAGCATCCGGCCGGCGGTCTGGTCGAGCTGGCGCTCCATCAGTGAGGGCGCCACGTGCACCACGGTGACCTGCATGCCGCGCTTCATCAGGCCGTTGGCGGCCTCCAGGCCGAGCAGGCCGCCGCCAATCACCACGGCGTGCTTGTATTGGGAGGCGGCCTCGATCATCGCCTGCGTGTCGGCAATGTCGCGGTAGGCCAGCACGCCGGGCAGCTCACGCCCCGGCACCGGCAGGATGAAGGGGTTGGAGCCGGTGGCCATCAGCAGGCGGTCGTAGGGCGCGCTCAGCTTCTCGCCCGCGGCGTTGACGGCGTGCACGATGCGGCGGCCGCGGTCAACGCCGGTCACCGTCCAGCCCGCGTGCAGGGTGACGCCGTGCTCGGCGTACCAGCTCCAGTCGTTGAGGATGATCTCCTCCAGCGTCTGTTCGCCCGCCAGCACGGGCGAGAGCAGGATGCGGTTGTAGTTGGGGTGGGGCTCGGCGCCGAACACCGTGATCTCGTACAGATCGGGCGCCAGCTTGATCAGCTCTTCCAGCGTGCGCACGCCCGCCATGCCGTTGCCGATCATCACCAGTTTGGACTTCTTCATGGGACACCTCTCGGTTCTGCCTGCCCCTGCAAGACGCAAGCCTCGTGCCAGCCGTTGCCGGCACCCCGTTTCAGAGTAAAAACAGGCACAGGCCGGCGTCAATACATCCTGATCAGCTATACAAAAGATAGCTGCATGCCGCTTGCCCCAAGCTGGTGCGCCCAGGCGCGCAAGCGCCGCGGCATGCCGGGCGCACCAACTTGGGCACGAAAGCTGCGTGCACCACGGGCCATGGCCCTCGATCTTGATATCGGTTTCGACACCCGCGCCGGCCGCAAACCGGTGAACGAAGACTTTGCCGCCGCGCTGCTGCCCGGCGCTGGCGACGCGGCCCTGGGCGCCATCGCCGCCATAGCCGATGGCGTGTCGGCCGGCGGACACGGGCGCGAGGCCGCGCAGACCACCGTCACCAGCGTGGTGCGCGATTACCAGGCCACGCCCCAATCCTGGGACACCACCGTGGCGCTGGACCGCGTGATCGGGGCGCAGAACCAGTGGCTGGCCGGCATCAACCGGCGCCGCGCGCCCCACAGCGGTCAGACCACCCTCACCGTGCTGGTGCTGCGCGGCCACACCTGGTCGCTGGCGCACGTGGGCGACACGCGGGCCTACCTGCTGCGCGCTGGCGAACTCACGCGCCTGACGCAAGACCATGTCGCCAGCCATCTCGACCTGCGCCACATGCTCACGCGCGCCATCGGCAACGACGAGCGTGTGGCGGTCGATTACCTACAGGGCGACCTGCTGGTGGGCGATGTGTTTCTGCTGCTGTCGGACGGGGTACACGGCGTGCTGAGCGACCGGCGCCTGATCGGCATCGCCGCCGAAGCCCTGGCCCAGGGCCCGGGCAGCGCCCAGGCCCTGGGCGGCCGGCTGACCAGCGCCGCCTTGCAGCGCGGCAGCGCCGACAACGTCACCGCCCTGGTGGTGCGCGTGCGTGGCCTGCAAGACGCCACGCTCGACGACACCGGCCGCCGACTGAACGCATTGCCCGTGTCCCCGCGTCTGAAGGCGGGCGACGTGCTGGACGGCCTGCAGGTGGAGCAAGAAGTGGCCGACAACGGCGTCAACCTGGTGTACCGCATGCGCCACGCGCCCAGCGGCCGGCGCTACGCCCTGAAAACCCTGGCACTCGGGCGCGCGCACGACGCCGAGGAGCGCGCCATGCTCGCGCACGAAGCCTGGCTGGCCCGCCGCCTGGTCACCACGCCCGCCGGCCCGCACCTGGTGGCCCTGCACCCGCAGCCGCCCGGCGGCGCGGCGGCCAGCGCCAGCTACCTGCTCTACGACTGGCACGACGGCGACACCCTGGACCAGTTATTGGCGCGCGGCCACGACTTTGCGCTGGCGCAGGTGCTGCAATTGACCACCCAGGCGGCGCGCGCGCTGTCGGGCCTGCACCGGCAGGGCGTGGTGCACCGCGACGTCAAGCCTGCCAACCTGCACCAGGGCGCCGACGGCGTGCTGCGCCTGCTCGACCTGGGCGTGGCCCTGAGCGGGCGCGAAAGCACCGCCACGCGCCACCTGCACGCCGGCACGCCCAGCTACATCAACCCCGAGCAGTGGGGCTTTCGGCTGCACGCCGCTGGCGTAGACGCTCACGCCGAGCCCGAGCAACCAGACGCGCAGAGCGACCTGTTTGCCCTGGGCGTGACGCTTTATCAGCTGCTGACCGGTGGGCGCCTGCCTTATGGCGAGGTGCTGCCCTACCAGGCCGGGCGCTACTGGCGCGACCCCGTGGCGCCCAGTCGGCACAACCCCCTCGTGCCGATCTGGCTGGACCATGTGGCGCTGAAAGCCGTGGCGCGCGACAAACGCCAGCGCTTTGAAACCGCCGAGGAGCTGTTGCTGGCACTGGAGCGCGGCGCCAGCCGGCCGCTGCAACCGCCCGCCGCCTCACCCCTGATCCAGCGCGACCCCACGGTGGGGTGGAAGCTGCTGCTGGGGGTGAGCGTGCTGCTCAATCTGCTACTGGGGTATTGGGTGGGGTTTTTGCCGAGATGAGGGGGTGTTGGTAGACCGGGCTCAGCTGGAGCCGACATTGACGGATCTTCGGTGGGGGGCGGATCAAGGCTGAGTGCGGACATTTGAACTTGTCGACCGAACGTCTGAAGTTTTCCGAGTCCAGTAAGCCAGGGTTGGCTGGGGCGGAGGGCGGCGTTTCTCTGAAGACATGATATTCGTCAGTCCCCAAGAGATCGAAGCCAACTCATCGCAGCATCGGCCATCCAATGACATTTGCTAAAACCAGGCACTTGGTATTTATCCGTAAATAATATTGACAGGCAGCTCACTCTTGCGCAGCGCGATGGTGGCAGCCGCGAGGTGGTTGAGCGCCATAAAGGTGTGCTTGAGCCTCTCGTAGCGCACCAACAGCTTCCTGAATCGGTTGAACCAGCCGTGACACGCCTCGACCATCCAGCGGCGGACCTTCTTCTTCGGATCGCGTTTTTTTCTGCGCAGCTTCACTCTTGCGACTGACTACATGCGGGATATAGCCGTGCGCCAGGATCACGGCCATGGCGCCTTTGCCACGATAGCCCGCATCCGCGCACAGGTGCTTGGAGCGGCGCTGCTTGGGAGTTGAGCGCTTGAACACAATGGCATCGAGCACAGCCTCAATCTGCGTCACGTCGTGTGCGTTGGCTCCCGTGACGACGAGCGATAACGGGACGCCACGCCCGTCCACCAGCAGATGGCGCTTGCTGCCGTTTTTTCCCCCGATCCGTCGGATTGGGGCCAACGGCCTCTTGTGCCAGTGGCGCCTTGAATATCGCACCGTCGATACTTTGCCAACGCCAGGCAATGCCTTCGAGTTCGTCGTACTCGGCCAGTCTCGCCTTCCACAGCGCCTCGAAGAACCCGGCCTTGGACCATTGCATGAACTTCTGGTGCACCGCGCTGGCGCTGCCAAAGCGCTCGGCTGGCAAGGCCTTCCATTGACAGCCCGTCCTGAGCACGTACACGATGGCCTCGAAGACCAATCGCGGCGCCTTCGGCGGACGGCCCGCTCCCGCACTGCGCAGGTATTGCTTGTTCGGATCACGCACGGGCAGCGTCTTATCTCTCAGACTGTCTGCAGGCGTCGCCTTGGCTTTCAAGGCCGTTGAGTGCATGCAGAGAATCTTCTGCACGTACTTGTGCCAATTTTCAGAGGCGATGTGCTGCCTTCGTGAGCAGTGTCCACCTTCATTGGTCTGTTCAGTTGTGGGGTGTCACCTCTGCTCCTGCATTTACGGTGCCTCATTTTCACAAGTCTTCGTGATGGCCCCGAGATAGTCCGCCAGGAGCCTAGCAGCGGGTGTCAGCTCCAATGGGCTTCGGTAGCAAATCACGAACTGACGCA
>JAIUOM010000053.1 GCA_020161215.1 Pseudomonadota bacterium
TCATGACGCAATTGTTCCCCCGCTCACGCGTTCACACCATCCGGATCAACGCGGAGTTTTGAACACCATCCCTAGCCTTGCCGGCAGATCTGTTCCATGCGCTGTCGGTGGCCAACCACGTCAGCGCCACGGTGTTCGGCATTTCCGTCACGGCCCTGCTGATGTTCTACCCGGTGCCCTTGATCAAGGTGATCTGGTTCCTGCTGATCGTGCCGGTCTTCGCCGTGTGGACCCTGCTCGAATCGCAGTGGTGGCTGCCCTCGCCAGCGTACGGCCTGCACCTGCAGGCCCTGGTGTTCCTGATCAGCGTGATCCTGCTGGGCCTGTGGCAGTGGCGGCGCTCGCGCGGGCGGCCGCTGGAGCGCGCGGCGCTGCGCGCGGCCACCCTGTCGCTGTGGAGCGGGGCCGGCCTGTTCGCCCTGCTCTACGTGCTGGCGCCCAACATGGGCGCCCTGAACCACGGCAACGCGCACGGGCTGTTCCTGATCACCTACGTCGGCCTGGTGCTGGGCTTTGGGCGCTACCGGCTGGTGGATCTGGACGCCTGGTCGCTGCGCGTGCTGATGTGGGTGCTGGGCGTGGGCGCGGTGCTGGTCATGGACGTGCTGATCACGACCATGCTGCTGGACGACCAGTCGCTGGGCCTGATCCTCAGCCTGGTGATCTGCGGGGCGGTGTACTTTCCGCTGCGTCAGCTGCTGTGGCGCGTGATCTTCCGGCGCCGCGAGCCGAACCAGATGGTCATCGCCGGCGAAATCCTGTCGCTGGGCATCGTGCCCGCGCACGAACGCGCCGCGCACTGGCGCCGCCTGCTGGGCGAGATGTTCAACACGCGCCGCATCAACCAACTGGCCGAGGCGCCCCCGGGCGGCAAGGCGGTCCAGCGTGTGCAGGTGCTCGACGATGGGCTGCTGATGCGCCTGCCGGCCCTGGTCAGTCTGCCGGCGGTGGAGTTGCGCGGGCGCGACCATGGCCGGCGCCTGTTCTCGACGCAGGACCGCCGGCTGGCCGAGCGCCTGAGCCGGCTGGTGGACCAGATGATGCGTACCCGCGACGCCTACGACCGCGGCGCCAGCGAGGAGCGCGAGCGCATCGCCGACGACCTGCACGACGACCTCGGGGCCAAGCTGCTGACCCTGGTGCACCTGAGCGACAGCGTGGGCTCCCACCGGGTCGCGGCGGTGGCGCGCGACGCGCTGCAGGAAATGCGCCTGTCGGTGCGCGAAATGAAGGCGCACCCCGCGCCGCTGGAGGACCTGCTGGCCGACTGGCGCGCCGAGACCGTCGATCGCCTGGAGGGCGCCAACATCCGGGCCGACTGGCGGGCGCACGCGGTGGTGCCCGTCCGGCTGGTCGGCTCGCGCACCATCTCGCAGCTGACCCGGGTGTTGCGCGAGGCGGTGTCGAACGTGATCCGCCACAGTGGCGGCACGCGCTGCGCCATCCGGATCGAGGCCACCCTGACCCACCTCACGCTGGAGGTGGAGGACGATGGGCGGGGGCTGGAGGACGCGCAGGTGCGCTTGTCCAGCATCGAGCGCCGGGTGTTTCGCCTGGGCGGTACCTACCAGCATCTGCGCGGTGCCGAGGGCGGCCTGCGCCTGCGGGTGCGCGCGCCGATCGATGGCGCGGCCGCCCAGTAGCTGCCGTGGCGCCCACGGTGGCGTGACATTTGCCGCGCCAGGTCGCTTAATGTCGGTCAGCGGCGCCTGGGCGCCGCCCTTCGGCAGTAGCATGGGCTATCTATGAAAACTATCTTGATCGTGGAGGATTTGCCCGAGACGCGTTGCTGGCTGGAAGCCACCGCCCACGGGGCCTTTCCGGACGCTGAAGTCACCACCGCTGGCCGTTGCGACGAGGGTATCCGCCTGGCGGCGCAACGGAAATTTGATCTGGCGCTGGTCGACCTCGGCCTGCCCGACGGCTCGGGCGTGTCCGTCATCCAGGCGCTGCGCAGCCACCAGCCGAACGCCCTGTCGGTGGTGGTCACCATCCACGACGACGACGAGCACCTGTTTCCGGCGCTGCAGGCGGGTGCCTTTGGCTACCTGCTGAAGGAGCAGCCGCGCAACATCCTGGTGGCGCAGTTGCGCCGCATCACCGAGGGCGAACCGCCGCTGTCCTCGCCCATCGCCCGGCGCGTGCTGAGCTACTTCGCCGCCGGCGGGCCGCGCGGCTACGACGTGGAACGCTTCGACCCCGGCGAAGTGGCCCTGAACGCGCGCGAAACCGAGATCCTGCAGCGTGTGGCCAAGGGCTACACCTTGCCCGAGATCGCCGGCCAGCTGGGCTTGTCGCGCCACACCGTGGCCGACTACGTCAAGCAGATCTACCGCAAGCTGAACGTCTCCTCGCGCGCCGAGGCGGCGCTGGAGGCGGCGCGGCGCGGGCTGGTGCGGCCCTGAGCACGGGGTTCGGCCGGGCCGAAGGCAACCGCTCGGTTGCTATTTTTTGAGTAGCTGCCGCGGCTTTTTGGTCGCGCCTTACGGCTTGATTTATCATCTGCTGATCGCGCGCTGAGCGGCTCGGGCTGGCAGGGCGCCAACGCACCTGCAGACACCGTGATCGGACGCCTTGCCGGCCAACTGGCCGAAAAAAATCCCCCGCAGATCCTGCTCGACTGCCACGGCGTCGGCTACGAGGTGGACGTGCCCATGAGCACCTTCTACCAGTTGCCGGCGCTGGGTGAGCAGGTCACCTTGCTGACCCATTTCGTGGTCCGCGAGGACGCCCAGGTGCTGTACGGCTTTGCCAGTGCGCCCGAGCGCGAGGCCTTCCGGCAGTTGATCCGCATCAGCGGCGTCGGTCCGCGCACCGCGCTGGCCGTGCTCTCCGGCATGAGCGTGGCCGAACTTGGCCAAGCCGTCACCGCCCAGGCCGCGGGGCGCCTGGTGAAGGTGCCCGGTATCGGCAAGAAGACGGCCGAACGCCTGCTGCTGGAGCTCAAGGGCAAGCTGGGCGCCGACCTGGGTCCGGCCGCCACGCCGGTGGACGACACGCAGAACGACATCCTGCAAGCCCTGCTGGCCCTGGGCTACAACGACCGCGAAGCCGCCGCCGCCCTCAAGGCCCTGCCGGCCGAGGTGGGCGTGAGCGAGGGCATCAAGCTGGCGTTGCGGGCGTTGGCCAAGTAGCCTTTCCCTGAACGCCCATGACCATCCACACCGACGACCTGTCTTCCCTGCCGTCCGAGCCCAGCCCGCGCGTGGTGTCGGGCGCCGTGGTGTCGCCGCGCGAGGAGGCGCAAGAGCGCGCGCTGCGCCCCAAGCTGCTGCAGGAGTACGTGGGGCAGGGCAAGGCGCGCGAGCAGTTGGAGATCTTCATCGGCGCGGCCAGAAAGCGCGCCGAGGCGATGGACCACGTGCTGCTGTTCGGCCCGCCGGGTCTGGGCAAGACCACGCTCAGCCACATCATCGCGGCCGAGCTGGGTGTGAACCTGCGCCAGACCAGCGGCCCGGTGCTGGAAAAGCCCAAGGACCTGGCGGCGCTGCTCACCAACCTGGAACGCAACGACGTCCTGTTCATCGACGAGATCCACCGCCTCTCGCCGGTGGTGGAGGAAATCCTCTACCCGGCGCTGGAGGACTACCAGATCGACATCATGATCGGCGAGGGGCCGGCGGCGCGCTCGATCAAGCTCGACGTGCAGCCCTTCACCCTGGTCGGCGCCACCACCCGCGCCGGCATGCTCACCAACCCGCTGCGCGACCGCTTCGGCATCGTGGCGCGGCTCGAGTTTTATACGCCCGAGGAGCTGACGCGCATCGTCACGCGCTCGGCCGGGTTGCTGAACGTGCCGACCGACGCCGAGGGCGCGGCCGAGATCGCGCGCCGCAGCCGCGGCACGCCGCGCATCGCCAACCGGCTGCTGCGCCGGGTGCGCGACTACGCCGACGTGAAGGGCGACGGCCGCATCACGCGCCAGACGGCCCACGACGCGCTGGCCATGCTCGACGTGGACCCGCGGGGTTTCGACGTGATGGACCGCAAGCTGCTGGAGGCGGTGATCCACCGCTTCGATGGCGGCCCGGTGGGGCTGGACAACATCGCCGCCAGCATCGGCGAGGAGCCGGGCACCATCGAGGACGTGATCGAGCCCTACCTGATCCAGCAGGGCTACCTGCAGCGCACGCCGCGCGGCCGGGTCGCCACCTTGGCCGCCTACCGCCACCTGGACGTGGCACCGCCGCAGGCGGCCGGGGGCTTGTTTTCCGGCCCGTGAAGCGGCTCAGCCGTCCTCGGGGTTGACGCCTAGCGCCACCAGAAAACGCGCCACCATGTTGTAGGTGGCGATGGCGCTGGTCAGCTCGACCAGACCGGTGCTGTCGAAGTGCTGGCGCAGGGCCTCGAACAGCGCCTCGTCGACGCGCACGTCCAGCGTCATCTGCGCGGCGTAGCGGACGACCAGGCGCTCCGGCTCGCCGAGCGCGGGTTCTTGCGTCGGCTGGCGCGCGTCGCCGGCCACCACGCGGGCCAGCGCATCTAGCTCGGCTGGGGTGCCGCCGGCGGCCAGGAAATCGGGCGCGTGGTGGTGGTATTCGTACTGCGCGCCGGTCAGCAGCGCCACGGTGCAGATGGCCAGTTCGCGCAGTTTGCGGCTGGTCGGCAGCTCGGTGCGCACGGCCTTCAGGTACACGTTCCAGCCGCGCGCCAGGGGTTCGCTCCACAGCAGGGCCTTGTCCAGGTTCAGCAGCTCGCCGCCACGGCGCGCGCGGATGGCGGCCACCAGCTCGTCGGGCTGCGGTTTGAGCGCGGGGCTCCAGTCGGGGATGCGCATGGCGGGGTCTCGCTCGCGTGGTGTGAAGCGTCGAGGATAAAGGGATAATTCGCCCATGCAGATCCGCTTCACCAAGATGCAGGGCGTGGGCAACGATTTCGTCGTGCTCGACGAAACCGCCGCGCCGCTGAACCTGTCGCCGCCGCAGTACCGGTTTCTGGCCGACCGGCATTTTGGCGTGGGCGCGGACCAGATTCTCAGCGTGCGCCCGGCGCCCTCGGCGGACGTGGATTTCGAGTACGTGATCCACAACGCCGACGGCGGCGAGGTCGGGCACTGCGGCAACGGGGCGCGGGCTTTCCTGCGCTACGTGCGCCAGCGCGGCCTGACCGACAAGCGCACGGTGCGCGTGCGCATTCAGCGTGGCGTGCTGGAGCTGACCGAGCGCCCCGACGGCTTGGTCACCGTGGACATGGGCGCGCCGGTGTTCGAGCTGCCCGAAGTGCCGTTCGACGCCGCCGGCCGCCAGCCGGTGCCGAGCGGCGCCTGGGAGCTGTGGCCGCTGGAGCTGGCCGGCGCCTCCTTGGCCTCGGTGCCGGTGGCCGTGCTGTCCATGGGCAACCCGCACGCCGTGACCCTGGTCGACGACGTGGACCAGGCGCCGGTGGCCGAGATCGGCCCGCTGATCGAGCACCACCGCGCCTTTCCCGAGCGCGTCAACGCCGGCTTCCTGCAGATCGTCGACCGCGGCCACGCGCGCCTGCGCGTGTACGAGCGCGGCGCCGGCGAAACCCTGGCCTGCGGCACCGGCGCCTGCGCCGCCGTGGTGGCCGGCATTCGCCTGGGCCTGCTCGACGAACAGGTTGAGTTGCAGGCGCGTGGCGGCCACCTGCAGATCGCCTGGGCCGGCGGCGCGCAAGACTCCGTGTTCATGACCGGCCCCGCCGACACCGTGTTCGAGGGCGTCATCGACGTGCCCGAACAGCCCTGATTTCACCTCTTCTGTCCCGTATTTGCCATGTCCGCACCCCTGCCTCCCGTCACCGAGGACGATATCGCCCAGTTCCTCATCCACACGCCCGACTTCTTCGAGCGCCACGCCGACCTGCTCGGTGCCGTGCAGCTCAGCAGCCCGCACGGCGGGCGCGCCGTCAGCCTGCAAGAGCGCCAGGCCGAGATGCTGCGCGAGAAGATCAAGGTGCTGGAGTTGCGCCTGATGGAGATGATGCGCCACGGCACCGAGAACATGCTGATCGGCGACAAGCTGCAGCGCTGGTCGCGCCAGCTGTTCCTGGTGGCGCGTCCGGTCGATCTGCCGGCGGTGCTGGTGAGCGAGATGAAAGCCCAGTTCAGCGTGCCGCAGGCCGCGCTGAAGGTCTGGGACGTGGCCGAGGTCTACGCCGGCGAGCCCTTCGCCCAGGGCGCCAGCGAGGACATCCGCATCCTGGCCAGCTCGCTGACCACGCCGTACTGCGGCGTGAACGTGGGTTTTGACGCGGTGCAGTGGCTGGACGATCCGCAGGCCGCCGCCTCGCTGACCCTGATTCCGCTGCGCGCGGCGCCGACCGCACCCGCCTTCGGGCTGCTGCTGCTGGCCTCGCCCGACAGCCAGCGCTACCAGGCCGGCATGGCCACCGATTTTCTGGAGCGCATCGGCGAGTTGGCCGGCGCGGCGCTGTCGCGCCTGCGCGACTGACGCGTTTTCAGGTCAAACAGGCCGGTGGCCGGCGTCCAACTATCCTGAATAGCTATTAATTAAGTAGCATGCAAGAGGCCCCACCGCCCGCCGTGTCGGCCGCCGATCAGGCTTTGATCGAGCGCTACCTGACGCACGTGCACACCGAAAAGCGCCTGGCCGAGCGCACCGTCACCTTGTACCGGCTGGATCTGGAGAAACTGGCCGCGCAGGCCGCGGCCGCCGGCGTGGCGCTGACGGCCGTGCAGCCGCACCACGTGCGCCGCTGGGTGGCGCAGATGCACGCCGGCGGGCGCAGCGGGCGCGGCATCGCGCTGATTTTGTCCGGCTGGCGCGGGTTTTACCGCTGGCTGGGGCGTGGCGGCGTGATCGCGGCCAACCCGGTGCAGGACGTGCGGGCCCCGCGCCAACCGCGTCCCTTGCCCAAGGCGCTGGGCGTGGACGAGGCCATGCAGCTGGCCGATTTCGTCGCCGAGGACGACGACCCCTGGCTCGACCGGCGCGACAAGGCCATGGTCGAGCTGCTGTACGGCAGCGGCCTGCGCGTGGCCGAGCTGACCCAGCTGGACATGGCCGCCAGCGACGCCACCTTGCGCGCCGGGCGCGGCTGGATCGACCTGCAGGCCGCCGACGTTCAGGTACAGGGCAAAGGTGGCAAGCGCCGCGGCGTGCCGCTGGGCCGCGCGGCGCTGCAGGCGCTGGGCGATTGGCTGGCGGTGCGCGGGCAGGTGGTGCCGCACGCGGACGCGGCCCAGGCCTTGTTCATCGGCCGCCATGGCACGCGGCTCACCACCCAGTCGGTGTGGCAGCGCCTGCGCCGGCGCGCTGGGCTGGCCGGCCTGCCGACCTCGGTGCACCCGCACGTGCTGCGCCACTCGTTCGCCAGCCATCTGCTGCAGTCCAGCGGCGACTTGCGCGCGGTGCAAGAACTGCTGGGCCACGCCAACATCGGCACCACGCAGGTCTACACGCGGCTCGATTTTCAGCACCTGGCCAAGGCCTACGACGCGGCGCACCCGCGTGCGCGGCGAAAAGACTGAGGCCGGCGCGCGCCGCCCGCGGCTATTTCTTGTTGCCGGCGCAGGCGTCGCCGGTGCAGCCCAGCCAGTCGAGCAACTGGCGCAACTTGGCCTCGGTGCCGGTGTCAAAGCCCTGGATGCCGACCGCCGACAGCACTTCCGGGCCTTCCGGCGCGCCGGGCAGGCCGGTCAGCGCCCTCTGGATCGCGGCGATTTGGTCGGGTGCCAGGGCCTTGCCGGCGATCAGGGGAAAGTACGGCTGCGTCACGCTCTTGTGCAGCACCACGCCGCCGTCCTTGAGCCACTTGCGCGAGGCGCCCGAGTACGAGGCCACCGCGCCCACGCTGCCGAAGCCGTTGTTGACGTAGAACATCACCGCCTCCTGCTCGCGCACGTAGGTGATCTTCTCCTTGGCCAGATCGATACCCTGGTCGCGCAGCTCGGCGGTGCACAGCTTGGTCATGTAGGCCACTTTCTCGGGCATGACGATCTTCTGCCCCCGGATGTCGGCCAGTTTCTTGAGCGGCGAATCCTTGCCGACCATGATGAAGCACTGGCCATCCGGCTTGGCGCTGGCCACGTAGTGGTAACCGTAGTCGCGCAGGCCGCGCGCCGGGTAGTCGCTGGGGCGGGCCATCACCAGGTCCAGGCGGCCGGTCTTCATGCCTTCCTCCAACTGGGCGAATTCGCGCACGAAGATCACGTCCACGCTGTGCGCGCCGCCCAGCGCCCGCTCGATGACGCCGGCCAGGCCGCCGTACTTGAGCAGCACCCGGGCATGGTCGGTGCCGCCAGAGGTGCCTTCGCTGACCCCCAGGATGAACTTGCGGGCCTGGGCGTTGAGGGCCAAGGCCGACAGGGCCGCCAGCAGGACCAGGGCGCGGATCTTTTTCATCACGTGGGCTCCCTCCAAGGTGTCAAGGCCGGGGAAGTGTATGCCTCGGGCCCGCGCGTGAAAAGCCTCACCATCGGGCGAGGCGGACCGGACACCGTCGGCGGGCCGGGCGGCGTGGGCACAATCGGCGCCATGAAAACCATCCGACTGCGCCCCGGGCGCGAGCGTTCCCTGTTGCGGCGCCACCCCTGGGTGTTCGAGTCGGCCATCGCCAAGGGCGGGGGCGACGTGGGCGAGACGGTGCGCGTCGTCTCCAGCGACGAGCAGTTCCTGGCCTGGGGTGCGTTCAGCCCGGCCTCGCGCATCCGCGTGCGGGCCTGGAGCTTCGACGAGGGGCAGCGCATCGACGCCGAGTTCATCGCCGCGGCCTGCGCGCGGGCCCTGCGCGCCCGTGACCTGTGGGCCATCGACAGCGACGGCCGGCGCCTGATCCACGGCGAGGCCGACGGCCTGCCCGGCCTGATCGTGGACCGCTACGGCGACACCCTGGTGGCGCAATTCGGCAGCGCCGGGGTGGAGCGCTTCAAGCCGGTGATCGCCGACGCCCTGCTGGCCCACACCGGCCTGACCCGGCTGTACGAGCGCTCGGACGCCGCCGTGCGCCAGCTGGAGGGCCTGCCCGAGGCCACCGACTGGCTGCGCGGCCAAGGGCCGACCGAGCTGCAACTGCGCGAGCACGGCTGGCGCCTGCGCCTGGACATCGCCCACGGGCACAAGACGGGCTTTTACCTGGACCAGCGCGACAACCGCGCCCTGCTGGCCGCGCACGCCCGCCAGCGCGGCTTTGGCCGGGTGCTGAACTGCTACTGCTATTCCGGCGGCTTCAGCGTGGCCGCGCTGCAGGGCCTGCGCGAGGCCGGCGTGGCCGGGGAGGTGGTTTCCATCGACTCCTCGGCGCCGGCACTGGCCCTGGCGCGCGCCAACGTGGCCGACAACGGGTTCGACCCGGCGCGGGCGCGCTTTCTGGACGCCGACGTGAACGCCGCCCTGCGCGAGATGCTGGCGGCCGGCGAGCGCTTCGACGCCATCGTGCTCGATCCGCCCAAGCTGGCGCCCACCGTGGCCCACGCCGAGCGCGCCGCCCGCGCCTACAAGGACATCAACCGCCTGGCGCTGAAACTGCTGGCGCCGGGGGGCGAGCTGTTCACCTTTTCCTGCTCGGGCGGCATCAGCGCCGATTTGTTCCACAAGATCGTGGCCTCGGCCGGCGCCGACGCCGGGGTGGACGCCTACATCGCCCAGCGCCTGGGCGCGGCGCCGGACCACCCGATGAGCCTGGCGTTTCCCGAGGGCGAGTACCTGAAGGGCCTGGTGGTGGTGCGCAAGCCCGATTGAGCCGGTCGGCGCGGCGCCGTCGGGCGGGCGGTTTTGAATCAAATTGACCGTTGGTCGGCGTTGGTGAATCCTGAGTAGCTATCAATTCAGGAGTTCTATGGTGGGTTGGCGGAACCCAACCCAGGTCAGGTGCGCCGTGCCCGGCTTGGGACTACACTGCTTTTTTTGTCCTGCGCGCGCGCCGCCGGCCCTTGTGGACCCGGCCGCGCCCCACATGCACCATGTCCCTGATCCCCGCCACCATCCTGACCGGCTTCCTCGGCTCGGGCAAGACCACGCTGCTCAAGCGCGTGCTGACCGAGGCGCACGGCCGCAAGATCGCCGTCATCGAAAACGAGTTCGGTGAGGAGAATATCGACAACGACATCCTGGTCAACGATACCGACGAGCAGATCATCCAGATGAGCAACGGCTGCATCTGCTGCTCGATCCGCGAGGACCTGCGCGAAACCCTGGCCACCCTGGCCGCCAAGAAGCGCAAGGGCGAGCTGGATTTCGAGCGCGTGGTGATCGAGACCACCGGCCTGGCCGATCCCGGCCCGGTGGCGCAGACCTTTTTCATGGACGACGAGATCGCCGAAAGCTACCTGCTCGACGCCATCATCACCCTGGTGGACGCCAAGCACGCCGCCCAGCAGCTCAACGACCGCCTGGAAGCCCAGCGCCAGGTGGGGTTTGCCGACCAGATCTTCATCAGCAAGGCCGATCTGGTCGACGCCGAGGATCTGGACGCGCTGCAGCACCGCCTGAAGCACATGAACCCGCGCGCGCCGCAGCAGGTGGTGCATTTTGGCGAGGTGCCGCTGGGCGCGGTGCTGGATTTGCGCGGCTTCAATCTGAACGCCAAGCTGGATATCGACCCGGCTTTTTTGCAGGCCGAGGACGAGCACGCGCATCACCACGACCACGACCATGAGCACGGCGAGCACTGCGACCACCCCTCGCACCGGCACGCGCACGGCCACCACCATCACCACGACGACGACGTCAAGAGCTTCGTGTTCCGCAGCCAGCGCGCGTTTGATCCGGCGAAGCTGGAGGATTTCCTGGGCGCCATCGTCAACATCTACGGCCCGCGCATGCTGCGCTACAAGGGCGTGCTGTGGATGAAGGGCAGCGAGCGCAAGGTCATCTTCCAGGGCGTGCACCAGCTCATGGGCAGCGACCTGGGGCCGGCCTGGAAGGAAGGCGAAGCGCGCGAGAGCCGGCTGGTGTTCATCGGCATCGATTTGCCGCGCGACATCCTTACCCAGGGACTGGAGCAGTGCCTGGTGTAAACGTTGGTGGCGCGCCACGCTGGATGCCCCTAGGAACACCTCGGCGGCGGGGTGGCTACAATCGCCGCCGTCCCCGTTGTCCAGCCGACACGGTCCAAGTGCACGAAATGTCCGCCTTTGGCTGACCAGCGGGCAGACCAGCGGCTGCATTCGGTATACAGTCGGTTTCGGCAGGCGCTGGGTGGCGACTGCCTCGACAGGAGACGATCGACGTGAAAACTGCGGCTGCCAAAAGCCCGGCCAAGACCAAGGCCACACCGACCCGTAAGGCCCCCGAGGGGGCCGACGTGGTCCAGCCGCAGGCCAGTTCCCCGGCCCGACCACGAGCGCGGCCGGCTGAAGTCACGTCGTCGCCTGTCTCGGCCGCTTCCCCATCGCCCAGAGTCAAAGATTTACCTATACCTATGTCCGCCACCGCCGTCGTGCCTGTTGCCATCCCCGTCAAGAAGGATCCGCGCCTGCTCAACAACTGGAAGACCAAGTCCGCCGAGGAGCTGAGCGACGCCGAAGTCGTCGCCATGCCCGACAGCGAGTACATGAACGACAAGCAGCTCGCCTTCTTCCGGCTGAAACTGGTGCAGCTCAAGGACGACATCCTGGCCAATGCCGGTCAGACCGCCGAGAACCTGCGCGACGACACCGTGGTCGTGCCGGACCCGGCCGACCGCGCCACCATCGAGGAAGAGCACGCCCTGGAGCTGCGCACGCGCGACCGCGAGCGCAAGCTGCTCAAGAAGATCGAGCAGTCGATCGGCCGCATCGACGCCGGCGACTACGGCTACTGCGACGAGACCGGCGAGCCGATTGGCGTGCCGCGCCTGCTGGCGCGCCCCACCGCCACGCTGTCCCTGGAGGCGCAACAGCGCCGCGAACTCAAGCAGAAGATGTTTGGTGACTGAGTGTGCGTGCCGCCGTTCGCAGCCTCTTGCCTCGCGCGCCTGACACGCCGGTGGCGCGGCCGGTGGGTGCGCGTTCGACCGGGGCCGACCGCGTGACGGGGGCCCGGTCATGAGCAACGAGAAGGAGACCGGCGCCGGCAACGGCGGGCTGCTGTCCAAGGTGGTCAAGTTCGTCAAGAGCCCGACCACCCAGTGGTCGGATCTGGACCGCCCCGAACCCGAGAGTTCCGCCGCCGATTCCCGCGCCGCGCTCAAGGCCATGGTCGAGCGCAAGCGCCGCAACGATTTCGTGCGCAACCGCGAGTTCGACATGCTGCGCAAGATCCGCCGCCGCGAGCTGCCGGTGCCTGATTTGGAAGCGGCCGGTCCGCCGTCCTACGCCAGCAGCATTCCCGCCAACCTGGATGAACGCGAGCAGACGCTCAAGAAGATCGACGAGATCGAAGCCCAGATGTCGCGCGCCTGGTTCAAGCGCAAGTCCGACGGCTCCAGCACCTCGGCCCCGGCCACCACGGGCAGCGACGCGACGCAATTGATTCCACCCTCCGAGCGGCCCGACGCCACGCCCGCGGGCCTGGCGCAGGCCGCCGCCGGGGGCGGCCCGGCCGCGACGCTGTCCGGTCGGACGTTCCCGCCGACCACGCCGCATGCGCCGGGGCAGACCCGTGGCTTCGCCCCCACCATGACCATGACGCAGCTGGCGTCGACCGAGACCACGGCGCCAGTACCGCCGCCCGCCGGCCGTGCCGCGGAAGCGACTGGCCCCGGCACGGCGGCGACCACGGTGCCGCCGCCCGTGGCCGCCGCCGCGCTCGCCCCGGCTGGGCCGAGCGCGCCGCCACAGCAGGAACGGCTGGCGCGGGACACGCACGACCCGGACATCGAGGAAGCCGCGATTCGCTTCGCCAACGGCGACACCGAAGGGGCCGAGGCCGGGTTGCTGGAGCTGCTGCGCGAGGGTGGCCGCCAGCGCGACGATATCGAGACCTGGCTGACGCTGTTCGATCTTTACCGTGCCGCCGGCGAGCAGGCCAAGTTCGACGATGCGGCGCTGGGGTTCGCGGCGCGCTTCGGGCGCTCCGCCCCGCAGTGGTCGACTTCGACCGAGGCGACGGTGCAGATTCCGCTGGCGAGCGAACCGACGCTGGCCATCAACGAAGGCGCTTTCCACTGGGCCAGTCCCTCGGTGCTGGGCACCCAGTCGATTGCCGTCCTGAAAGCCAACCTGGCGCGCCATCCGCCCCCCTGGCGCCTGGACTGGCAGCACCTGAAATCGGTGGACCCGACGGCGCTGTCGGCGCTGCACGGCGTGCTGCAGAGCTGGGCCAGCGCGCAGGTGCCGTTGCGGTTTCGCGGTGGCGAGCAGTTGCTGGACGTGTTGACCGAGCAGGCGCCATCCGACGACCGCACGATCGACCAGGGCTGGTGGCTGACCCGCCTGGCGCTGCTGCGGGTGATGGGCATGATGGACGAGTTTGAGATCACCGCCCTGAACTACTGCGTCACCTACGAAGTCTCGCCGCCCGATTGGGAGGCGCCCAAGTGCATCTACACCCGCGTCGGCGAGGAAGGCTTGACCCTGCCGCCGGGCGAATTCGAAATCGACAGCACCCGGCCCAGCGAGTACGCCACCACGGTGCCCCCCACCGGAACCACCTCGATGCTGGACGGCGGGGTGCTGAAAGTCGATCTGAAGGGCGACATCCTGGGCAGCGCCGACGCCGCGCTGAAACCGGCCGCGCCGCCCCAGGGGCGCTCGGCCCCGCTGTTCCTCGAATTTCATTGCCGCGGCTTGAGGCGGGTCGATTTCGGCGCCGCCGGCGACCTGCTGAATTGGGCCACGGCGCAACAGGCCGAAGGCCAGCAGATCAGCTTCCTGCAGGTCAACCGCCTGGTGGCGGCGTTCTTTTGCGTGATCGGCATCAACGAGGTGGCTCGCATCACGCTGCGCCGCGACTGACGCCCGGTGGCCGGGCGCGGCAGGCCCTTCGACAAGCACCGGGCCGTCGAGCTGATGCGCCGCGCGGCGTTGACCCGTCCGAGACCCATGGCACGCGTTCGCGGTGCCTTGAGAACCCACCAACCATCCCCATTTGAGCGCCCATGGAACCATTTCACGGCACGACCATCGTCAGTGTGCGGCGTCAAACGCCCGAAGGCTGGCAAGTGGCCATCGGGGGCGACGGCCAGGTCACGCTGGGCCACATCGTCGTCAAGGGCACGGCACGCAAGGTGCGCAAGCTGCACCATGGCAGGGTGCTGGCCGGCTTCGCCGGCGCCACGGCCGACGCCTTCACCCTGTTCGAGCGCTTCGAGGCCAAGCTCGAGAAGCACCAGGGCCACCTGGCACGTGCCGCCATCGAGCTGACCAAGGACTGGCGCACCGACCGCGTGCTGCGCCGCCTGGAGGCCATGCTGGCCGTGGCCGACCGCGAGACCTCCCTGATCATCACCGGCAACGGCGACGTGCTGGAGCCGGAGCACGGCCTGGTGGCCATCGGCTCCGGCGGCGCCTATGCCCAGGCCGCCGCCAAGGCGCTGCTCGACCACACCGAGCTGCCCGCCGACCAGGTCGTCAAGAAGGCGCTGGAAATCGCCGGCGAACTGTGCATCTACACCAACATGCAGCACACCGTCGAGATTTTGTGAGTCTTTCAAAGCTATCAAATTTATAGCTACTCAGGATTGCAGCATGCCGGCAAACGGCATGAAACCCACTCAACTCGTTGTCCACATGTCTTCCATGACCCCCCAGGAGATCGTCTCCGAGCTCGACCGCCACATCGTCGGCCAGCAAGACGCCAAGCGCGCCGTGGCCATTGCCCTGCGCAACCGCTGGCGGCGCCAGCGCGTGGACGAAAAACTGCGCCCCGAGATCACGCCCAAGAACATCCTGATGATCGGCCCCACCGGCGTCGGCAAGACCGAGATCGCGCGCCGCGTGGCCAAGCTGGCCGGCGCGCCGTTCATCAAGGTCGAGGCCACCAAGTTCACCGAGGTGGGCTATGTCGGCAAGGACGTCGACGCCATCATTCGCGACCTGGCCGAGATGGCCGTCAAGCAAGAGCGCGAGCAGGCCATGCGCCAGCATCGCACGCGCGCCGAGGATCTGGCCGAGGACCGCATCCTCGACGTGCTGATTCCGCCCGCCCGGAGCACCGACGGCGGTGGCGATCCCCCCGCGGACAGTGCCGCGCGCCAGGCGTTTCGCAAGAAGCTGCGCGAGGGCCTGCTCGACGACAAGGAGATCGAGCTGGAGTTGGCCCAGCCCGCGCCCACCATGGAGATCATGGGCCCGGCCGGCATGGAAGACATGGCCGAGCAGCTCAAGGGCATGCTCGGCAACCTGAGCGCCGGCCGGCGCAAGATGCGCCGCGTGAAGATCGGCGAGGCGTTCAAGCTGCTGGTCGACGAGGAGGCCGGCAAGTTGGTCAACGAAGAGGAAATCCGCGTCCAGGCGGTGCAGAGCCTGGAGCAGAACGGCATCGTCTTCATCGACGAGATCGACAAGGTCGCCTCGCGTGGCGGCGAGGGCGGCGGCAGTGGCGCCGAGGTGTCGCGCCAGGGCGTGCAGCGCGACCTGCTGCCCCTGATCGAAGGCACCACCGTCAGCACCAAGTACGGCATGGTGCGCACCGACCACGTGCTGTTCATCGCCTCTGGCGCCTTTCACCTGGCCAAACCCAGCGACCTGATTCCCGAACTGCAGGGACGCTTGCCGATCCGGGTCGAGCTCAGCTCGCTGTCGGTACAGGATTTCGAGGCCATCCTGACCCAGACCGATGCGTCCCTGGTGCGGCAATACCAGGCCCTGCTGGCCACCGAGGGGGTGGTGCTGAGCTTCACGCCAGAGGGCATCTCGCGTCTGGCCGGCATCGCCCACGCCGTCAACGAATCGACCGAGAACATCGGCGCGCGCCGCTTGGCCACCGTCATGGAGCGCCTGCTCGACGAGATCAGTTTCGACGCCGCCCGGTTGGAAGGCCAGACCGTGACCATCGACGCCGCCTACGTGGACGAACGCCTGGGCGCGCTCAGTCGCGACGAAGACCTCTCGCGCTACATTCTCTGAGTAACCGCCGCGGGGCCACCCCAGCGCCCCCCGCCCCAAGTCCAGCTGCATCGCCGCAGACTGGGCTTTTTTCACGCCTTCGGCGTCCGCTTGCCTGCCGTGCCGGCGCCTGGGCTTACTTTGACTATCGATCCTAAGTTGCTCATTTCAAAGCACTTTTCGGCTTGAATAACGGGTGGATAAGGTGGCTAAGGTCTTGATTTCATTGAAATAATTTGTTCTCGTGCCTTGCGGTCAAAGGTTTTCCTGCTACAGTGCAAAAAAGTGCAATTTAGTGGTGAAAAGTGGTGTCACTATTTCATTGCGGAATTTTTGACAACAGGGAATTCGGGTGTTTCAAGGTGCGTCGTCGTTGAGTCTGGATGCCAAGGGGCGGCTGTCCGTGCCGACCCGGCACCGTGACGTGCTGCTCGCCGAGGCGGGCGGACAGCTGACGCTGACCAAGCATCCGCACGGCTGCCTGATGGTGTTTCCCCGGCCCGAATGGGAGAAATTCCGCGAGCGCATCGCACAGCTGCCCATGTCCGCCCAGTGGTGGAAGCGCATTTTTCTGGGCAACGCCATGGACGTGGACATGGACGCCACCGGTCGTGTGCTGGTGTCGCCCGAGCTGCGCCAGGCCGCCGGCCTGACGCGCGACGCGATGTTGCTGGGCATGGGTCAGCATTTCGAGCTGTGGGACAAGGCCACCTACGAAGCCAAGGAAGCCGAAGCCATGCAGGCCGGCATGCCCGAGGCGTTCGAGGACTTCGCGTTCTGATTTGGTGGGAGACGGGTGAACACATGGTCGCATACCACGGTCCTGCTGAACGAGGCGGTCGAAGCGCTCGTCACGGACCCCGAGGGCCGCTACGTGGACGCCACGTTCGGTCGGGGGGGCCATGCGCGCCGGCTTCTGGAGCGCCTGGGCCCGCGGGGCCGTCTGCTGGCCTACGACAAGGATCCCGAGGCGCTGGCCGAGGCCGCGCGCATCCAGGACACGCGGTTTTCCATTTTGCATCAGGGCTTCGCGGCCCTGGGCGAGCAGCCGCCGGGCAGCCTGGCGGGGGTGCTGATGGATTTGGGCATCAGCTCGCCACAGATCGACAACCCCGCACGGGGTTTTTCTTTTCGTGGCGACGGCCCACTGGACATGCGCATGGACCCGACGCGCGGGCAGAGCGCGGCCGAATGGTTGGCCGAGGCCAGCGAGCGACACATCGCGGAGGTGGTACGTGACTACGGCGAAGAACGGTTTGCTGTCGCCATTGCAAAGGCGATTGTCGCGCGCCGACAGACACGGGGCGCTCTTGCAACCACCGCTGAACTGGCCGAACTCGTGGCTGGCGCGGTCAAAACCCGCGAGCCGGGCCAGAACCCTGCAACGCGCACATTTCAGGCTGTTCGGATTTTCGTCAACGCCGAGCTTGAGGAGCTCGAACAAGCGTTGAAGGCCAGTTTGCACGTTCTACAACCCGGAGGCCGGCTCGTGGTGATCAGCTTCCATTCGCTGGAAGACCGCATCGTCAAGCAGTTCATCGCGCGCCATTCGCGCGCGGTGGTGGACCGCCGCGCGCCGTTTGCCGAGCCCGCGCCGACGCTGCTGCGCGCGCTTGGGCGCGTGCGCCCGTCCGAGGCCGAGGTGGCCGCCAACCCGCGCGCGCGCAGCGCCATCTTGCGCGTGGCCGAGCGCACGGAGGCGCCGGCATGATGACACGGCTGTCCATCGTGTTGCTGGTCGCCGTGATCGTCTCGGCGATGTACCTGGTGCGCGTGCAGTACGACTCGCGCCGGCTGTTCACCGAGCTGGACCGGGCGGTGGCCGAGGCGCACCGGCTGGACACCGAGCGCGGCCGTCTGGAAGTGGAAAAGCGCGCCGCCGCGACCTCCTTGCGGGTGGAGAAACTGGCCAGGGAGAAGCTGGCCATGCGCTCCGTCACGCCCGCCATCACCGAGTACGTCAGCTCGTCGGCGGCCATCACCGGCGGCACGGCGGATGCGGCCGGAGGCACCAGGCCATGAAAGATCTGCGGTACACCTCCAGCCCGCTGCTGACGGCCAAGACGCCGGTTTGGCGCAGCAAGTTCATCGTCGCCGGCTTGGCCGTGGCGTTTTTCGCCCTGATTGCCCGCGCCGCCTACGTGCAGGTGTTCGACAACGCCTTTTTCCAGCGCCAGGGCGAGGTCCGCTTCGCGCGCACCCTGGAGCTGCCGGCCAGCCGCGGCCGCATTTTCGACCGCAACGGCCTGCTGCTGGCCTCCAGTGTGGTGGCGCCCAGCATCTGGGCGATTCCCGAGGACGTGGAGCGCAACCCGGACAAGCTGCGCCAGTTGGCGCGCCTGCTGGACATGCCGCTGACCGAGCTGAACCGCCGCCTCAGCGACGAGGACAAAACCTTCGTCTGGCTCAAGCGCCAGGTCGACGAGCCCATCGCCAAGCAGATCGCCGAGCTGAAGATCGGCGGCATCTACCAGCGCAAGGAATACAAGCGCAAATACCCCGAGGGCGAGGCCGCCGCGCACGTGGTGGGCTTTGCCGGGGTCGAGAACCGCGGCCAGGAAGGCGCCGAGCTGTCGTTCGAGAAAGAGTTGTCGGGCAAGGCCGGTTCGCGCCGGGTCATCAAGGACCGGCTCGGCCGGGTGGTCGAGGCCGTCGGCGACGAAGTGCCCCCGGTGGACGGCCAGGACATCCAGCTGTCGATCGATTCCAAGGTGCAGTTCTTCGCCTACCAGCGCCTGCGCGACGCGGTGGTCGCCCACAAGGCCAAGTCGGGCAGCGCGGTGGTGCTGGACGCCCAGACGGGCGAAGTGTTGGCTCTGGCCAACTACCCCAGCTACACCCCGGACAACCGTCGCAACCTGACCGGCGCCCAGCTGCGCAACATCGCCATCACCGACACCTTCGAGCCCGGCTCGACCATGAAGCCGATCACCGTGGCCATGGCGCTGGAGGCCGGTCGCGTCACGCCGCAGACGCCGATCAACACCGCGCCCGGGCACTACCAGCTCGACAGGTTCACCATCCGCGACACGCACAACTACGGTCTGCTCACCGTCGAGGGCGTGGTGCAGAAATCCAGCAACGTCGGCGCGCTGAAGATCGCCCAGCGCTTGTCGGCGCAGGAGATGTGGACCACCTACACGGCGTTGGGCTACGGCCAGAAGCCGGAACTGGCCTTCCCCGGCGCCGCCGTGGGCCGGGTGCGGCCCTGGAAGAACTGGCGGCCGGTCGAGCAGGCCACCATGGCCTACGGCTACGGGCTGTCGGCCTCGCTGTTTCAGATGGCGCATTCGTACACCGCCTTCGCCCACGACGGCCAGGTCATCCCGGCCACGCTGGTCAAGAAGCCCGACGGCGAGGTGCAGGGCACGCCGGTGTTTTCGGCCAAGACCGCGCGCTCCGTGCGCAAGATGCTGCAACTGGCCGCCGGACCGGGCGGCACCGGCCAGCGCGCGCAGACCGTGGGTTACTCGGTCGGCGGCAAGTCCGGCACCGCGCACAAGCAGGTCGGCAAGGGCTACGCCAGCAACAAATACCGGGCCTGGTTCACTGGCCTGGCACCGATCGAGCAGCCGCGCGTGGTGGTGGCGGTGATGATCGACGAACCCAGCAACGGGCAGTATTTTGGTGGCCTGGTGGCCGCCCCGGTGTTCAGCGAGGTGGTGCAGCAGACCCTGCGCATCATGGGCGTGCAGCCGGATCTGGCGGTCAAGCCGGCCATCGTCGCCGAGCAGGTGCAGGAGTCGTTTTGAGCACGCCCCCAAGCACCTTGCACGATCCGCGGGAAGCCGCGCACTGGCTGCGCGCGCGCGTCAGCGGCCAACTGCGCACCGACAGCCGCCAGGTCGGCCCGGGCGACGGTTTCATCGCCTGGCCGGGCGCCGCCACCGACGGGCGGCGCCATGTGCCGGCCGCGCTGGCTCAGGGCGCCAGCGCCTGCCTGGTTGAGCGCGACGGGGCCGAGGCGTTCGGCTTCAGCGGCCCCGACGTCGCCAGCTACCCCGGCCTGAAGGCCGCCACCGGCCCGCTGGCCGCGGCCTACTACCAGGCGCCCTCGCGCCAGGTCCGGATGCTGGCCATCACCGGCACCAACGGCAAGACCTCGTGCGCCTGGTGGTTGTCCTGGGTGCTCTCAAAATTGCAGCTGACCAGGCTGTCCCCATGCGGACTGATCGGTACTTTGGGCATTGGCATCGCGCCAGAAGCACGGTACAACGGCCTCACCACCCCCGATCCCGTGTTGTTGCAGCAGGCGCTGCGTGAGTTTGCCGACAGCGGCGTGAAGAGCTGCGCCATCGAAGCCTCGTCGATCGGCATCGCCGAGCACCGGCTGGACGGCACCGCGCTGGAGGTGGCGATGTTCACCAACTTCACGCAGGACCACCTCGATTACCACGGCAGCATGGACGCCTACTGGGCTGCCAAGGCGGCGCTGTTCGACTGGCCTGGCCTGCGCGCGGCGGTGGTCAACCTGGACGATGCCCGCGGCCCGGCGCTGGCCGAGCACGCCGCCGCGCGTGGCCTGGAGGTGTGGACCGTGTCCCTTGCCCAGCCGGCGCGCTTGCGCGCCAGCGATCTCGGCCTGGGTGAGCGCGGCCTGCGCTGGCGGGTGCACGAGGGCGCCGCCGCCCCACTGACCATCGACACCCCGCTGGTGGGCGAGCACAACGCCGCCAACCTGATGGGGGTGTTGGGCTGCTTGCGCGCGCTCGGCGTGCCGCTGGCCGATGCCGTGCGCGCCTGCACCGAGCTGCCGGCCGTGCCCGGCCGCATGGAGCAGGTCGGCGCGCCCGGCGCGCCGCTGGCCGTGATCGACTACGCCCACACGCCCGACGCGCTGGACAAGGCCCTGGCCGCGCTGCGCCCGCTGGCCGCGCAACGGGGCGGCCGGCTGTGGTGCGTGTTCGGCTGCGGCGGCAACCGCGATGCCGCCAAGCGTCCGCTGATGGGGGCCGCCGCCGAGGCCGGAGCGGACGCGGTGCTGATCACCAGCGACAACCCGCGCCACGAGCCACCGCAAGCCATCATCGACCAGATCGTCGCCGGCCTGGCGCGCCCCGCGGGCGTGCGCATCGAACCCGACCGCGCCGCCGCCATCGCCCAAGCGCTAACGCAGGCCGCCCCGGCCGACGTGGTGCTGATCGCCGGCAAGGGCCACGAGGACTACCAGGAAGTGGCCGGCGTGCGCCGTCCCTTCTCCGATCAGGCCGAGGCGCGCCAGGCCTTGGCGCGTCGCGCATGGCGCGCCGAAGGGGCCGCGGCATGAGCCCGATGGACCTCACGCTCGCCGAGATCGCCCAGACGCTGCCGGGCGCGCAGCTGTCGGGTGACGGCGCACGGCGCATCGCGCGCGTGCACAGCGACACCCGCACGCTGCGGTCGGGTGATTTGTTCGTGGCGCTCAAGGGCGAGCGTTTCGATGCCAACGACTTCCTGGCCGAGGCCGCCGCGCGCGGCGCCGTCGCCGCGCTGGTGTCCCTGGACGCCGAAGAAAAGCTGGCCGCCGCCGGTCTGCCCGGCGTGCGCGTGCCCGACACCCGCCTGGCCCTGGGGGATCTGGCGCGCCACTGGCGCCAGCGGTTTGACGGCCCGCTGATCGCCGTCACCGGCAGCAACGGCAAAACCACGGTGACGCAGATGGTGGCCTCGATCCTGCGCGTCTGGCAGGGCGAGGCGGCGCTGGCCACCGAGGGCAACTTCAACAACGACATCGGCCTGCCGCTGACCCTGCTGCGCTTGCGCGCAGAGCACCGCGTGGCGGTGGTCGAGCTGGGCATGAACCACCCCGGCGAGATCGACTACCTGGCCGGCGTCGCCCAGCCCACCGTCGGTCTGGTCAACAACGCCCAGCGTGAGCACCAGGAGTTCATGGCCAGCGTGGAGGCCGTGGCGCGCGAAAACGGCAGCGTGCTGGCCCACGTGCGCCCCGGCGGCACGGCCGTGTTTCCGGCCGGAGATGTGTACGAAAACCTGTGGATGTCGGCGTCCAATCATCGACATGTGCTCTCATTTGGAGAGCAATCCGGGGGCGTCACCCTGCGCCGCGCCAACTGGCTGGGCGACCATTGGCAGGCCGAGGCCGGTGTGCCGGCCGGCACCGTGGCGTTTGATCTGCACGTGGCCGGCCGTCACAACCTGCGCAACGCCTTGGCGGCCCTGGCTTGCACGGCAGCGGCCGGTGCGCCACTTGCCGCCATGGCCGAGGGGTTGTCGACGTTTCGGCCGGTCAAGGGCCGTTCGCGCACCGTGCTGCTGCGCCAGCGCGGACGCGTCGTCACCCTGGTCGACGACAGCTACAACGCCAATCCCGATTCGGTGCGCGCCATCATCGACGTGCTGGCCGAATTGCCCGCTCCGCGCCTGCTGGTGCTGGGCGACATGGGCGAAGTGGGCGATCAAGGCCCGGCCTTTCATGCCGAGGTGGGTGCCTACGCCCGCGAACGCGGCATCGACCGCCTGCTGGCGCACGGCCCCTTGGCGATCCACGCGGCCATGGCTTTCGGCGGTGGCCAGCATGTCGAGACCGTGGAGGGGCTGACCGAGGCCGCGCGTGCGCACCTGACACGAAGCGCCAGCGTGGCCGTCAAGGGTTCGCGCTTCATGCGCATGGAGCGGGTGGTCGAGGCGCTCTCGGCCACCGCGCAAGAGGAGGGCGGTCATGCTGCTTAATCTGGCCGCCTGGCTGCAGGGCTTGTCCCCGGAGTTCGGCTTTTTCCGTGTCTTCCAGTACCTGACTTTCCGTGCCGTGATGGCCGCCATGACGGCCCTGTTGATCGGCATCGTGGCCGGCCCCTGGGTGATCCGCAAGCTGACCGAGCTGAAGATCGGCCAGCCGGTGCGCGGCTACGCGATGGAGACGCACCTGTCCAAGAGCGGCACGCCGACCATGGGCGGCGTGCTGATCCTGATGTCGATCGCCATCTCCACCCTGCTGTGGTTCGACTGGTCGAACCGCTTCGTCTGGATCGTGATGCTGGTCACCTTCGGCTTTGGTGCCATCGGCTGGGCCGACGACTGGCGCAAGGTGGTCAACAAGGACCCGGAGGGCATGCGCTCGCGCGAAAAGTACTTCTGGCAGTCGGTGATCGGTCTGCTGGCGGCGCTGTACCTCGTGTTCAGCATTTCCGAAAGCTCGAACACCCGGGTCTGGGAACTGTTCGTGAACTGGGTGCGCTCGGGCTTCACCATCGACCTGCCGCCCGCGGCGGGCCTGTCGGTGCCGTTCTTCAAGGAAGTCAGCTATCCGCTGGGCGTGGTCGGCTTCGTGATCCTGAGCTACCTGGTCATCGTCGGCTCCAGCAATGCCGTCAACCTGACCGACGGGCTGGACGGCCTGGCCATCATGCCGGTGATCATGGTCGGTTCGGCGCTGGGCATCTTTGCCTACGTCACGGGCAGTTCCGTGTATTCGCGCTACCTGCTGTTTCCCTACATCCCGGGCACGGGCGAGTTGCTCATCTTCTGCGCCGCCATGGCCGGCGCGGGGCTGGCGTTTCTGTGGTTCAACGCCCACCCGGCCCAGGTGTTCATGGGCGACGTGGGCGCGCTGGCGCTGGGCGGCGCGCTGGGCACCATCGCCGTCATCGTGCGGCAAGAGATCGTGCTGGCCATCATGGGTGGTGTGTTCGTGGTCGAGGCCCTGTCGGTGATGCTGCAGGTCAGCTACTTCAAGTACACCCGCCGCCGCTACGGCCAGGGCCGCCGTTTGCTGAAGATGGCGCCGCTGCACCACCATTTCGAGAAAAGCGGCTGGGCCGAGACTCAGGTGGTGGTGCGTTTCTGGATCATCACCATGCTGCTGTGCCTGGTGGGTCTTTCGGCCCTGAAACTGCGCTGACGCCATGCAGCTTTACGAAGGCGTTCACGTGCTGGTGCTGGGCCTCGGGGCCTCGGGCCTGGCCATGGCGCGCTGGTGCACGGCCCAGGGCGCGCAGGTGACCGTGGCCGACACGCGCGCCGAGCCCCCGCAGCGCCCGACCCTGCACGAACAGCTGCCCCAGGCGCGGTTTGTCGCTGGGCCACTGGGTCCCGAATTGCTGGACACCGAACCTCCGGTGCAGGCGGTCTACCGCAGCCCCGGCCTGGCGCCGACCGAGATGGCCGGGCTGCTGGCGCTGGCTACCGACCGCGGCCTGCCGGTGGGCGGCGAACTGGATTTGTTCACACAGGGGCTGCGCGCCTTGCGCGACGAGCAAGGCTATGCCCCGCAGCTGCTGGCGATCACCGGCACCAACGGCAAGACCACCGTCACTTCGCTCACCGGTCAGTTGGCGGTGCGCGCGGGGAAGAGCGTGGTGCTGGCCGGCAACATCGGTCCGACCTTGCTGGACACCCTGTCGGACAGCTTGCAAGCCGGCACCCTGCCCGAGGTCTGGGTGCTGGAGCTGTCCAGCTTCCAGCTCGACGCCGTGCAGGGCTTCGAGCCCACGGCGGCGACGGTGTTGAACGTGACCCAAGATCACCTAGATTGGCACGGTGACATGGCGGCTTACGTGCGGGCCAAGGCCAAGGTGTTTGGCGAGCAGGGCACGATGCTGCTGAACCGCGACGATGCGCTGGTGATGGGCATGCGCCCCGAGCCCCCCACCAAGCCGGCCAAAGGCCCGCGCCCGCCGCAGCGCCAGGTGCTGACGTTTGGCGCCGACCTGCCGACCCGGCCGGGCGACTTTGGCCTGGAAGTTGTCAACGGCATGACCTGGCTGGTGCGGGCCTTCGAGGCCGACGAGACCCAGCGCCGGCGCAAGGACGTCGAGCAGGAGCTGTACCTGCAGCGCCTGATGCCGGCCGACGCCTTGCGCATCCGGGGCCGTCACAACGCCGTCAACGCCCTGGCGGCGCTAGCGTTGGCCAGCAGCGCCGGGTGCGCCCTGGGCCCGATGCTGTACGGCTTGCGCGAGTACCGTGGCGAGCCGCACCGGGTCGAGCCGATCGGCGTGCTGGACGAGGTGGAGTATTTCGACGACAGCAAGGGCACCAACGTTGGCGCCACCGTGGCGGCGCTGCAGGGCCTGGGCGCCGAGCGGCGCCTGGTGGTGATCCTGGGCGGTGATGGCAAGGGGCAGGACTTCTCGCCCCTGGCCGATCCGGTGGCGCGCCACGCGCGCGCGGTGGTGCTGATCGGGCGCGACGCGGCGGCGATCCGCGCCGCACTGGCCGACAGCGGCGTGCGCCTGCAGGACGCGCCGACGCTGCCGGAAGCCGTCACCCTGGCGCGCGCCGCGGCGCACGCCGGTGATGCCGTGCTGCTGTCGCCGGCATGCGCCAGCCTGGACATGTTTCGCAACTACGGGCACCGTGCCCAGGTGTTTCGCGACGCGGTGCGCGAGATGGCGCAGGCGCAAGGCGTGGAACTGGAGGCGCTGACGTGAGCGCATCGACCGAGGCACTGCCGACCCCCGCCAAGCGCAAGCGCCGGGCCGCCCGCGCGCCCGTCGACGACCTGCCGGTGCGCATCAGCGGCATGGAGTACGCGCGCACGGCCAGCACGCCGACACGCGTGGTGGGCTTCGATCAGGCCTTGATCTGGGCCTGCGTGGCCTTGTTGGCCTGGGGCCTGGTGATGGTGTATTCGGCCAGCATCGCGCTGCCCGACAACCCGCGTTTCGCACGCTACTCGCCCCACTTCTTCGCGGTCCGCCACGGGATGTGGATCTTCCTGTCCTTCGTGGCCGCGCTGGTGGTGTTCCAGGTGCCCATGGGCTGGTGGGAAAAAGTCGCGCCCTGGCTGTTCGTGGGGTCGCTGGGGCTGCTGATCGCGGTGCTGATCCCGCATGTCGGCAGCGTGGTGAACGGCGCGCGGCGCTGGATCAGCCTGGGGCCGATCAACTTCCAGCCGTCCGAGCTGGCGAAGCTGGCGGTGCTGCTGTACGCGGCCGATTACATGGTGCGCAAGATGGATGTGAAGGAGCGCTTCTTCCGCGCCGTGCTGCCCATGGGCGTGGCGGTGGCGGTGGTGGGTTTGCTGCTGCTGGCCCAGCCGGACATGGGGGCTTTCATGGTGATCGCCGTGATCGCCATGGGCATCCTGTTCCTGGGCGGCGTGAACGCCCGCATGTTCTTCCTGATC
>JAIUOM010000054.1 GCA_020161215.1 Pseudomonadota bacterium
GTTCAAACCCGTCAGCAGCGACTGGTAGGCCAGCACGGCGTAGCCCAGGCCCACGCCCATGTTGCGCAGCACGGTGGAATCGGTCAGATCGCGCTGCCAGCGGCTGATGGGCAGTTTCTCGCTCAGGTGGCGCAGCATGGCGTTGGCCAGGCCCAGGTTGCCTTCGGCGTTCTCGAAGTCGATGGGGTTGACTTTGTGCGGCATGGTGGACGAGCCGATCTCGCCCGCCTTGGTCTTTTGTTTGAAATAGCCCACGCTGATGTAGCCCCACACATCGCGCGCCAGGTCGATCAGGATGGTGTTGGCGCGCGCGGTGGCGTCAAACAGCTCGGCCATGTAGTCGTGTGGCTCGATCTGGATGCTGTAGGGCTGAAACGTCAGGCCCAGGCCAAAGGGCTGGCTGGCGTCGGCGCCGGCCGGCAGCTCGGGCGTTTCGACCACGCGGCGGGCAAAGGCCTCCCAGTCGAAGTCGGGCCAGGCCGACAGGTGGGCGTTGTAGTTGCCGACGGCACCGTTCATCTTGGCCATCAGCCTGACGGCCGCGATCCGCTCACGCGCGGCCGACAGGCGCACGACCACGTTACCCAGCTCCTTGCCCACCGTGGTGGGGCTGGCGGTCTGGCCGTGGGTGCGGCTGAGCATGGGCACGTCGGCAAACTGGTGCGCCAGCTCGCGCAGGCGGGCGATCACGGCGTCCAGGCCCGGCAGCAGCACGGTGTCGCGCCCGGCCTTCAGCTGCAGGGCGTGGCTGGTGTTGTTGATGTCTTCGCTGGTGCAGGCAAAGTGCACGAACTCGGCGGCGGCCAGCAGCTCAGGGTGGCCTTCAAACTTGGCCTTGATCCAGTACTCGACGGCCTTGACGTCGTGGTTGGTGGTCTTCTCGATGTCCTTGATGGCCTGGCCATCGGCCTCGGAGAACTGGGTCAGCAGCGACACGAGGTAAGTACGTGCTTCTTTGGAAAGTGGCTTGAATTCAGCAAACCCCGCATCCGACAAGGCGACGAACCAGGCCAGCTCGACCTGCACGCGGCGCTGCATGTAGCCCAGCTCGCTCATGATGGGGCGCAAGGGCCGGAGTTTGGCGGCGTAGCGGCCGTCCAGCGGCGAGACGGCGGTGAGCGGTGTGAGGATCATCCCGAAATTGTAGAAGGCCCCAGTCACCGCCTGTCCAACGCGTTTTAAGGGGCCTTGACCTAGAATCAGCCAGCTCTCTGTCACACACCCCAGCCCCATGTCCATGCGATTGATCGGCGCGCAGGCCAGCCCCTACGTGCGCAAAGTGCGCGTCGTGCTGGCCGAGAAGAAACTCGAATACAAGTTCGTCCCCGAGAACGTCTGGGCCGCCGACACGCAGATCGGCGCGGCCAACCCGCTGGGCAAGGTGCCCTGCCTGGTGATGGACGGGCAGGACGCGGTGTTCGACTCGCGCGTGATCGTCGAGTACCTGGAAACCCTGTCGCCGGTGGGCAAGCTGATCCCGCCTTCGGGCCGCCAGCGGGTGGAGGTCAAGACCTGGGAAGCCTTGGCCGACGGCCTGCTGGACGCGTCCATCCTGGCCCGGCTGGAGCAGACCTGGCCCGGCCGCCAGGACGGCGAGCGCTGCCAGGCCTGGATCGACCGCCAAATGGGCAAGGTGGACGACGCCCTGGCCGCCATGAGCGCCGGCCTGGCCGACAAATCCTGGTGTTCGCCAGGCATCCACATGACCCTGGCCGACATCGCGGTGGGCTGCGCGCTGGGCTACCTGGATTTCCGCTTTCCGCAACTCGACTGGCGCGCCCGCCACGACAACTTGGCCCGCCTGCTGGATGAGCGCCTGATGCAGCGCCCCAGCTTCGCCGAGACCATCCCGGGGTGAAGGACGCCCCCCGAAGCGGCCGTGCGCAGCGGCTCCTGGCTTGGCCTGCTCCGCGGCCATGGGAAGGGGACTGATACCCAAAGGCGTTCAAAAACATCAAACCGTTCGCGTTGAGCCCTTCGACAGGCTCAGGACAGGCTTGGCGAAACGCCGCGCCGGGCTTCGACAAGCTCAGCCTGAACGGTTCTTGTAGTTTGAACGCCAATCGGTATGAGACGCCTGCCTGAGGCGTCTTTTCAGTAGCCGCTCGGCCGCCAGCCTCTGCCCACCCAGGCAGGGGGTTTTTTCATGGTGTTGGGGCCACCGGCGCCAGTGGATGGGGCGCGAGGAGCGGTAGAAAGCGAAGCGCCGCCGGGGCACAAGGCCCGGGCGGCGCGTCAGAATAAAAAAGCTGCCGAAGCGGCCTGAAACGAATGAGGAGGAGGGAGGGAGGAGGAAGCGCGTTTCAGGTTTTCAGCCGGCTTGAAGCCAGCAGGCTTGGCAGCGTGAACGAAAAAGGGTGGTGGTCAGTTCCCGCTTTCTTCACCCTGCATCAGAGGGGACTTGGCGGTGGGAAGTTCCATCAAAGTGTGTTCCGATTGCGTAAAGAAAAGTGAACGGATCGTGCAAGAGGCGTGAGCAATTGCCACGCCGCGCAGGACGTGGTTCAGGCTCTTGCCTGGCCCGCCAAACCCGTCGGGGCGCGGCGGCTTACCCTGCCTCAACTGGGGCATGCCGACCCGCTTTTCAAGCCGGGGAATACGTTAAAAACCGTTAACAACCGTCACGGCTCGCGGCCGGCCAGCGCCACGCCGGCCGCGTGGCCGAGCGTGAACGCCTCCTCGAACACCGAGTAACCCGACCAGTCGCTGTGCGCAAAAGCCAGGCGCGGCGCGTCGGCAAAGCGCAGGGCGGGGACAGGCGCGCGCCGGGGCGCGGGCGGCACGGCGCTGCGCAAGTCGGCCAGTTGGCGCAGCGTGCTCGGCACCGGCACGGCCATCGCATGGCCATAGCGTGTGAGCTCCATGCGCAGCAATTTGGCAGGCAGGTCGGGGTGCGGCACGGCCAGCTCGGCCAGCAGTTGGTCGCGCCAGTGGGTCCACGGGCGCTCCAGCAGCTCGGCGCGGCCGCGCGGCTCGTCGCCCAGGGCGCGGTACCAGGTCAGCACCGTGGGGCCCGGCACGGGCTGCAGGCTCTGGTGCATGGCGTCGACGTAGCCCAGGCCCACGCTGCCGTACAGCACGTTGTCCCAGGCCGGCGCGGCGCCGGGGCGGTCCTGCAGCGGGGCGGCCAGGCGCAGGTTGGCCACCAGCCAGGGCGCCGTTCGCAAGGCGGCGGCGCGGGCGCGCAGCGCGGCGGGTGGCGCGGGCAGCACGCGTGCGGCCACCCTCACCGGCAGCGCCACCACCGCCTGCTGCGCCTGCCAGCGCTCCAGCCGGTCGGTGGTCACGTCGAGCACGTCCACGGTGACGCCGTGGCGCCCGACGTCGATGCGGCCCACCACGCGCTGGGGGTGCAGGCGATCGCCCAGCGGCGCAGCCAGCTGGGCGCTGAGCCAGCCGTTGCCCTGTGGCCAGGTGAACAGGCCGGATTCGTCGTCGGCCGCGCCCTCGCCAGGGGCATGAAAACCGTGGCGGCTGGCAAAGTAGTGCAGCCCGGCCCAGGCCGAGACGGCGCCCAGGCCGGCGCCAAAGTCGTCGCGGCAGCAGTAGTCCAGGTACCACAGCAGCTGCGGATCATTCAATCCCTCGGCGCCCAGCCATGCTTCGAAAGTCATAGCATCCTGGGTAAATTGCACGCCGACAAAGGCCGATTTCCATACCGGAATGGCGTAGTGCGCCGCCGATTGCGCGGCGCGCACGGCGGCGGCAAATCGGCGGTACTGCGCCAGCGTGGCGGCGCCCACGTCCTGCAGGGGCAGCAGGCCGTCTTGCCACTGGCCGCGGAAGAACAGGCGCTCTTGCGGGCTGTGGCACAGGTGGCGCTCGTCCAGCTGCCAGCGCCCGGCCACGCGGCGGCGCAGGCCCAGCTCTTCCAGCAGGTCCTGCACGGCCTGTGCGTCGTCGCCCGGCACGGGCAGGTAGTGCGCGCCCAGCGGGCAGTCGATGCCCATCACCGCGCCGCCGCGGCTGTTGCCGCCAGCGCTGTCCTCCAGCTCCAGCAGCGCAAAGTCCTCGTGCCCCGCCAGCCGCAGCGCCCGCGCCGCCGCCAGCCCGGCCACGCCGCCGCCCGCAATCACCGTGTGCGTGCGCCGCACCACGTCGGGCGCCCGATCCGGCCAGGGCACGCGCAGCCGGTGGCCGCGCTCGTGGGCGATGCCGTTGAAGCCGCCTTCGATGGCGTCCAGGTCGCGCGGGGCGCAGCCGCTGGCGGCCAGCGCGGCGGCACTCAGCAGCAGCGAGCGGCGCTTCATGGGCTCCAAGGCCGTGGAGCAGGCCACGCGAGGAGCCGCTGCGCCGGGCCGCTCCCAAGCGGCCGGCTCGTCCCCCGCCCGAAGAGAGCGGGGGAAGGCGCGCCAGCGCCACAGGGGGAAGTCATCTCATCACCCTGCCCCACTCCTGCTCATACGTATGCACCAACACCTGGTTCGACAGCCGATTGACCTCGGCCGGCACGCGGGCCATGTCGGCCGGAAAGTCGAACAGCAGCGGCAGGGTCTGCGGCGTGAGGTAGCGCAGGCCGGCAGGCAAGGTGGTGGGCAGGCGCCAGGGCCGGCGGCTGGCGATGACGAAGCCCCACTCGCCAAAGCTGGGCACATGAGCGTGGTAGGGCGCGGTGGCCAGGCCGGCGGCCTCGATGGTCCGCACCACGGTCCAGAAGCTGTGGCGCGCGACCAGGGGCGAGGTGGTCTGCACCACCGCGTAGCCGCTGGCCGACAGGCGCTTTTCCAGCAGGGCGTAGAAGCTCTGCGTGTAGAGCTTGCCGATGTTGAAGTTGGTGGGGTCGGGGAAGTCGACGACCACCACATCAAAAACGTCGCCCGCCTCCTCCAGCCACTTGAACGCATCGGTGTTGACGATGTGCAGCTTGGGCGAGGACAGCGCGCCGCCGTTCAGCGCCGCCAGGCGCGGGTCGCGCGTGAACAGCTCGGTCATGGCCGGGTCCAGCTCGACCAGGGTGACGCTCCCCACGCTGGGGTACTTGAGGATTTCGCGCACCGCCATGCCGTCGCCGCCGCCCAGCACGGCCACGCGCTTGGGCGCCCCCTGGGCGGCCATGGCGGGGTGGACCAGGGCCTCGTGGTAGCGGTACTCGTCGCGCTCGGCAAACTGCAGGTTGCCGTTCAGAAACAACCGGTGCCCGGGCCGGCCTTCACCCGGGTTGTGGGTGACCACGATGCGCTGGTAAGGCGTGGTTTGGGTGAACACCACGCGGTCGGCGTACAGCCGGTCCTCGGCCAGGGTGGTGATCTGCTCGGCGCCTACCCAGCCGGCCGCCAGCAGGGCCAGGGTCAGCACGCAGGCCGCGGCGTGGGCGGCCCACTGGCGCAGCTCGTGCCGAAACAGCCACAGCGCCCACAGCGCCACGGCGGCGTTCAGCAGCCCGAACAGCAGCCCGGTGCGGATCAGCCCCAGGTGCGGCACCAGCAGCAGCGGAAAGGCCAGCGACACCGCCAGCGCGCCCAGGTAGTCGAAGGTCAGCACCTGCGACACCAGCTCGCGCAGCTGCACGTTGCGCCGCAGGATGCGCATGACCAGCGGAATCTCCAACCCGACCAGGGTGCCGACCAGCAGCACCAGGCCGTACAGCACGCCGCGAAACGCCCCCGGCGCGTAGGCGTTGGCCAGAAACAGCGCCACCGGCAATAGGCCGCCACACAGCGCCACCAACAACTCGATGCGCAGGAAATGCGCCGGCAGCTGGCGCTCGAAAAAACGCGACAGGTACGAGCCGATGCCCATCGCGAACAGGTAGCTGCCGATGACGGTGGAAAACTGCAACACCGAGTCGCCCAGCACGTAGCTGGCGATCGCCCCCGCCGCCAGTTCGTACAGCAGACCGCAGGCGGCGATGACGAACACGCTGGCCAGCAGCGCCACCTCCATCGGGTGCGGGCGGCGGGCCGCGGCGGCGGTATCGGGGGAAATCGGGGGCGGCGCGGACACGATGGCGCCACTGTAGCGCGCCCGCAGGTGGGGCCCGGCGCGGCGCCAATTTCGCTTCTATTTCAATAGCTTGTCAGGCTGTATTTTCAAGCCATGCAGCACTGTCTGATGCTTGAACTGGCGCCCTCATGCCGCCCGCGCGCGCTGCCGGCGCAACAGCGCCAGGGTGAACAGCGCCAGCCCCAGCCAGACCAAGCCAAAGCCCGCCAGGCGCCGCGCGTCCACGGTTTCGCCCAGCAGGGTGACGGCAAAGATGAACTGCAGCGTGGGCGAGATGTACTGCAGCATGCCCAGCAGCGCCAGGCCCAGGCGCTGGGCCGCGTACCCAAAGGCGCCCAGCGGCAGCGCGGTGAGCAGGCCGGTGCTGGCCAGGGCCAGGTCCACGCGCCAGCCGGCGTGGCCAAAGGTCAGCTCGCCGCGCGCCGCCAGCCAGGCCAGCGCGGCGGCGGCCAGGGGGGCGAGCAGGGCGGTTTCCAGCGCCAGGCCGGGCACGGCGGGCAGCGGGCTGCGCTTTTTGATCAGGCCGTACAGGCTGAACGACACCGCCAGCACCAGCGCCACCCAGGGCAGCTTGCCGCCGACCCAGGTGAGCCAGGTCACGCCCAGCGCGGCCGCCGCCACGCCGGCCCATTCCAGCCGCTCCAGCCGCTCGCCCAGCAGCAGCACGCCGATGGCCACGTTGAACAACGGCAGGATGAAGTAGCCCAGGCTGGCGTCCACCGCGTGCCCGTTCATGGCCGCCCACACGTAGGTCAGCCAGTTGGCGCCCACCAGCAGCGCGGCCAGCAGCTGGTTGCCGACCAGCCTGAGGTTGAGCTGCCGCAGCAGCGGCCCGATCTGCCCCTGCGCCGCCAGCACCCCGATCAGCAGCGCCAGCGACCACAGCACGCGCTGCGCCAGCACCTCCACCGCGCCGGCCGGCGCCATGAGCTGAAAGTACAGCGGCATCATGCCCCACAAGCCGTAGGCCAGCAGGGCGGCGGCGGTGCCGGGGTTCATGCGAAGGCTCCGCTGAAAAGCCATGCACAGGCCGAGCGCCTGCGGCGGCAGATGCGATCAGGAAATGAAAGAAGGGGTACGGGACAAGGCACGAGCTTGCCACTGTAACGCGCAACGGCGAATCATGGCGTCACGTCAATTACTATAAATATGATAGCTAAAGGTGATTTATCGACGCCGACATCCGGGGATTTTTCTCCTGAACCAGGCAGCTTTCCCCCTACCGAGAGGGCCGATGACCGCGGAGCAGGCCAAGCGGGGAGTCGCTGCGCACGGCCGCCCGAAGCGGCCGGCTCGTCCCCCGCCCGCAAAAGAGCGGGGGAAGCGGCGTCAGCCGCTCAGGGGGCGCTTATCACCCATGGATGGCGGCGGCCACGATGATCGAGATGCCCAGGCACATGGCGGCCACCACCAGGGCCAGGGCGCGGTTGTGCTTTTCGCAGATTTCGGCCCACAGGTCGTAGGGCGTGAGCTTGTCGATGATGAGAAAGCACAGCCAGAAGATGACCACGCCGATCAAGGCGTAGACGATGGAGCCGACGAACGCGGCGGGTTTCAGCCATTCAATGCCCATGGGAGCCTCCGTGGATGGGGTGGGTCGATGCGTGCCGTGTGGTCATTTGTGTCCTCCGCCCGAGCTGTAGCCGCCAAACGAGCCGCCCGAGGAGCGCCCGCCGTAACCGCCCCCGCTGCTGTCGCAGCGCGACAGCAGGGCCAGCACCACGACGATCAGGATCAGCACGACGATGAGGGTGACGATGTTCACCGACGGCGCGGCGCTGAAGGGCTTGACGTCGGCGCGCTGGAACAAGTCCTTGCGCTCGGCCAGCTTGAACGCCGTGGCCACCGTGTCGGCGGGCAGGGTGGCGCCACCGGACCAGGTGATCTCACTGCCGCCCTGCTCGGACGACAACAGCTTGGCGCCGGCCGCGTAGTCGCTGTTTTGCGTGACCTGGCCGCGCCGCACCTGCCAGTAGAACTCGCCCAGCACGTAGGTGGTTTCGGCGCGGTAGGCCCAGCGCCGGGTGTAGTCCGCACCGCCGTACCGCGCCTTGGCGCCGCCGGCACTGAGCTTGGGCGCGCCGGTGAGCGGGCGCACGAAGCTCCAGCCGTCCTCGGCGTCGACCAAAAAGGCGAAGCCGCTGGTGGCGTTGTAGAGCAGGTATTCCTGCCAGCCGAAGGCCTCGTCGTCGCCCGGCGACTGACCGCTGCGGTGCTGAAAACCGACCACCTGCCAGGCCGTGCCCTGCAGCTGGCCCACGCTGCCCAGGGGGATCAGCGGGCGCACCGGCTCGTCTTGCAGCGCGTGGCTCAGCTCGCCGCCGATGCCCGCGCTCATGTCGATCAGGGTCTGGCACTGCGGGCAGGTGATGCTCTTGGTCTGCTCCAGCTTGGCCAGCACCGGCGCGCCGCAGTTGGGGCAGGCGAACTGGCGGCCGGCGGCCTCGTGGCCCGATTCGGACTTCAGGCCACTCAGGTGCAGATCGGCCAGCTCGACCGAGCGGCCTTCGGACAGGGTGGGCGGGTTGGTGGCGTACTCGATGGAGAGCACGCGCTGCGCCGCCGCCTCGCCGCCCTCGCTGCGCAGTTCGACCACGGCAAACGGCTCGCCCAGGGCCGGCAGGCGCGGCAGCTCGCCCTGGGCCGAGATCAGGGTGGCGGTGAGATTCGAGGTGACGGCGTAGGGTTGGCCGTTGATGGCGGTGGTGGTGGCGACGCGAAAGCGCTCGGCCGGCGGCACCTCGCGCGCGGGGGCGACCGGCCGGCCAAACACGTAGGCCCCGTTGTCCTCGCTCAGCCAGGCGCTGCCGCCGTCGGCCAGCAGGGCGTGCCACTCGGCCCACACCCCTTCGTCGTAGCGGTACTGCAGGCGACCGACCAGCATGAAGGACTGGTCTTCGAAGCGGCCCTGGGCGCCCAGCTGCAACAGGCTGTGGTCGTCGAACAGCTCGGCCATCTTGCCGATGCGCCGCAGCACCTCGCCCTGGCGCACCACCATGCTCTGGCAGTAGCCGCAAATGGCGTAGGCCGACTGGGCGCTCTTGAATTCCACCGGCGCACCGCAGCCGGGGCAGGGCGCGCGGTAAAAGCGCTGGGGCGTGCCGGTGTCAGCCATGCGGGTGCGGCGCGCGGGGCGGTGGGCTCACACGCCCGGCCGCCTGGCGGGCGGGGCCAGGCCGGGTCGCGGAAGGAGGCGGCGTGCGCGCGGGCACGGCAGGCACCGGATCGAAGGCGAGGGCCGGGTTCAGACCAGCTTCTTCAGCAGCTCGGCCTTCTTGGCGTTGAACTCCTCGTCGGTCAGGATGCCCTTGGATTTGAGTTCGCCCAGTTTTTCCAGCGTGGCCATGACGTCCTCGGGCTTGACGCCCGTGGGCGCGGCGGCGGGTGCGCCGGCCGGGGCGCTGCCCTGCAGGGCGGACTGCATGTTCTGCGCCAGGATCTGCCCCATGGCCACGCCGGCACCCATGCCCAGACCGGCACCGGCCAGCCCCCCGGCGTCGCCGCCCGCGCCGACGCCCTCGGCCATCTTGGGAATGGCCTGGGCGGTCTGGTACTGCATGAACTTGCCCATGTCGTTGCCGACCATGCCCATGCCGATTTTCTGGTCGAGGACTTTCTGCAGCTCGTCGGGCAGGGAAATGCTCTGCACCGTCATGGCCTCCAGCTTCAGGCCGTAAGCCTCCATGGCCGGCACCAGCGCCTGCGACAGGGCCTGGGCGAACGCGATCTGGTTGGCCGCCAGATCCAGGAACGGGATCTTGCTGCCGGCGATGCCGGTGGCGATGTTCTGCATGATCAGGCCGCGCAGTTGGCCGTCCAACTCGGCCACGGTGTAGGTGTCGCGCGTGCCGGAGATTTCGGTATGGAATTTCTTCGGGTCGGCAATCCGGTAGGCGTAGTTGCCGAAGGCGCGCAGGCGCACGGCGCCAAATTCGGCGTCGCGCACGGTGATGGGCTGGGGCGTGCCCCATTTCTGGTCGATCTGCTGGCGCGTGCTGAAGAAGTACACGTCGCTCTTGAAGGGCGACTCGAACAGCTTGTCCCAGTTCTTCAGGTAGGTGAGGATGGGCAGCGTCTGCGTCGTCAGCTTGTAGGTGCCGGGGCCGAACACGTCGGCCACCTGGCCTTCATTGACGAACACGGCCATCTGCGATTCGCGCACGATCAGCGCGGCACCGGTCTGGATTTCCATCTCCGCCATCGGAAAACGCCAGGCGAGCACGCCATCGCGGTCCTCGGTCCACTGGATGACATCGATAAATTGCTTCTTGATGAAGTCCATCAGCGCCATGACCATCTCTCCGATCGGTAAACGGGAGTCTGGATGATACGCGTCGGAGGGCGTCTTCCCCGATGGCCCGAGGTGGCCGGTGCAGGCCCAATGCGGACGGCCTGCCGCCGCACCGGGGACGCCTGAACCACGCCGTCCGTACAATCTGCGCTCTGAACCACTGCCCGGCCCCAGGGCGCGGCACCGAGGAGACATCCCCATGAAAACGTCCGACCAGAACGCCGAAAAGCGTGCCGAACTGCGCCGCGCCGCGCTGCACTACCACGAGTTTCCGGTGCCGGGCAAGATCGCGGTGGCGCCCACCAAGCAGCTGGTCAACCAGCACGACCTGGCGCTGGCCTATTCGCCCGGCGTGGCCGCGCCCTGCGAGGAGATCGTCGCCGACCCGGCCAACGCCTTCAAGTACACCGCGCGCGGCAATCTGGTCGGCGTGGTGACCAACGGCACCGCCGTGCTGGGCCTGGGCGACATCGGCCCGCTGGCCGGCAAGCCGGTGATGGAAGGCAAGGCGGTGCTGTTCAAGAAGTTTTCGGGCATCGATGTGTTCGACATCGAGATCAACGAGAAGGACCCGGACAAGCTGGTGGAGATCATTGCCGCGCTGGAGCCCACCTTTGGCGGCATCAACCTGGAAGACATCAAGGCGCCGGACTGCTTCATCGTCGAGCGCAAGCTGCGCGAGCGCATGAAGATCCCGGTTTTCCACGACGACCAGCACGGCACGGCCATCGTGGTCGGCGCGGCGGTGCTCAACGGCCTGAAGGTGGTGGGCAAGCAGATCGATCAGGTCAAGCTGGTGGTGTCTGGTGCCGGCGCGGCGGCGCTGGCCTGCACGGGGCTGCTGGTCAAGCTGGGCGTCAAGCGCGAGAACGTGTGGGTGACCGACCTGGCCGGCGTGGTCTACGAGGGCCGCACCGAGCTGATGGACCCGGACAAGGCCGTCTACGCGCAGAAGACCGACCAGCGCAAGCTGGCCGAGGTGATCGAGGGCGCGGATGTGTTCCTGGGCCTGTCGGCCGGCGGCGTACTCAAGTCCGACATGGTGGCGCGCATGGCCAGGCAGCCCATCATCCTGGCGCTGGCCAACCCCAACCCCGAAATCATGCCGGAGGACGTGAAGGCGGTGCGCGACGACGCCCTGATCGCCACCGGCCGCACGGACTACCCGAACCAGGTCAACAACGTCCTGTGTTTTCCGTACATCTTCCGCGGTGCGCTGGACTGCGGCGCCACCACCATCACCGACGAGATGGAAGTGGCCGCGGTGCACGCCATCGCCGAGCTGGCCCAGGCCGAGCAGAGCGAGGTGGTGGCGCGCGCCTACGTGGGTGAGAAGCTGCACTTCGGCCCCGAGTACCTGATTCCCAAGCCGTTTGACCCGCGCCTGATGATGAAGATCGCCCCCGCCGTGGCCGAGGCGGCGCGGGCCAGTGGCGTGGCCTTGCGCCCGATCGAGGACATGGAGGCCTACAAGCGCAAGCTGGAGACCTTCGTCTACGCCTCGGGCACAACGATGAAGCCGATCATCGCCGCGGCCCGCGCCGCACTGAAAAAGCGCGTCGCCTACGCCGAAGGCGAGGAGGAGCGTGTGCTGCGCGCGGCCCAGATCGTGGTCGACGACGGCATCGCCCGCCCGACCCTGATCGGCCGCCCGGCCATCATCGCCCAGCGCATCGAGAAATTTGGCCTGCGCCTGCGTGAAGGCACGGACTACGACGTGGTCAACGTCGAGAACGACCACCGCTACAAGGGCTTCTGGCAAACCTACTACGAGCTGAACAAGCGCCGCGGCATGACGGTGCCGATCGCCAAGATCGAGATGCGCCGGCGCCTGTCGCTGATCGGCTGCATGCTGCTGCGCGCTGGCGACGTCGATGGCCTGATCTGCGGCACCTGGGGCACCAACGCCATGCACCTGACCTACATCGACCAGGTGATCGGCAAGACGCCCGGCGCGCGCACCTACGCGGCCATGAACGGCCTGATGCTGCCGGGCCGTCAGGTGTTCCTGGTCGACACCCACATCAACTACGACCCCAGCGCCGAGCAGATCGCCGACATCACCATCATGGCCGCCGAGGACATGATCCGTTTCGGCTTCAAGCCCAAGGCGGCGCTGCTGTCGCACTCCAATTTCGGCTCCTCCGACCAGCCCAGCGCGCTGAAGATGCGCGAGGCCCTGGGCTTGATCCGGGAACGCGCGCCTTGGCTCGAGATCGATGGCGAGATGCACGGCGACACGGCGCTGGACAGCGGTTTCCGCCGCCAGCTGATGCCCGACAGCGCGCTCACGGGCGAGGCCAACCTGCTGGTGCTGCCCAATCTGGACGCCGCCAACATCGCCTACAACCTGCTCAAAGTGGCCTCTGGCGGCAACATCGCCATCGGCCCGATCTTGCTTGGCGCGGCCAAACCGGTGCATATCCTCACCGCCAGCACCACGGTCCGGCGCATCGTCAACATGACCGCCGTCACGGTAGCGGATGCCAATGCCCCAGAGTGACTATCTTAGAGAATAAGTTAGCACTTGCAAACAATCTGAAGAGTCCCTCTAGAAGCTGCCTGATTTTTAGGCAGCCGCTTGCTTTTTGGGCCCGCTTCGGTCACACTAGCGCCTTGGAATTTTCGGGTTAACCCGGAGGTTTCCGAAAGGTGTTTTTCATGTTGCGAACAGCGGCATCGCATGCTGCTCGGTCGCTCTTAGCAGCGTCGTTGCTGGTCGTGGCTCTACCCCATCCGTGGGGTGTGCACGCGCGCGGGCTGTCCTGGGGTACGACCGACACCACCATCGCGGTGACGGCATTGCCCAAACAGGGACAGCAGACTTATCGGCTGATCCTGCAAGGCGGTCCGTTTCCCCACGAGAAAGATGGTTCGGTGTTCGGCAACCGGGAACGCTTGCTGCCGCGAGAGCGGCGCGGCTACTACCGCGAATACACCGTGGAAACGCCCGGGGCTCGGAATCGGGGTGCGCGGCGCATCGTCTGTGGTGGTTCCCGCCCGACCTTGCCCGAGGATTGCTGGTACACGGGCGACCATTACTCGAGCTTCAAGAGGATTGTGCAATGAAAGCGCTTGAACAATTTCAGCCAGCCGCTCCTTTGGTGGCACCATCGGATGCATCCGTCACGGCGCAGCTGGGACGGGTTTCGACTTCGGAGAAAGCAGTGGGGATGGATCAGACACTTCGTCAACCCCAAGAGGCGCCGCTCAAGGGCGTGCGCAGCAATATCGTTCAGTCCATTCGCGCGTTTCGCGTGCACGACTTGCAGGAGGCGGCGGCTCAGCTGGGCCAGCACTTCCTGTACGCCAATCTGGCCCATGCCCAGACCAAGCAGGATGTGCTGGACTTGATCGCCCAGCAGTTCACGTTTCCGGCGCATTTCGGCAAGAATTTCGACGCCTTGTACGACTGCATGACCGATCCCCTGCACAAGTCCGGGCCTCAGCCAGGCTTCATCGCGGTGCTGGAGCAAATTCCAGCCACGGCCAAGTTCGACAAGGAGGCGCGCGAGCAACTGCTCGACATCTTCCGAGACGCGGCCGACTACTGGTCGGATCGCAAGATTCCGTTCCGGTGCTTCTATTCTTTTCTGTAGCCCGTTCTGCACACACCAGCCAAGCAGAACGGGCGATTGAGGCTCAGGGCGAACATTCGCCCACCGACGTCAACACCGACATGGGCGAGAAGATGCCGACCGACAAATTGGTCGATATCTCCCCGCAGGCGCTGCGCATGAGCAGCCCATTCAACTCGGGTTACTGGCTGAGCGCGGCCTGATCCCACGGGAGCGTTCCAGCCCAACGTCCCTCCACAACAGCCCGTCTCCGACGGGCTTTTTTACTTCCCGCAACGTAGCCGCTCGCCCCCTCCGGTCTGGATCGCCGATATAGTGAACCGATCCCGAAGCCAGTCTCTCCTCATTGCTCATTGTTGTGTCCACCGTCGCCGATTCCTCCGGTTCCACCGAACCCCTCGCACGAGCAGACCTGCAGCGGCAGGTCACGCAGGCGTTGCAGGCCGTCCTGCCGCCCGAGTCCCTGCTCTGGACCGATGAACAAACCACCCCCTACGAGTGCGATGGCCTGACCGCCTACCGCCAGCGCCCCCTGGTGGTGGCGCTGCCCAGCACCACGCAGCAGGTTCAGCAGGTGCTGCAGATCTGCCATGGCCTGGGCGTGCCGGTGGTGGCGCGCGGGGCCGGCACCGGTTTGTCCGGCGGCGCAATGCCGCACGCGCAGGGGGTAACGCTGTCGCTGAGCAAATTCAATCAAATCCTCAAGATCGATCCCCTGGCCCGCACCGCCGTGGTGCAGTGCGGGGTGCGCAATCTGGCCATCAGCGAGGCGGCGGCGGCGCACGGTCTGTACTACGCACCCGATCCCAGCAGCCAAATCGCCTGCACCATCGGCGGCAACGTGGCGGAGAATTCGGGTGGCGTGCACTGCCTGAAGTATGGGCTGACGCTGCACAACGTATTGGGCGTGAAAGGCTTTACCGCAGCCGGAGAACCCGTCGAATTTGGCGGTGGCACGCTGGATGCCCCAGGCTACGATCTGCTGGCGCTGATCACAGGCAGCGAGGGGATGCTGGCTGTCACCACCGAAGTCACCGTCAAACTGCTGCCCAAACCTCGGTTGGCACGGTGCATCATGGCCAGCTTCGGTGAGATCAGGGATGCCTGTCACGCGGTGGCCTCGGTGATCGGGGCCGGCATCATTCCCGCCGGCCTGGAGTTGATGGACAAGCCCATGACGGCGGCGGTGGAGGATTTTGTCCACGCCGGCTACGACCTGGAGGCCGCCGCCATCCTGCTTTGTGAAAGCGACGGAACGCCCGAGGAAGTACAAGAGGAAATAGGCCGCATGTCCGAGGTGTTGCGGGCCTCCGGTGCCACGCAGATCGCGGTCAGTCAGACGGAGGCCGAGCGTTTGCGTTTCTGGAGTGGGCGCAAGAACGCCTTCCCCGCCTCGGGCCGCATCAGCCCCGACTACATGTGCATGGACTCGACCATTCCGCGCCGTCGCCTGGCCGACATCCTACATGCCATTCAGGAGATGGAGCAAAAATACGGCCTGCGCTGCTGCAACGTCTTTCATGCCGGCGACGGTAACCTGCATCCGTTGATCCTGTTCGACGCCAACGACCCAGACCAGTTGCACCGCGCCGAGGCTTTTGGCGCCGACATCCTGGAAACCAGCGTGGCGTTTGGTGGCAGCGTGACGGGCGAACACGGCGTGGGCGTGGAAAAGCTCAACAGCATGTGCGTGCAGTTTTCGGTTGCGGAAAACGAACAGATGTTCGGCGTCAAGCGCGCCTTTGACCCCCAAGGGCTGCTCAATCCCGGAAAAGTGATCCCAACGCTCAACCGATGCGCGGAATACGGCAAAATGGTGGTCCGCCAAGGACAGTTGCCTCACCCCGACATTCCCCGCTTTTAGCGCCTGCGATGAAGCTTTTGCAAGGATTCGCCTGGTTCATGGCACTGCAGGTGCTGGGGGAGCTTCTTGTCCTCAGGTTGTCCTTGCCGGTGTCTGGCCCCGTGCTGGGCCTGTTCATGGCTTTGGTGCTGGCACTGCTCCTGATGCGCATGGGGCAGCCGGTGCCCATCATCCGGTGCGTGTCGTCCTATGTGCACCCCGCCGCCTTGGACGATATCGCACCAGATTCCACGCTTTTTCCTATCGAGACACCGCCGCGCTCATTCAGGGTATTGGCCGCGTCTCGGCACCTACCCAGTCGGCGAATTCGGGCAGCACTGCAGTGCAGGGCAAAACAACGATGGCGGGCAATGCATAGGGGTGCTGGTCGCGCAGCGCCGACATCAAAGCGGCTTGGACGCAGACGCTTGTCTTCAGTAACAAGCGCCATTCGATCTCGCGCCGCACCACGCCTTCCCAGCGTAAATGCTGTCGATGGGCGTGACTTGCGCGCACGCGGCCAGCCGTTCCTCGACTAAGCGGTGGCCCAGACTCTCGGCGTCGGCGCGCGTGGCCACCGTGGTGATGACCAGCACGACCCGCGTTTGATCAGGGACCTCCTGTTCCACTGCCCGGCCGATCAGGCCACCGAAGCTTCGGCTTGAGGAGCCTTCAGGCCCAGCGTATCGAGCGCCGCCGCCAGATGCTGGACGCTGCGATCCACCTGCGCCCATTTTTCCAGCCCAAACAAACCGACCCGGAAGGTACTGAAATCCTTCGGTTCGTCGCACATCAGCGGGACGCCGGCGGCGGTCTGCAGGCCCACGGCGATGAATTTCTTGCCGTTTTGAATGTCCGGATCGGTGGTGTAACTGACCACCACACCAGGCGCCTGGAAACCCTCGGCGGCCACGCTGGGCAGGCCACGCTGCTCAAACAGCGCCCGCACCTTGCGCCCCAGCTCCCATTGCCGTTCCTTGAGTTTCTCGAAACCGGCCGCCCGCGTTTCAAGCATGGTGTCGCGCAACTGGACCAAGGCCTCGGTCGGCATGGTGGCGTGGTAGGCATGACCACCGCCCTCGTAGGCTTGCATGATCTGATGCCATTTCTTCAGATCGGCGGCGAAGCTGCTGCTCGTGCTGCCCTCCAACGCCTGCACCGCACGTGCGGACAGGCACACCATGGCGCCACAGGGGGAGCTGCTCCACCCCTTTTGCGGCGCGGTGACGAGCACGTCGACGCCGACTGCCTGCATGTCGACCCAGACCGCGCCCGAGGCAATGCAGTCCAGCACGAACAAGCCGCCGACGGCGTGGGTGGCCTGAGCCACGCGTTCAAGATAGTCGTCGGGGAGGATCATTCCGCTGGCGGTTTCGACATGAGGCGCGAACACCACGGCCGGCTTGACCCGGGCAATGGTCGCCACCACGTCGTCGATGGGCGCGGCCACCCAGGGCGCCTGGGCACTGTCCGAGGTGCGGCGGGCCTTGAGCACGGTGATGTGCTCTGGCGCGGTAATCCCACCCATCTCCAGAATCTGGCTCCAGCGGTAGCTGAAGAACCCGTTGCGCAGAATCACGACCTTTTGGTTGCCGGCAAATTGGCGTGCCACGGCCTCCATGCCAAAGGTACCGCTGCCCGGCACAATCGCCACCGCGTCGGCGCGGTAGACCTCCTTGAGCAAGGCGGCGATGTCCTTCATCACGCCCTGGAAGCGCTTGGACATGTGGTTGAGCGCCCTGTCGGTGTAGACGACTGAGAATTCGAGCAGACCGTCCGGGTCCACGTTGGGCAGCAATCCGGGCATGCGAGCCTCCAAGAAGAAGAGCGGGCCGACCACCCGGTCGGCCACATCGGCTCAGCTTAGCACGGCAACACGGGTACCATCTGCGGCCATGGAAATCGCCACCCTTGCGCTGGCATTCGGCAAGAGCCTGCTGCTGGCGCTGGCTGCCGTGTTGCCGATTCTGAACCCTCCCGCCTCGGCGCCAGTGTTCGTCAACCTGACACGTGAACTGGACGGGCGCACGCGGCGCACCTTGGCCACGCGCATCGGCATCAACGTGGTGCTGATGCTGTCCGGCGCCATGTTGATCGGTACCTACGTGCTCGATTTCTTCGGTGTGTCGATCCCCATCGTGCGTGTGGCCGGGGGTCTGATCGTCGCGTTCACCGCCTGGAATCTGCTCTACGCTCAGCAGGTCGTGAATACCGACAAGGCCGCCATGGCGCGCTCGCTGGTCGACGACGACAACGTGCGTATCCAGGCGTTCTATCCCATGACCTTTCCGCTCACCTGCGGGCCTGGCTCCATTTCGGCGGCCATCACGGTGGGGGCCGCACTGCACAGCCGCAACTGGACCATCACCGGGGCGAACTTCGCCGGCGGCCTGGTCGGCATGGCGCTGGTCGGCCTGTTGGTATTGCTCACCTACCGCTACGCCGGGCGTCTGCTGCGCCCCCTGGGTGACGTAGGTCTGGTGGTTTTTCTGCGCTTGTCGGCCTTCATCTTGCTGTGCGTGGGCGTGCAGATTTTCTGGGATGGGGCCAGCGAGTTGCTGAAATCCGTGCGTTGATCAGGTCAGCCCGGGCCGGATTGCGTCGTGCCCGTTCGCCATTTGCAGGGCCAAGCCCAACAGCTCATCGACCAGCGCATCGTTCAGATAGTGGGGACCATCGAAAGCCCAGACGCTCCAGCCTTGGTACGTCCTGAGCTGGGCCATGAATTCCAGCGCCGTGGCGCTGCGGAAGCCTCCGCCGGGCGCCGGGCGAAAAGCCTCGGCGATGATCCGCACGCGGGTGACTTCCAAGCGTTTTGCCAAGGTGCGGCAGTACTCCAGGGCCACGGCAGGCTCACGCGCGTGCACGCCCACGCCATCCTGAAAAAACACCCCAACATCGTTAGGCAGCCAGCGCTGCAACCAGTCCGCCAGGGCTTCTGGCCCGAGATTGGCGGAGTCGTACGCGCTGATCCACAGCGGCCGGGGCAGGCCCGCCAGTGCGGGCCCAAGCTGTTCGGCGTTCTGCCACGTGGGGTCGAGCTCGACAGGAAAGTACCATTCCCCGATGCGCAGAGGTAGGCGTGCCGCTGCTTGCGCCAGCGCGCGCGACTGCCGTCCCAGCTTAGGTACTTCGGCGCGCGCCTGACGCTCGTCATGAATACCCGAAAGACCCAGCACCACCTCCTGCGCCCAGGGCTCCTGGGCGATGCGCGACCAGTCTGGCAAGGGCGGCTCGAACATCGGCAGTCCTCCGCCTTCGACAAAACTCCAACCGTCCACGGCGGCCCACTGCACCAGCAGGGCGTGCGCACCGAGCAGGTGCCAGCGCCCGCGCGGCCGCACCGTGGCACGACTGACCTGCCACACCACGCCGTCCAACAAAGGGCCCGGGACACCACCTACACGCCCGGCACACGACACCATCGCAGGCAGAGCCAGCGCCGCGCCCAACAACGGCCGGCGTCGACAGCGCCACGACGGAGCAGGAGGAGCCGCCATAAGAGTGAGGTTAGGCGGGTTGGCGCGCAACCAGGTTAGGGCTCTCGATCCTGCGCGCCAACCCCTGCCTCATGGCGTCAGGAGGCGACTGGGCGAAGTCCAGGTGAACCCCAGGGCGTTCAGTCCGGTGACGATATCCTGAAGATCCTGCAACCCGCGCTGACCGGGCGTGTCCACCAGAAACGGATGGTAAAAGAACGAACCAAAGCCGTCCCGCACCGCAAGCGCATAGCGCGCTCTTTCCAGCACGTCGGCGGCCGTCAGTTCTTCCTCTACCCCGAACTGGAAATACTGGAGGTTGCCCAGATTCTCCGGCAATACGCGCAGCCCATAAATGTCCCGCTCAATCAGGTACGGGAAAAACTGGTACTGCAGGAAATCCGCGCCTATGCCGGGTGTCAGATTCGGCTGGTCGGAGGTGTAGTAGCTGTGGCGTTGGTACGCCGCTTGGTGCACCTGGGCCACGGCTTTCAGCACCGACGGAGAGCCTTGGTAATGCGGAGTTTCCCAGCCCACTGGCCGATAACCCAGGTCCAGAAATTCACGCAAACCCGCTTGTACCCGGCCCAACGCCCAAGGCACGGAGTCGCCCGGCATCGGCGCGTCGTGCACCACATCCCAGAATTCGTAGTCGTAACCCGTGGCTCCGTTGCCAGGAAATCCGTTCTTCATTAACTCGCCCTGGTGGGTATAGCCGTGTTGAAGAATCTCACCGCCTCGCGTCAAAGCGTAATCCAATGCAAGCCGCAACGTAGTGGCTTGCGCCAAGGGAATTCCTGTGGCTTTACCGTTGTTCTGGGCGCCGTAAGGGTCTTTGTAATGTGGAATCGTGGCCATCGTGAACGGCACATTGTTGGCATGCAGCAAATCCACCACCGCCTTGAAATTTGCCGGCACCACCTTGGCATCAACATCTTCCAATCGAATCATGGCCGGGTGTGACACCGGATGGTCGATGCCCAGCATGTCGTGCAGCAAATCGGCAAAAACCATGTACCGGTCACGCGTCCCCGCATAGGTGAATGGATTATCCGCCACGAACCAAAAATTTCCTGACTGCAGAACATAGGGTGCAGTTTCTTGCGTCGTGGGATTACCAATCACCGCGTGCACCTTGACACGCGTAGGGTCGGACACTTCGGTGATGAGCAACTCCGGATCGGCGGCAATCGTGTCTCCCGACATCTTCGCCGATTTTTTGAATGCCAGATTCTTGTAGTAAACCGTGCTGAAGAAGCCGGGAATTTCACCGGGTGCAGTCGGTTCAGCGTCAAACCACTGGTTGCTCCAGGTCAGAAAACCCCAGCGATCCGCTGTGGAGAACCCTTCAAGCTGATTGATTTGACCCAGATTGCTGCGCAGCCAGACGACCCGTTTTTCGGTCTTGGCCACATCTTGAAGAAAAGCTTGCGGGACTACCTCTCCTGTCGCCCAACCGATGTAGAAAGTGGCGTCGTACTGATTCACTGCACCCAAGGTGTACTGGCGTGCCGGTATCGTCACCACATTCGCATCGAAATGCCCGATCAAATTTTGCAGCATGATGGCGTAACCACGCCCAAGTCGCGCGTACGGATTATTTTCTGGTTCGTCATACACTACCAGAATACGCGGCCCCGCCGGTGGTGGGCGCACGGGCTCTGGCCACGCGGTGATGGCTGGGCGTTGCACAGGCTCCGTCGTACCGAAGATGGGCGTGGATGTGCCGCCACCATTGCCATCAGGTTGTTTGTAGAACGGATCACTGCCTCCCCCGCATGCCGTCAAGATCAAGAAGGCGCTCAACCCCAACAACACGCCAAAGAAGCGCCCTACATAGTCATACATACTTTGTATGACAATTTTCCAGTGTGATGAATATTCCATTTACTATGTATCAATCAAAACACAAATGCCGCCCGAGCAAACACCCCTTTTCCGCGCTCGTCACCGGCTATCCGCCATCTGTATTGTATTGACAAGTTCACGTATGACCTGGGTGCATAATAGCGACTTTCCCGGAACCAATACCGAAAATCGATTCCAGCTCCGATACCGGCGGCACCGTTGTAGCCTGCGGCAGTACGATTCGAGTCGTACTCCAGCCCCATCACCATATGAGGGAAAGCCACCCAACGCGCGTCGGTGCCTCCTAATCTGTAACTGCGGCCCAGCTGTGCCTCCGTGGTGGCGTAGTTCCGCCTCATTTCAATGAAACGCCCGGCCTCGGCGAATACATGCGCAGTATTCCAGCTTGGCACATCAAGTCGCAAATCGGTGCCATGATCAAACGAATACGCCGCGCGCACCAGCCAGTCGTTGATGGACTTTGATCCTATCTTGAACCGGCGTTCCGCAAACAGCCATACGCCATAATCACGCAACGGCTTGCCGCGTACCCCCAAAAACCCCTGCGTTGTCGGAGCCCCTACCGCGGTCGCATCGTTGGCTGCGTACAAATTTGTCGCCGCACCCCCATATACTTCCCAGAAACGCCCATCACGGTAGCCTTGTGGACGCCAATACCCTTCGCTCACGATTTGCGCTACGTTGCCCGAGTTGCTGGGCGCCAACGAATACCCACTCGTTCCTGTCGCCCGATAAGCCAGCGTGGCGTTCACACCCCAGGTTCTGGAGCGATCCGCGATTTCTCGGCGCGTTTCAAACAGGCGCTGTGGCTCAACTTCCAAACGCCCATCGGTCACCGCATCGACGCGCTCCCGAAAATACTGCACGGCTTTGGGCGAATCCCCCAAACGGCCCGCGACATAGGCAGCGTCGGCCAACGCCGTCGGTGGAAGCTCTTTTTTGGCGGCGGCTTGATCAAAGGCTTGAATGGCCGCCTCATCATTTCCCACCCGAGCAGCCAGGTAACCGACATCCGTGGGTGGAACGTCTTTCAATACCCCCTTGCTTGCCACCGCGTCAAAGCGTTGACGGGCCAATTCTCGGCGCTCCGGCCGTAAAAGGTCGATTTCGCTGACCACCGACAGGCGCGGATTCTCCAGTGCCTCACTCGCATCCAGCCGCGCGGCATCCATCCGGCCCAGCCGACGCAAGACATTGCTGCGCAGGGCCAGTAATTCGGGCTCACGGTGCAGTTTCAAATAGTCATCCAGGGCTGCGGCGGCGGCCTCTAGTTTCCCGTCCGACATCAGGGCCCTGGCATGCAGCAACTCGTGGCTCGCATTGCCGGGAGAGGCTCGAACCGCCTGTTCCGCCAATTGCGCCGCCTTGGTGTAATCCTGCCGTTCCGAAGCCGCGTACGAGTTCTGAGCGAAATTCAGCCCCGGGTCGGGGGGCGGTTGACCGGGCCAGACCCCACAGCTGGCGCTGGCCCCGGCACCGGAGCAAATGACCTGCGGCGCCGCCAGACCCGGCGGCACCACGACCACGGGCATCACATTGCGTTGCTGGGCAGCCTCGGCGCGCTGCCGGCGTGCCGTGATGTCGGTGTTCGGCGCCAGGGGCGCCAACAACTCCTCCGCACGTTGCGGCTGGCGCTCCGCCATTGCCGCGTCGGCGGCCATGATGCGGATGCGCTGATTCAGCTCGCCTCCGTCTGGCGCAAGCTGGACCGCGCGGTTGAAGTCTGCGTGGGCCGAAGCACCCTGACCTTGGCGCTGGCGCGCATACGCCCGCAACGCCAGCAACTCCGAGGCGTTGGCCGGATCTTGGCGCAGGGCCTCGTCCAGGGCGCCTTCCAACCTCGCCAAGTCCCCGTCGGCCAACAACAAGCCCAACCACTGCAGCCAATGGACCGATGAATTCGGCGCCAAGTCCAGGCCTTCGCGTGCCGCAGCCATGGCGGCCGGCAGATCCCCTGCGGCCTGGGCGCGGTCGGCGGTATCGTAGGCGGCTTGCGCCTGTCGATCACGCGCCTGTCGGGCCACATCCATCAACCGTGCGTCTGCGGTTGACCCGGCCAGCGCGACCGCACGCGCCTGCTCGTAGTCTCCGCTCTGCAGCAGGGAGTAGGCCAGCAAGCGGCGGTATTCCTGATTACCCGGGGCCAGTGCCAGGGCTTCGCGGGCCGAGACCGCGGCGCCGGCGAAATCACCGCTGGCGCTGGCCTTGAACGCACGCTCGGCCTGCGCATAGCCAGGCGGCAGCGCGGGCCGAGGGGGCGCTATCCGGGTCACTTCGGTCGGCGCGGGCGCGGGCGCGGGCGGGGACACCGCCGGCCGCACGGTCTGTCCCGCGCCAGAAGCCGCCGCCGTCGGTGGCCGGGCACTCGAGGCGGCAAAGTCGGCGGTCGCCGGCGCAGTGGGCCGGTCGTCGGCTGGCGGCAGCGTGCGCTGGGGGGACTGACCCAGCGCCGCCATTTCCGTCCACAACTGTGCGTCGCCCGGGTGGTGTCGCAATTGCTCGGTCAGCAGCTGCCGCGCCAGATCGGCATCGCCAAAGCGCCGGTAGGCCCGGGCCAGATAGGCGGCAACGGCAGGACTTTGCGGTGCCAGCGCCATGGCGCGCCGAAATTCGTCGTAGGCACGGTCACGGTCCCCCCGCGCCAGAGCGTCCAGGCCCTTTTGCAGGTGCGGGTAGACCATGAAACGCTGATAGGTGGAAACCTCTGGGCCCAGGTCTATCGCATCCTGGGCCAGCACGTTTCCACCAGCGAACACCAGCGCCAAAACCAGCGCCGCGCGCCCAAGCAGGCTCACGAAGGCTGTTCCGACACCTTGACCCGCACGGCACGGCGTGGGCGAGCGCGATCGACCAGCCGCTCCATGGACAGCTGCAACTTGCCTTGCAACTCCAGTACCTTGCCAAGCTCTTCTTGACTCATCACACCCTCCGCCACCATGAATTCGCCCAATCGCTTCGTGGTCTTGGCGCGGCGGATCAACACCGAGTTCAGCGCCGCCGGGTCCAGGCGTCCCAGGGCTTGCACCACGTCGCCGAGCAACACCTGCCGGGCCACATAGCTCTTCCAAAGGGTTTCCGCCGCCGCTGGCTCCAGGCCACATGCGCGCACCATGTCCTGGTGTTCTTCCAGCGGTCCCCGGCCTGAACCGTCGCCATACCACTGCCGCAGCGCCACCGTCACCTGGCCCTTGGGCACGATCACGTAGCGTACGGCGGTGCCTATCCTACGCGCGATTGCCGCCAGCGACACAGGATCCAGGTAAGACTCGGAGGCCAGCACCAGGGCACTGTCTTCCGTCCGCAACGGCACCACGGCGTAGTGCTTGGCCACCGAGGGCGGCAGCTTCTCCAGCAACTCCGGCGTACGTTGGAGCGTGCGGCAATCAAAGGTCTCCCAATCGGCATGCACTTGCTCGGCCACCGCCGCCGCAAGCTGCTCGGGCAAAACTAGCCCGGCGTGCACCAGGTGCGCGCCCAGGCGCAGGCCTTGCACGGGCATGGCCAGGGCGTCGTCCAACTGCGACTGCGACAGCGCACCCTGCCGAACCAGGATCTCGCCCAACGGCTCGCGCATGCCGTGCTCGTTACCCAGCGTCGGAAAATCGTGGTCGGTCTTGGCCCAAGCGATGCGCCGCACGTCCTGGGCCTGAACCGTCTGCATGAACGCACGCCAGTTGGCGGCGAAGTTGATGATGTTGCCCCACAGCAGCCGCGGCACGGCCAACGCCCCTTGGGCCAGACCGTAGTTCGCGGTCACGAAGTAGATCCGCTGCGCCATGCGGTTGATCATCAGGCCCAGGTTGATCCACAACAGCGCGATCAGGGCTGTACTGTCGGCAAAAATCGACAAAAACCGATAAGAATCCGGTATCCAGGTCTGGTACATCCACAGGCCGACCATTTGCAGCATCAGCACCATGGCCAGCAGACTGGCGAAGTTGGTGATCACACCCTTGCGGTCACGCCACAGAAAGTAGTTCAGGCCAAGCTTATCGCTCCACCCCAGGGTTTTGTAGCCCTGATAGATGATGCCGATGATCCAGCGCGACTTCTGGCGCATGGCCGCGCGCGGCGAGCTCGGGAAGTACTCGCGCACACCGATCGTGCTGGCCTCCCGGCGGCTGTGACCAAAGCCAGCACCCGTGGGATTGGATTTGTCCAGGCCGTAGGGATCGGTCGGGAAGCGCACGAAGACTTCCTTCATGCCCATCAGCTTCAGGCGCAGGCCGATGTCGTAGTCTTCGGTCAGGCTCTTGACGTCAAAGGCCACGCCGTTGCCGTACTCGATCAACGCCTCGATGGCGCGGCGGCTGAAGCAGGTGCCCACTCCAGCACTGGGCACCTGGCCGACCAGCGCCTCACGCACCGGCACATCCTTGGCATGCAGCTCCGCGAACTCGTCCACGTAGTGACCGCTGGTGAAGTCGTACCACTTCTTCGGCATCGGAAACACCGGCACCTGAATCAGGTCCTTGCGCCCAACCAGGTGGTTGAACATGCGCAGCTCCATCGGGCTGAGCACGTCCTCGGAGTCGTGCAGGATGAACCCCTCGAAGCGGATGCCGGCGCGCCCCTCGAACTGCTGGATCGCGTTCAACACGTTGTTCAGGCAATCGGCCTTGCTGGTGGGGCCGGGCAGGGCGCCCACCACCTTGTGCACGTTGGGAAAGCGCGCGCACACTTTCTCGACGTCGGCTTGTGTCTCTGGGTCGTTCGGGTAGGTGCCGACGAAGATGTGGTAGTTCTCGTAGTCCAGCGTGGTCGCCGCCAGCTCCGCCATGCGGTCGATGACGCCGTGCTCCTGCCAGGCCG
>JAIUOM010000244.1 GCA_020161215.1 Pseudomonadota bacterium
CAGGCCCCAGAACAGGTCCGGGTTGCTGGTCATCACCTGCGGGCCCGGCTGAATGTTGTGGATGGTCATGGCACCGACCATCAGCGCCATCACCGCGTTGGGCGGAATACCCAGCGTGAGCAGCGGGATGAAGGAGGTTTGCGAGCCGGCGTTGTTGGCCGATTCAGGGCCTGCCACACCACGGATGTTGCCTTTGCCGAAGGGCTCCTCGCCTTTCTTGAGCTTCAGCTTTTTCTCGATGGTGTAAGAGGCAAACGCCGACAGCGTGGCACCACCGCCGGGCAGAATGCCCAGGGCGCAACCCAGCATCGTGCCGCGCAGCACGGCAGGCATCATCAGCTTCCAGTCTTCCTTGCTGGGGTACAGGTGCGTCACCTTGACGTCGCTCACATCGCGCCGCTCGGCGGTTTGCGACAGGTTGTGAATGATCTCGCCATAACCGAACACGCCCATGGCCACCACGATGAAGCCAATGCCGTCGGTCAGCTCCGGGATATCGAACGAATAACGCGCGACACCCGAGTTCACGTCGGTGCCGACCATGCCGATCAGCAGGCCCAGCACGATCATGCCGATGGCCTTGAGCAGCGAGCCCGAGGCCATCACCACCGCGCCGATCAAGCCCAACACCATCAGCGAGAAGTACTCGGCCGGGCCAAAGGCAAACGCCACCTCGGTCAGCGGCACCGCGAAAGCCGCCAGCACCAGGGTGCCGAAGCAGCCGGCAAAGAACGATCCGATGCCGGCGACCGCCAGCGCCGGTCCGGCTCGCCCCTTCAAGGCCATCTGGTGGCCGTCCAGCGCGGTCACGACCGACGAGGCCTCACCCGGCAGGTTCACCAGGATGGCGGTGGTGGAGCCGCCGTACTGGGCGCCGTAGTAGATGCCGGCCAGCATGATCAGGGCCGCCACCGGCGGCAGCGCATAGGTGGCCGGCAGCAGCATGGCGATGGTCGCCACCGGACCGACACCGGGCAGCACGCCGATCAGCGTACCGAGCAAACAGCCAATCAGGGCATACAGCAGGTTCTGCAGCGTGAACGCCACGCTGAAGCCCAAGGCCAGGTTGTTCATCAATTCCATGAATAGGTCTCCCGCTCAGCCCGAAATGAAGCTCGGCCAGACCTGGAACTGAAGCTGCAGGCCATACACAAAAGTCAAATAACTGCCCACCGCCAGAATGGTGGCCAGAATCAGCACTTCCTTGAAATCAAACTCGTCGCCTGCCGCCGCCGCCACGAAGGTCAGCCCGTAAATGGCGGCGATCAAGCCCATGGCCGGGACACCAAAAGTCGGTATGCCACCCAGCAGGATGCCAAACAGCATGTTGGACAGAATGATCAGCAGCATCGGGCGCCAGGCGAAGCTACCGACGGGGTCGCCATCGGGCGTCTCGAACACCAACGCGCCGAACGTCACCACCGCGCCGATGATGGCCAGCACGACGCCCAGCATCAAAGGGAAGAACCCCGGGCCCATGCGGGCGCTGTCCCCAATGGTGTAGGAGGTTGCCCCCCAGGCGAACCCCACACCGATGACCACATACAGCAGCCCGGCGAGAAAGTCCTTCTGACTTTTGATACGCACTTGTCGTCTCCTCGAAAACTAAAACCCAGACTCATTGTCCCCAGACCGGCGGTGGCCATGGATGTGGATACCACCTACATCACATGGGGATAACCCCAGTTCACAAACTCAAAATACCGCGTTCGACCGGAGCGAAAATGGCGCTCAGCACCGTTTCTGAGCCGCCCTTGTCGACCCCATGGAAACTACCATTTTTATAGCTGCTCTGGTGTGTGAAAACCCTCGGCGGCCAACTTGACCCACACCAGACGGGTCGGCGCACAGGCAGCGTTCAGTGCAGCGGCGGTGTCGCGGCGATCACCTGCTCCAGGGTGGTGATGCCTTCCGCGGCGCGCATGGCGCCGGCCAGGCGCAGCGGGCGCATGCCATCGGCCGCGGCCTGCTTGCGCAAGGCGGCCAGGCCGGCGTTGTCGTGCACCAGCCCCTTGAACGTCTCGGTGACGGTCAACAGCTCGTAGATGCCCAGACGACCACGGTAGCCGGTCAACCGGCATTCGATGCAGCCCACGGCACGGTAGGGGCGGTACTGGCCCTGACCCAGCTTCCACGGCCGCACCGCCTCGCGCAGCATGTCGCTCAGGTCACGCTCCTCCGGCTGCTTGCAGGCTGGGCACAAGGTGCGCACCAAGCGCTGGGCCAGCACACCCAGTAGGGTGGCGTTCAACAGGTAGGCCGGCATGCCCAGCTCCAGCAGGCGCGTCATGGCCGAGGGCGCGTCGTTGGTGTGCAGGGTGGAGAACACCAGGTGCCCGGTCAACGCCGCCTGCACCGCCATTTCGGCGGTTTCCAGGTCACGGATCTCTCCGATCATGATGATGTCCGGATCTTGCCGCATCAGCGCGCGCACGCCTTCCGCAAAGCCGAAGTCGAGCTGCGGTTGCACCTGGGTCTGGTTGAGGGCCGGGTCGATGTTCTCGATCGGGTCCTCGATGGTGCTGACGTTGACTTCCTCGGTCGCCACGCGGCGCAGGGTGGAGTACAGCGTGGTGGTCTTGCCCGAGCCGGTCGGCCCGGTGACCAGGATGATGCCGTGCGGGCGCTGCACCAGCGTCTCCCAGCGCGTCGCGTCGTGGGCGGTGAAGCCCAGCGCGGCCAGATCCTTCACCGCCGTCTGCGGATCAAAGATGCGCATCACCAGCTTTTCACCAAAGGCCGTGGGCAGGGTGGACAGACGCATCTCGATTTCGTCGCCGCGCGTGTCGCGGGTCTTGATGCGGCCGTCTTGCGGACGGCGACGTTCGACCACGTCCATGCGGCCCAGCAGCTTGACGCGCGCGGTGATGGCGTTCATCACCCCCGGCGGCACCTGGTACACCGGGTGCAGCACGCCGTCGATGCGAACGCGGATCACGCCTTGC
>JAIUOM010000055.1 GCA_020161215.1 Pseudomonadota bacterium
ACTTCGGCGTGTTCGTCGGCCTGGCCGCCGGCATCGACGGCCTGGTGCACCTGTCCGACCTGTCCTGGAACGAGCCCGGCGAAGCCGCCGTGCGCAACTACAAGAAGGGCCAGGAAGTCGAAGCCATCGTGCTGGCCGTCGATGTGGACCGCGAGCGCATCAGCCTGGGCATCAAGCAACTGGACCAGGACCCGTTCACCACCTTCGTCACCGTCAACGACAAGGGCCAGATCGTCAGCGGCACCGTCAAGACCGTCGACGCCCGTGGCGCCGAGATCGATCTGGGCAACGACGTGCTGGGCTATCTGCGTGTCTCGGAAATCAGCCGTGACCGCGTCGAGGACGCCAGCCAGGTGCTGAAAGTGGGCGATGAGGTCAGCGCCGTGGTGGTCAACGTGGACCGCAAGACGCGCAACATCCAGCTGTCCGTGAAGGCCAAGGACGCCGTCGACCAGCAGGAAGCCATGTCCAACCTGAGCCAGAACAGCGGCAACGCTGGCACCACCAGCCTGGGCGCTCTGCTGCGCGCCAAGCTGGACAACAACGACAAGTGACACAGGAGCACACGCAAGCGGGGCCCGGCGCCTTGCTTGCGTCCCTGGCATGACCCGTTCCGACCTTGTCGAGCTACTGGCCGAGCGCTTCGGCCAGCTCACCCAGCGCGACGCCGACGCGGCCGTCAAGACCATTCTGGACGCCATGAGCGACGCGTTGGTGCGCGGGCACCGCATCGAGATCCGCGGCTTCGGCAGCTTCTCGATCAACCGCCGGCCGCCGCGCATGGGCCGCAACCCACGCACGGGCGAGAGCGTGCCCATCCCCGAGCGGCGGGTGCCGCATTTCAAGCCTGGCAAGGCGCTGCGCGAGGCCGTCGGCCGCCAACCGGTGGAAGCCGCACCCGCAGCCGACACCTGAGCGTCACGCGCTCGCTAGAATCTTCCCGAACCCGCACGAAGATTCATGACCAAGCTCACCCGGCTGCTGAAGTGGATACTCAAGGCAGCCGTTTTTTTTGCCCTCTTCGCCTTCGCGCTGAACAACCAGCAGGACGCCACCGTGCATCTGCTGTTCGGCCGCCAGTGGCGCTCGCCCATGACCCTGATCGTGCTGGCGGCGTTTGCCCTGGGCATGGTGGTCGGCGTGCTGGGCATGCTGCCCGGCTGGTGGTCGCGCCGCGCCGCGCCTCCGCAGGCCACGCCGCCCCCGCCAGCGCCGCCCGACGACACCTTGAGCACACCACCCCATGGAGTTTGACCTCGGCTGGATCCTGCTCGGCATCCCGATCGTCTTCGCGCTCGGCTGGCTGGCTTCGCGGCTCGACTTGCGCCAGTTGCGCATTGAAAACCGCCAGGCGCCCAAGGCGTACTTCAAGGGCCTGAACTACCTGCTGAACGAACAGCAAGACCAGGCCATCGACGCCTTCATCGAGGCCGTGCAGGGCGACCCCGACACCTCGGAGCTGCATTTCGCCCTGGGCAATCTGTTTCGCCGCCGTGGCGAAGTCGAGCGCGCGGTGCGCGTGCACGAACACCTGCTGCGGCGCGCCGACCTGAGCGACAGCGACCGCGAGCGCGCGCAGTACGCGCTGGCCCAGGATTTCCTGAAAGCCGGCCTGATCGACCGCGCCGAGGACGCCCTGCGCCAGCTTGACGGTACCCGCCACCAGGAACAGGCCTGGCTGACCCTGCTGGCCCTGCAAGAGCGCGCGCGCGATTGGCCCGAGGCCGCGGCCACGGCGCGGCGCCTGCAGCAAGCCGGCCTGGGCGACTTCAGCGGACGCCTGGCGCACTACCTGTGCGAGCAGGCCGACCAGGCACTGAACCGCCGCAAGGACGCCCCCGCCGCGCGCGAGCTGCTGGAGTTGGCGATCCGCGAGGCGCCCGGCTCGGCCCGCCCCCGCATTCAACTCGCGGGCCTGTTGGCCAGCCAGGACCACATGGACCAGGCCTTCGAGCAGCTGAGCCAGCTTGATGCCCACGCCCCGCAGTCCATCCCCCTGATCGCCAGCGAGCTGGTGCGCATTGCCCAGCGCACCGACCAACTGCCGCGCGCCGTCGACATCCTGCGCCACAGCTACGCCGTCACGCTGGCCATCGACGTGGCCGACGCGTTGGTGCAGGCCGACCTGGCGGGCGGCGTGCCGCTGCAGCAGGCCCGGGAAGGCTACGTGCGCCACATGGCGCAGGAGCCCTCCCTGATCGCGGCCATGCGCTGGCTCAGCCACGAACCCTTTGCCCAGGAGGATGCACACCCCGTGGTGCAGCGCTCCATCGAACACGCGGCGCGGCCGCTCACCCGCTACCGCTGCGCGGCCTGCGGCTTCGAGGCGCAAGGCTATTTCTGGCAATGCCCCGGTTGCCAGGCCTGGGAGAGTTTTCCACCGCGGCGCATCGAAGAGCTTTAAGGCGCCGGTCAACGCCCATGCCCAGGCAGTCGTTACGATACTGCCTGACCGGCAGCGGCCGGTCGACACCCACCACCCAGAAAGGGAATCCATGCTCAAGAAACTCCTGGCCGCCCTGGCCTTGTTCGCCGCCGGCGCTGCTTTCGCGGCCGTTGAGGTCAACACCGCCGGCGCGGCCGATCTCGACAGCGTGAAGGGCATTGGCCCGAGCACCTCGAAAACCATCGTCAAGGAGCGCAAGAAGGGCGAGTTCAAGGACTGGGAAGATTTCATCTCCCGCGTCAAGGGCGTCGGCAGCAAGACCGCCACCCAGTTCTCCACCAACGGCCTGACGGTCAACGGCAAGCCCTACGCCGGCGCATCGGCTGCTCCGGCCAAGGACGCCGCACCGGCCAAGGCCGCGACCTCCGCCGCACCGGCACCGGCACCGGCACCGAAAAAACCCTGACGACACGCCTTCCCGCGCGAGCGGGAAGTGGCCACGACAACGGCGCGCTTGACGCGCCGTTTTGTTTTTTCCGCCCCACTCGCGCTTTCCGACCGTGCAAAAAAGTCGCCGCTGACCCTACACTCCGCGCATGAGCCAGATCACCGTCACGCGCACGCACGACCTGCCCCCCAAGAAAGCCCGGCTTGCCGTCGAGCAAGTGGCCGCCGACCTGAAATCCGAGCATGGCCTCGACTACGCCTGGGCCGAGGACGACGTGCTGGCGTTCAAACGACCGGGCTTGTCCGGGCAACTCACGCTGGCACGCAAGGAAGTCACCCTGCATTTGCGCCTGGGCCTGCTGCTGCTGCCACTTCGCTCCTTGCTGGAGCGCGAGATCCACAGTTTCCTGGACCAACGCTTCGGCGTCAGCGCCGACTGACCCGCGCGTTCTTTCCCCAACTCCCCCATCACCTCAGCCGGAACCCGCCCCATGCCGAGACAAGAAAGAATGACCCCCGTTGACACGGCTTGGCTGCGCATGGATCGGCCCAACAACCTGATGCAGATCCTGGGGGTCATGCTGTTCGATGGCGACCTCGATTACGACCGCCTGCGCGGCATCATCGAGCAGCGCATGCTGGCCTACGACCGCTTCCGTCAACTGGTGCAGCGCGATGGGGCCGGTTACCGCTGGGTGGACGATCCCGACTTCGACCTCGATCAGCATCTGCGCCGAGCCGTGCTGCCAGGTCGCGGCGACAAGGCCGAGTTGGAGCGCTTCGTCGCCGATTTGGCCAGCACCGCCCTGCATCCGGCACGCCCGCTCTGGGAAATGCATCTGGTCGACACCCAGATGGGCGGACAAGCCCTGATCGTGCGCTTTCACCACAGCATCGCCGACGGGATCGCGCTGGTGAGCGTGGTGCTGTCCATGGCCGACGACACGCTGCCGCTGCCCGTCACCAACTCAAAGCGCACGGAAGATGCCGACCACCCCGAGTCGCCCTTCAGCGCACTCTGGCAGCCCATGACACGCGCCATGCAGAACTCCTGGGAGCTGTCGAATTCGCTGTGGGGCAAGTACATCGACCTGCTCGGCAACCCCGCCCGGGCCATGAAGTACGCCCGCGTGGGCGGGGGCATGACGGCCGAGGTGGCCAAGCTGGCGTTGATGCCCAACGACTCCACCACCCGCTTCAAGGGCAACCCCAGCAGCGTCAAGCGCGTGGCGTGGTCCGAGCAGATTCCGCTGCCCGAGGTCAAGGCGGTTGGCAAGGTGCTGGACGCCTCGGTCAACGACCTGTTGCTGTCTTCCGTCGCGGGCGCCTTGCGCGCCTACCTGGCCGATTGCGGCGACCCCACCGACCACGTCGAGATCCGCGCGCTGGTGCCGGTCAACCTGCGCCAGCCCGACGACATGGGTAAGCTGGGCAACCGTTTTGGCATGGTCACACTGGAGTTGCCGGTGGGCATCGCCAACCCGCTGGCGCGCCTGTACGAGACACGGCGCCGCATGCAGGCGCTCAAGCAGTCGTACCAGCCGGTGTTGTCACTTGGCCTGCTGGGCGCGGCCGGCCTGGGCCCGAAGATGGTGCAGGAGGAAATGCTCGACTTCCTGGCCAACAAGGCCACCGCCGTGATGACCAACGTGCCCGGCCCACAGCAGGCCATTGAATTGGCCGGCGCGCGGCTGCGTCAGCCGTTTTTCTGGGTGCCGCAGTCGGGCAACATCGGCATGGGCGTGTCGATCCTGTCGTACAACCAGCAGGTGCAGTTCGGCCTGATCACCGACAAGAAGATGGTGCCCGACCCCGAGCGCATCGTCAGCCGCTTCGCGCAGGAATTCGAAAAGCTGATGATGCTGGTGCTGATGGAGCCCTGGGAGCTGTTGAACGACCCGGACCTGATCGCCGCGCACCACGCGTGCTACCAGGCGCCGACGGCCTGACACGGCGGAGGCCGCCGCGCCAGGGCGGCCCCATTCAAGCGGCCAGTTCGGCCTTGGCGGCTTCCACGTCCAGCCGCTCCATGGCGTCGGCCGGCGTGCATGCCGCGGCCTGCGCATAGAGCTTCTCGGCGTCCTTCATGCGCGAGCGGCCGAACAGCATGACCATGCCGTCGGCGTACTCGGTCATGGCGATGGGTGAATCGGGGTTGAGTTTGAGCGCGGCCTTGAAGTGGCCCTCGCCCGCGTCCTTCTTGGCGCCGTAGGTCAACCCGCCGACCATGGCCCCCACCTTGTTGATGATCTCGGCGTGCCAGGTGCCCAGGCCGATGTGCGCGTCGGCGTGCTTGGGCTCCAGCTCGATCGCCTTCTCCAGGCTAGCGCGCACCTTGCTGCCCAGGCCTTCGGCCAGGGCCTTGGCCACCGAAATGCCCTGGCTGTACCGCCCCAGCGCGTAGGCCTGGTAGTACCAGGCGTTGGCGTTGTCGGGCGCGCTGGCCTGCAAGGCTTCGCTGCGCTTGGCCACCTCCTGGAAGATCGCCAGCTTGCGTGCATCGTCGGTCTCGAGCGCATTGGCATAAATCATCGCCGCCTTGTTGGCGGCGTTGGTGCCGCCGGTGCCGCCAGCCTTCAAGCCCAGCTCCAGCGCCTTGGCAAAGTCGCCCGCGTGGTAGGCACGCCAGGCCTCTTGCACCGGCGTCTCCTGCGGCCAGGGTTCCGCATCGCCCAGATGCAGGCGTGCCCAGTTTTTCTTCAACGCCGCGCCGGCGTAGGCGTAGTCGGCCGAGGGGTAGGGAAATGTCTTCCAGGCGTTTTTGCTCATGGCTTGTCTCCAGAAAAATCAGTGGGATTGAATGTAGGCACGCGAAAGCTGTTGCAGCAACTGCCGCGCGGGACCGCGCAGCCAGGGTGCGGCCAGGGACATCACCTGGTAGATGCCTCGGCCGATGTCCGGCTCCCGGCGTGGCTGGCGCGCATGCTCGAACGACAACCAGAACGTCGTCACCAGCGTGATGTTGACGGCCAGGGCCGCCACCTCTTCGGGCGTGGCATCCAGCAGGTCCGACGCCACCAGCCCCTGACACAGGGCAATCGCCGTCTGCTGCTTGTGCGCCAGGATGCGCTGAAAATGCGTCTCGACCAGGCGGTGGCGCGTCAGCAGGTCGTTGATGTCGCGGTACAGGAAGCGGTACTTCCAGATGATCTCGAACAGCACGTGCAGGAAGAACCAGATGTCCTCCGCCTCCCGCGTCGCGGTGTCGCGCACCGTCAGCAAGGCATCGATCTCGCGTTCGTACTCGGCGAACAGCGCGTCGACGATTTCTTCCTTGTTGTGGTAGTGGTAGTACAGATTGCCCGGGCTGATGTTCATCTCGTCGGCGATACCGGTCGTGGTGACGTTCGGTTCGCCCAATTCGTTGAACAACCGCAGCGCGGTCTCCAGGATCCGTTCCGGCGTGCGGCGCTTGGGCTTTTTCATGGCGTCATTTCATCACGCCGCCCGCGCCGCGTCATGCCGGCGCGCCGGGCCGGGTCAGCGGCGCCAGCCCACCGAGCCAGTGTTGCAGATCGTCCAGCGTGTCGCCCAGCGCGTCGGTGGTCACGTTCACGGGCACCAGCCGCTGGCCCTGGGCGTCTTCGATCAGGGTGCGGCGGTGGTCCTTGAGCACCGCTAGGTTCAGCTCCAGGCCGTGCCGCCGCAGCACGGGCATCAGCTCGTGGCGCCGGCGGTACAGGTCGGCGCGCGTGCGCTGGTAGGCGTGCTCGCACAGCCGGCTGCGCTCGCCGTAGCTGAACACGTTGGCAAAAAACATGTCGGCGTCGTCCTGCGCGGGCTCGAACAGCAGCACGTCGGCGTTCTTGAACTCGTGTTGGTAACGGTCCATGCCCACGCGCATGCGCGAATGAATGATGGCGCGAAACGTCTGCGACAACACCACCGGCAATCCGCCGTCGCTGAGCCGCTGGTCCTGGGTGCGGGCGTCCCGCGTGGCATCGAAGGGCACCAACGGGTTGACGCACAGCAGGCAGTCCACCCCGGCGCGCAACGCCACCGAGGCGTGCAAGGTCTTGATCAGCGCGCCATCGACATAGTGGCGCCCGTCGATCTCGACCGGCGGAAACAAACCCGGCAGCGCCGCGCTGGCCTGCACCGCGGTGGAAATCGGCACCGTGTCGTGCCCCGGGCCGCCAAACGCCACCGCCTGACCCGAGTCGAGGTCGGTGGCCACCAGGAACAGGCGACTGCGCAGCTCACGGAAATCGTTGGTGCGCCCGGCCGTATTGAAGATGCGGCGCAGCATGGTGTCCACGCCGCGCCCGTCGAACATGCCGGTCGGGATGGCGCGCGAAAGGCGCTGAAACGACTCCAGCAAGCCATGGCGCCACGGATCGCTCAGGTACTGCAGCAAGGCCCCCGAGGCCAGACGCGGAATGGAAAGCGCCCGCGCCAGGTACTCGCGCAGCGCGGGCCGCAGCAGCAGGCCGGGATCGAAGGGCTGCGCCAGATCGGTGCGCAGCAGCATGCGCGCCAGCTCGGCCGGCGCGATCCCGTTGGCCAGGGCGGCGGCCACGAAGCTGCCGGCGCTGACCCCCACATAGACATCGGCACGCGCCAGGTCCAGCCCATCGATCGCCTCGTCCAGCGCCGCGCAGGCACCCACCTCGTAAATACCACCAAGTGGGCCGCCTCCGGCCAGGGCGATGCCGATCTTGCTCACCTTTTCGTGCTCCTGTCAGGTTCCTCGTTCAACGCGTGGGCCATGGGTGGCCGCCGAAGCGGCCGCCTTCGCCTCAGGCGCGCTTGCGGGCCGTCTTGCGCGTGCTCTTGCGGGTCGGCGCGGCCTCCACGGCCTCTTCAACCGCCTCGACCTCGACCGCCTCGATGGCGTGCGGCTCGGCCAGGGCTTGCACGGCGGCGGTCAGTTCGGCCACGCGCTTGGACAGCTTGTCGATCTCTTTCTTGCTCGGCACACCCAGGCTGGCCAGGGCGCGGGCCACGCGGTCCTCGAACACCTGCTCCAGGCGGTCCCAGGTGTCGGCGGCACGGCCGGCGACGGCGGCCACGCGCTGGTCGGCCAGGTCCTTGGTTTTCTTCTGCAGGCCTTCGCCCTCCTTGACCAGGGCGTCAAATACCTTGCCGCCTTCCTGCTGCGCCTTGGCGAACGCGCCCAGACCCGCCAGCCAGATCTGCTGGGTGGAATCCTTGATGGTGGCGGTGAGTTGCTTGTCGGAAATGTTCTTCAGTTTGCTGACCATGATGGACCTCTCTTTCGATAGTGAATGAAGTGGCGGGTCAAGCCTTTTCGGGTCCCGCTGAAGAGCAGTCTAGGAAAAATGTCTAGAGGAAACATACTATTCTTCTGCAGCGTGGCGCCACTGCCGCAAACCCTTGAAAGTGCTTCGCGGCGGGCAGACCGCATGCCAGAATTCTCGCTCGCCAGGGGCCCGTCGTCCCGGCATGCCCCCGTGCCGGGGCGGCCTGGTTTGTCGCCAGTCACGACGTGCCCGAACCCGAATCACACACCACATCTCTGGGGGACACATGCAATATTTCATCACCGGCGCCACCGGTTTCATCGGTAAGCGCCTGGTCGCCAAGCTGCTGGAGCGCGAGGACAGCCGCATCTTCTACCTGGTGCGCGATCTCGATCCCGAGCGCCTGGCCGCCCTGCACGAAGACTGGGGTGTCGACCAAGACCGCGCCACGCCCATCGTCGGCGACCTGACGCAAGAGCTGCTGGGCGTGTCCGCCGCCGACCGCCGCAAGATCGGCAAGCGCACCACGCATTTTTTCCACCTGGCCGCCATCTACGACCTCAGCGCCGACGCCGAAAGCCAGCTCAAGGTCAACGTCGAGGGCACGCGCAACACGCTGCGTTTCGCTGAGTCGCTGGGCGCCAAGCATTTCCACATGTTCAGCTCCATCGCGGCGGCCGGCATGTTCGAGGGCGTGTTCCGCGAGGACATGTTCGAGGAGGCCGAGGGACTGGACCACCCCTACTTCCGCACCAAGCACGACTCCGAGGCCATCGTGCGCCGCGAGTCCACCATCGCCTGGCGCATCTACCGCCCGGCCATCGTGGTCGGCGATTCGCGCACCGGCGAAATGGACAAGATCGACGGCCCGTACTACTTCTTCAAGCTGATCCAGAAGCTGCGCGAGATGCTGCCGCCCTGGATGCCGACCATCGGCATCGAGGGTGGCCGCATCAACATGGTGCCGGTCGACTACGTGGTGGAAGCCGCCGACCGGATCGCCCACGCCAAGGGCGAGGACGGCAAGTGCTTTCACCTGGTCGACCCGTCCCCGCGCCGCGTCGGCGACGTGCTGAACATCTTCGCCCGTGCCGGCCACGCCCCGCAGATGTCGCTGCGCATCAACGCCGCGCTGCTCGGCTTCGTGCCGCCCTACCTGCGCAAGGCGCTGATGTCGCTGGCGCCGGTGCGCCGCGTGCGCTCCGTCATCATGAAAGACTTGGGCCTGCCGCCGGACATGATGCGCTTCGTCAACTACCCGACGCGCTTCGACGACCGCGAGACGCGCCGCGTGCTCAAGGGCAGCGGCATCGCCGTGCCGCGCCTGGAGGACTACGCCTGGCGCCTGTGGGACTACTGGGAGCGCCACCTCGACCCCGACCTGTTCATCGACCGCAGCCTACGCGGCACGGTGGAGGGCAAGGTGGTGGTGGTCACTGGCGGCTCCTCGGGCATCGGCCGCGCCGTGGCGCAAAAGCTGGCCGAGGCCGGGGCCGTGGTCGCCATCGTGGCGCGCAGCCGCGAGCAGCTGGACGCCACGGTGGCCGAATTCAAGGCGCTGGACCTCAGCCTGCACGCCTACGAAGGCGACCTGGCCGACATGGCGCAGGTCGATGCCGTGGCCGGGCGCATCCAGTCTGAACTGGGCACGGTGTCGGTGCTGGTCAACAACGCCGGGCGCTCCATCCGCCGCGCCATCGAGAACTCGTACGACCGCTTCCACGACTACGAACGCACCATGCAGCTGAATTACTTCGGCGCGGTGCGCCTGAGCATGTGCCTGCTGCCCGACATGTCGGCCAATCGGCGCGGCCACATCCTCAATATTTCCTCCATCGGGGTGCTGACCAACGCCCCGCGCTTCTCGGCCTACGTGGCCTCCAAGGCCGCGCTGGACGCCTGGACGCGCTGCGCCGCCTCCGAGTTCGCCGACCGTGGCGTGCAGTTCACCACCATCAACATGCCCCTGGTCAAGACGCCGATGATCGCGCCAACCAAGCTGTACGACCAGGTGCCCACGCTGACGCCGGACGAAGCCGCCGACCTGGTCTGCGACGCCATCGTCCACAAGCCGGTGCGCGTGGCCACGCGCCTGGGCATCACCGGGCAGGTGATGCACGCGCTGGTGCCGCGCATCGCCCAGGTGGTGATGAACACCTCGTTCCGCATGTTCGACGACTCCAGCGCCTCCAAGGGCGACGGCAAGTCCGGCGCGCCGAACAAGGACCAGTTGGCCATGCAGCACTGGATGCGCGGCATCTACTTCTGAACCCCACCGCCGGCCCGGCGCTTCTTCACGCCGCCGGCGGCTTCAGGTGCTGGCGCAGCAGCGCCAGGGTGCGCGGGTGGAACAAGGCGCTCACGTGCCCAACGCCGTGCAGGGGTTCGTCCAGCGCCTCGGGGTGGCGCTGGCTGTTCTGCGGCATCACGATGTTGTCGCGCGGGGTCCGGATCGACACAAAAGGCACCCCCACGCGCTGGGTGCCCAGCCAGGCCAGCCAGGCCGAACCCCGCTCCATCTGCCGGGCGCACTCGCCCACCCCCAGCCGCGCCACCGCCGTGCCCCGGTGCGGGGAGCCGATGGTGACCAGGCCCGCCACGCGCCCGGCGCCATGGCGCGCCAGGTAGGCGCGCGACACCAGCCCACCCATGCTGTGCGCCACCAGGGTCACCTGCGCCGCCTGCGTGGCCGCGCATACCGCCTCCACGCGTGCGTGAAGTTGCTCGGCGAACCCATCGATGTCGCCCCAGGGCGGCTCCAGGTTCAAGGTGGCCACCTCATGCCCGGCCCGCCGCAACTGGCGCCGCAGCCACCACCAGATACCCCGGTTGCACTGGTAGCCGTGCACCAGCAGCACCGGCTGCGCATCAGGCCGCAAGCGCTCGCGCCCCAGCCACAGCCGCTCGAAAGGCTGGATCAGCCCAAAGCCGAGCAGCGTGGCGCCGTACTCCCGCAGCACCATCGCCAGGTAGGCGGGCATGCCCAACGGCAGGGCCGACGAACGGTAATACCAGCCCAGCCCGAACGTGATGGCGACGCCCACCGCCCGCGCCACCAGCATGGCCAGCAGCGCGAACAGCAGCACGCCGCACCACGACGACCCACCCCAGATCCACCACCCGAGCGCGCCCCACAGCACCAACTCAGCCAGCATCTGGACCCTCAAGACCAGCGACAGCATCGCACCTCCATGCAAGCAGAAAATGGCCCCAGTCTAGGGCCCCCGTCCACCCCGCTTTAGATGAAAGCTTCTAAACACCCGAGGCCGAGCTTCCGATAATTCCCTCATGCGAGCCGATGCCGATACCCCTGACGACCGCAAGACGCTGGCCGCCCAGCTCAGCCACTGGCTGGCCGAGGCGCACGAGCTGCGTCTCAGCGCCGCCGACCCCGCGCGCACGCCGCGCCGCCAGCGCCTGCGTGAGTTCCAGGCCGCGCGCCTGACCCACACCCACGCCGACCTGCTGGCCAGCTCCCGCTACGAACAAGCGGCACGCTTTTTTCTGACCGACCTGTACAGCCCCAAGGACCTGAGCACCCGCGACGCCGAAATCGAGCGCGTGCTGCCCGTCATGACCAGCGCGCTGCCGCGGTCGGCCCTGCACGCCCTGCTGCAGGCGGCCGAGCTGGACGCGCTGTCCGAGCGTTTCGACGGCCAGCTGATCGACGCCCTGGCGGGCCGGCTGGACGCCCCCTTGGCGGAGGCAGACTACGCCGACGCCTACCGCCAGGTCGGAAATGCCCCGGGGCGGCAGCGCCAGATTGAGTTGATTCAAGCCATCGGCACCACGCTCGACCACCTGGCGCACAAACCGGGCTTGGTCACCTTGCTCAGAATGATGCGCCGCCCCGCCCAGGCCGCTGGCCTGGGTGAACTGCAGGCGTTTCTGGAGCGCGGCTTCACCGCCTTTCGCAGCATGGAACGCGCGGACGAGTTCGTGGCCACGGTGGTGGCGCGCGAACGGGCCTTGTCGCGCGCGTTGTTCGACGGCGCGCCAAGCCTGGCCCTGCCCGCGGACCAGGGCGCCACCGCCCATCCAGCGCCGTAGCCACTTGCCGCTCGCGCCGGTGTCGGGTGTCGGCGGCCCGGCAATTCGGCCGCGCGCAGGGTGTGGAACAGGCCCGGATCGGCCTCTTCACACCGGTCGAATATTCCTATTTTTATAGCTACTCAGGATGTACCCACGCCGGGGTATGGCCAATTTGCCTGTTTTTTCTCAAGTACCGCCAGACGCGGGCCACCTCACCCCAGCAGCACCCGGGCAAACTTGCGCTTGCCGACCTGCACCACGTAGCTGCCGGCGGCCAGCTTCAGCCCCTTGTCGCTGATCACGGCGGAATCCACACGCACGCCGCCGCCATCGATCAGGCGGTTGGCCTCGCTGGTCGAGGGCGCCAGGCCGGCCTGCTTGAGCACCTGACCGATGCCCAGCGGCGCGCCGCCGAGCGACACCTCGGGGATCTCGTCGGGCACGCCGCCCTTGCTGCGGTGGATGAAATCCTGCTCGGCCGCCTCGGCCGCCGCCGTGGAGTGAAAGCGCGCGGTGATCTCCTTGGCCAGCATGACCTTGGCGTCCTTGGGGTTGCGGCCGGCGGCCACTTCCTTTTGCAGCGCCTCGATCTCGGCCATGGACTTGAAGGACAGCAGGGTGAACCAGCGCCACATCAGCACGTCCGAGATCGACAGCACCTTGGCGAACATGGTGTTGGCGTCCTCGGTGATGCCGATGTAGTTGTTCTTGGACTTGGACATCTTCTCGACGCCGTCCGTGCCCTCCAGCAGCGGCATGGTCAGGATGCACTGCGGCTCCTGCCCGTATTCCTGCTGCAGATGGCGGCCCATCAGCAGGTTGAATTTCTGGTCGGTGCCGCCCAGCTCGATGTCGCTCTTGAGCGCCACCGAGTCGTAGCCCTGCATCAGGGGGTACAGGAACTCGTGCACGCTGATCGGCGTGCCGGCCTTGAAGCGCTCGTGAAAGTCGTTGCGCTCCATCATGCGCGCCACGGTGTATTTGGCGGCCAGCTCGATCATGCCGCGCGCGCCCAGGGCGTCGCTCCACTCGCTGTTGTAGCGCAGCTCGGTCTTTTCAGGGTCCAGGATCTTGTAGGCCTGGGCGCGATAAGTTTCGGCGTTGACCTTGATCTGCTCGGCCGTCAGCGGCGGGCGCGTGCTGTTGCGCCCGGACGGATCGCCAATCAGGCTGGTGAAGTCGCCGATCAGGAAGATCACCGTGTGCCCCAGATCCTGCAGCTGGCGCATCTTGTTCAGCACCACGGTGTGGCCGATGTGGATGTCCGGCGCCGTCGGATCCAGCCCCAGCTTGATGCGCAAGGGCTGGCCCGTGGCCTGCGAGCGCGCCAATTTCCGCAGCCAATCCTCCTGCGGCAGCAGTTCGTCGCAGCCACGCAACGAGATGGCCATGGCTTCACGAACTTGGTCGGTCACGGGGGGAAAAGTCAAAAAACTGTCAGACATACTCGGATTTGGTTTGTAGGAAAGACCCTACGCCGTTATACTTTTGGGCGAAGTCCCGATTTTAGGGGCCCCGCTCTCTTGACACTGAGCGTTTCGTCTGGCAATCGCTCAAGATTGTCATGTTCTGGATCAGCCCTCCCCTCGGAACCCCCCGCGTGAAGCAACACCTGATCTCCTTCGGCCTGGCCGCCGCGGATTTTGTTCATCGTCATCCCAAGCGCATCACCGCCACCGTCACCAGCCTGCTGCTGACGGGCGCGGGCGGTGCCTTCGCCGTCGCCTCCCTGGAACCTGGCCTGCCCTTGGCGCACACCCACCTGGTGTCCGAAGCCGTGCAATTGCCGGAACTGGCGGCGCAGGCCGATACGCTGGACAGCCACCATTTCACCCTGTACCGCAGCGAGCAAACGCGCGGCGCCGACACCCCCGAAGCCCTGCTGCAGCGCCTGGGGCTGGCCGATCCGGCCGCCGCCGCCTTCCTGCGCGCCAACGCCACCGCGCGCAAGGCCTTGTTCAACCACGCCGGTCGCCCGGTCACGGCCGAGGCCTCGGCGCAGCAGGAACTGCTGTCGCTGCGCACCCACTGGGTCGAGAAAGACAGCGACGGCGACTTCAAGCGCCTGGTGGTCGAACGCACCGACACCGGCTTCACCACCCGCGTCGAAACCGCGCCGCTGGAAGCGCGCCAGCGCCTGGTCAGCGGCGTCATCCAGAGCTCGCTCTACGCCACCACCGACGAAGTGGGCCTGCCCGACAGCGTGACCAAGCAGCTCATCGAGGTGTTCGAGTCCAATGTCGACTTCCACCGCGGCCTGCACAAGGGCGACCGCTTCTCCCTGGTCTACGAAACCCTGGAAGCCGACGGCGAGCCCGTGCGCGCCGGCCGCCTGCTGAGCGCCGAAATGCTCAACCGCGGCAAGGAGCACCAGGCGCTCTGGTTCCAGGAAAACGGCACCGACAAGGGCAGCTACTACTCCTTCGAGGGCCAGAGCCTGCGCCGCGCCTACCTGCTGTCACCGCTCGAGTTCTCGCGCATCACCAGCGGCTTTGGCATGCGCAACCACCCGGTCTACGGCTACAGCCGCGAGCACAAGGGCACCGACTTTGCCGCCCCCACCGGCACCCCGGTGCGTGCCGTGGGCGACGGCACGGTGCTGTTCGCCGGCGTGCAGAACGGCTACGGCAAGATCATCCAGATCAAGCACCGCAACAGCAAGGACACCACCTTCTACGCCCACCTCTCGCGCATCGGCGTCAAGGTCGGTGAGCAGGTGAGCCAGGGCGAAACCATCGGCAACGTCGGCACCACCGGCGTGTCCACCGGTCCGCACCTGCATTTCGAGTTCCGCGTCAACAACGACCCGCAAAACCCGGCCGAGGTGCTGGCCGAGCAGCGCGAGGCGGTGCCGGTCTCGTCGGCCGGCCGTGCCGCGTTCGCCAAGCTGGCCGCCGGCATGAAGCTGCAACTGGCCGCCGCCCGCGACGTCGGCCGCGCCACCTTCGAGTAACGCGCCCGCGCCCCAGGGCGGCGGGCATTCGCCAGTCGCCTGCCCAACAAAAAAGCGCCTCACGGCGCTTTTTTGTTGGGCGGATGGACGGCAGGTGCGGTTTACTCAGGCACCGAGAACGAGGAGCCGCAGCCACAGGTGGTGCTGGCGTTCGGGTTCTTGATGACGAACTGCGCGCCCTGCAGATCTTCCTTGTAATCGATCTCGGCGCCGACCAGGTACTGGTAGCTCATGGCGTCGATCAACAGCGACACACCGTTCTTGGTCATGGTGGTGTCGTCGTCGTTGGAGATTTCATCGAAAGTGAAACCGTACTGGAAGCCCGAGCAGCCGCCGCCCTGCACGAACACGCGCAGCTTCAGCTCGGGGTTGCCCTCCTCGGCGATCAAATCGGCCACCTTGGCGGCGGCGCTGTCCGTGAAGACGATCGGATCGGGCATCGCGGTAGGGGTGTTCAGGGTCTCGGCAACGGCGCTCATGGCGGCTCCTGCGAATCAAGAATCAGACGATTCAATAGTATATCAAAATACTCGGAAATATGCCGAACCCGCGCCTGTCAGGGCCGGTCCAGGTCCAGCGTGGGCTCGGTCGGCTCGCGCGGGCCGCCGTCGCGGGGCGTGCTGGCCGCCGCATCGCCCGCCGCCGAGGGCGGTGTCAGCTGCGGCTGCAGCTGCCCGGCGATGACCGCGCCCTGCGCCATTTCCAGCGCCTTGTAGCGCACATCGCCCTGCACGCGGGCTTTCGACTGCAGCTCCAGCAGCTCGCGCGCCAGCACCGGGCCGACCACCGCGCCGGCGATCACCACGTGGTCGGCGCTGATGGCGCCTTCCACGCTGCCCGTCTCACCGATCACCAGCACGCTGGATTGCCCGGCATCGGCCGTCACGTCGCCCAGCACCGTGCCGTCGATCTGCAGGCCATCCTGGAACGTGCACGGCCCCTGCACGCGCATGCCGGCGCCGATGACGCTGCGCGTGGCCGGTTGTCGCTTGATGCCCAACATGGTGTGCTCTCCTGCCTGTGTCCAAGACGCTGCTTTTACCACGCGCCAAAGAAAAAACCGTGCCACCCCACAGGTTGGCACGGTCGCTTGCAACGGGATACCGCCGGCGCCCCACACGGGGGCGGCCAGCGCCCGAAGGCGTCAGCGCTTGCTGAACTGCTTGCGGCGGCGTGCGGAGTGCAGGCCGACCTTCTTACGCTCGACCTCGCGGGCGTCGCGCGTGACGTAACCGGCGGCCGACAATTGCGGCTTCAGGTTGGCGTCGTAGTCGATCAGGGCGCGGGTGATGCCGTGGCGCACGGCGCCGGCCTGGCCGGATTCACCACCACCGTGCACATTGACCTGCACGTCGAAGTTCTCGACGTTCTCGGTCAGCACCAGCGGCTGCTTGCAGATCATGATCGAAGTCTGGCGACCGAAGAACTCTTCAATGGGCTTGCCATTGACCGTGATCTTGCCGGAGCCTTTTTTCAGAAACACGCGGGCGACGCTGGATTTGCGACGGCCGGTGCCATTGTTCCATTCACCAATCATTGCGGCTCCTTAGATTTCCAGCGCCTTGGGCTGCTGGGCGCTGTGCGGATGCTCGGCACCACCGTAGACCTTGAGCTTCTTGATCATCGCGTAACCCAGCGGGCCCTTGGGCAGCATGCCCTTGACGGCCTTTTCCAGCGCGCGGCCGGGGTGCTTGGCCTGCATGTCGCGGAAATTGGTTTCGCGGATGCCGCCCGGGTAACCGGTGTGGCGGTAGTACTTCTTGTCGAGCTCCTTCGCGCCGGTGACGCGAAGCTTGGAGGCGTTGACGATGACGATGAAGTCACCGGTATCGACGTGAGGCGTGTAAATGGCCTTGTGCTTGCCGCGCAGACGGAGGGCAACTTCGCTGGCTACCCGTCCGAGCACCTTATCGGTGGCGTCAATCACAAACCACTCGTGCACCACGTCAGCGGGTTTGGCGCTGAAGGTTTTCATGAGTTTTCCTGCAAATAAGGAAGGTTTGGTCTGCCCTTTTCCACGGTCGGCGCTCCTCTTGGTGGCGGGAGCCTCTTAGGTGGTGGTACAACTTCTCGCCGCGGGGCAAAAACGCTGCGAAACCTGGCATTCTACTGGTTTTACAGGACTGCCTCAAGTTACCCCGGCGTTACAGTGCTGCCATGCCCGCCACCTTGCAAGACCAGCTGGTCGTCGCCGTCTCCTCGCGCGCGCTGTTCGACTTCGAGGAAGAAAACCTGCTGTTCGACGCGGGCGACCCCCAGGCCTACATGCGCCTGCAGCTCGAACGCATCGACGTGCCGGCGCGCCCGGGCGTGGCCTTTTCGCTGGTCAAGAAGCTGCTGGCCTTCAACGACGCCACGGCGCAGCGCGTCGAGGTGGTGGTGCTGTCGCGCAACGACCCGGTCAGCGGCATGCGCGTGTTTCGCAGCGTGGCCGCCGCCGGCATGACGGTGCAGCGCGGCGTGTTCACCCAGGGGCGCGATCCGTTTCGCTACCTGAAACCGCTGGGCGCGCACCTGTTCCTGTCGGCCAACGAAGCCGACGTGCGCCAGGCGCTCAGCCTGGGTTTTCCGGCCGCCCGCGTGGCCATTGGCGCGCCGCAGGCCGGCGGCAACTACCCCCAGGAAGTGCGCATCGCCTTCGACGGCGACGCCGTGCTGTTCGCCGACGAGGCCGAGCAGGTGTTCCAAAAGCGCGGCCTGGCGGCCTTTCAGGCGCACGAAAAGCGCAAGGCCGCCCAGCCCCTGCCGGCCGGCCCGTTCAAGCCGCTGCTCGATGCGCTGCACCGCCTGCAACGCGCCGGCGCCGCGCCCATGCGCCTGCGCACCGCCCTGGTCACGGCGCGCAGCGCCCCGGCGCACGAGCGCGCCATCCAGACCCTGATGGCCTGGGGCGTCAGCGTCGACGAGGCCATGTTCCTGGGCGGCCTGCCCAAGGGCGAGTTCCTGCGCGAATTCGAGCCCGATTTCTTCTTCGACGACCAAACCGGCCACATCGAGAACGCCGCCGCCCACGTGCCAGCTGGCCATGTCGCCGCCGGTGTGGCAAATTTCACGCCGATGCCTGAAACTCGGCGCCGCCCGGCGCGCTCCAAACGGACATGACCCGCCGTACCCTGCCCTGGTGCGCGGCCGCCGCGCTGGCCGCCGCGCTGCTTGCGCCCCCGGCTGCAGCCCAGCTGCCCCAGCTTGAGGGCGCCCCCGCCGCCACGCCGCCGCCACCGGCCGCCGCGCCCACCCCACCCACGCCCCCGCGCGCCACGCGCCACCGGGGCACCGGCGAGCAGCAGGCCCAGCAGTGGTTCATGCTGCTGGACAGCAACCGCGACGGCCGCATCTCGCGCGAAGAGGCCGAACCCGCGCTGCGCCGCAGCACGGCGCTGGCCGACTACTTCCGCCAGGCCGACGAAAACGGCGACGGCTACGTCACCGAGGCCGAAATCCGTACCGTCGCCGCGCGGCACCGCGCCGAGCGCCAGGCCCGCCGCCAGCGCGCCGCCGCCAGCCAACCGGCCGCCCCCAGCCGCTGAGCCGCCTCGGCCGGCACCGCCGCCACGCCCGTCCCTGCCGCCCGCCATGGCCCTACCCACCGCGTTCCGACGCCGTCCGCGGCCCCGGCCCTGGCTGGCGGCGGCGCTGCTGGCCAGCGCCGCCGCCCTGGCCACGGCCCAGCCCAGCCCGGCGCCCGAACACGCCGACACCTGGCGCGCCCTGTCGCGCCTGGGTTACGGGCCAACCCCAGAACTCATCGAGCAGGTGCGCCAGGCCGGCGGCGCGCGCGCCTGGGCGCTGCGCCAGATCGACATCGCCGCCCGGGACAGCCTGCTGCCGCCGCCGCTGGACGGCCTGGCCGACGACTTCAACGCGCCCTTGCCAGACATCTTCACGCAGTTCGCCCAGGAGCGCGAAGCGCGCCGCGCCCTGCGCGCCGCCCCCGCCAGCGCACCGGCCGCCGCCCCGGCGCAGCCGCCCTACAGCTTCCGCGTGGCGCGCCAGGCCGCCGGCTGGCGCCTGCACGCCTGCAGCCGCCCGGCGCTGGAAAACCCCCTGCTGGCGCGCCTGACCGAGTTCTGGTTCAACCACTTCAACGTCTCCGACGACAAGGACCCCGCCCGCCCCTTCGTCGGCCACTACGCCGTGCACGCCATCCGCGCCCACGCCCTGGGCCGCTTCGACGCCCTGCTGCTGGCCAGCGCACGCCACCCGGCCATGCTCAGCTACCTCGACCAGGCGCAGAGCGTGGCCGAAGGCACGCTGCAAGGCCAGCGCCCGCGCGGCCTGAACGAAAACTACGCGCGCGAGCTGATGGAACTGCACACTCTCGGCGCGAACGGCGGCTACACCCAGCAAGACGTGCGCGAGCTGGCGCGCGTGCTCACCGGCTGGACGCTGGGGCCGAACCAGCCGGACGGCTTTCGCTTCGCCGCGCGCCTGCACGACGCCGGCGTCAAAACCGTGCTCGGCCAGCGCTTGGGCGGCCCGGGCGATGCGCAAGCCGGTGAAGGCGAAGGCCTGGCCGCGCTGCGCCTGCTGGCCGCCCAGCCCGCCACCGCGCGGCGCGTGGCGCTGCGCCTGGCCCAATGGTTCGTGGCCGACCAGCCGCCACCGGCCCTGGTCGAGCAGCTCGCGCGCAGCTTCCAGGCCAGCCGCGGCGATCTGCGCGCCGTGCTGCGCACCCTGGTGCAGGCGCCCGCCTTCTGGGACCCGGCCCACGCGCTGTTCAAAACCCCCTACGACTACGCCTGCTCGGCCCTGGCCGCCGCCGGCGGCCCCGCGGACGAGCGCGAAGTGACCCAGGTGCTGGCCCAGTTGCAGCGCGCCGGCCAGAGCGTGGACCGCTGGCCGACCCCGGACGGCTACCAGACCGACGCCGCCACTTGGCTGGCGCCCGAGGCCCTGGCGCGCCGCGCCGATTTCGCCATGCAACTGGCCCGGCGCCAGCCCGATGTCGAATTTCTGGCCACCTTCCTGTCGCCGACCCTCAGGCAGCGCATCGACAGCCAGCCGCCGCCCCTGCGCGCCACCCTGCTGCTGGCCAGCCCGGGGTTCATGCGCAAATGAGCTTTTTCGTGCTTTTTTCGGCCCAGGCCGGCGTCCATACATCCTGAAAAGCTATCAAAACAGGAGCACACCATGCCCCACCCCCTGTCGCGCCGCCACCTGCTGAGCCGCGCCGCCGCGCTGACCCTGGCGCCCCGCGCCTTCGCCCAGCCCGCCCCCGGCCTGCCCGGCCCCGGGCGGCTGGTGCTGGTGTTCCTGCGCGGCGCGGTGGACGGCCTGTCGCTGCTGGTGCCCTACGCCGACCCCGACTACGCGCGCCTGCGCCCGGCCATCGCCCTGCCCGCCCCCGACGGCACCGAGCAGACCGCGCTGCGGCTGGACGCCCACTTTGCCCTGCACCCGGCCCTGGCGCCGCTGCTGCCGGCTTGGCACCAGGGCCAGTTGGCCGTGGTGCCCGCCGCCGGCTCGCCCGACCCCACCCGTTCGCACTTCGACGCCCAATACCACTGGGAAACCGCCCGCCCCGGCCAGCGCGGCGAGGCCCCTGGCTGGCTCAACACCCTGGCCGGGCTGGGCGGAGGCGACCCCGAGCTGGCGCGCGCCGTCGGCGCCGGCGAAGCCATGCCGCGCATCCTGGCCGGGCGCGCGCGCGTCAAGCTGCTGCCGCACGGCCCGGGCGCGCAGCGCGCCGGCGCACTCGAATACCCGCAGGCGCGCGAGGCCCTGCTGGCCCTGTACGACGGCCCCGACGCGCTCTCCCGGGCCTTCCGCCAGGGCGCCGAGAGCCGCTTGCGCACGGCACGCGACCTCTCGCGCGAGATGCAGGCCGCCGACAACGGCGCCCCGCCCGCCGCCCTGCTCGAACGCGACGCGCGCCAGCTCGGGCTGCTGATGCGTCAAGAGCCCGAGCTGCGCCTGGGCTTTCTGTCCGCCGGCGGCTGGGACACCCACGTCCAACAAGGCGGCGTGACCGGGCAGTTGGCCAACCGCCTGCGCAACCTGGCCGCCGCGCTGGCGCAGCTGCGGCGCGACTTCGACCGGCCGGGCGACGTCATCGTGGTGGCCAGCGAGTTTGGCCGCACCGCCGCCGAGAACGGCACCCTCGGCACCGACCACGGCCACGGCAACGCCCTGTGGCTGATCGGCCCGCGCGTGGCCGGCGGCCGCTGGTGGGGCCAGTGGAGCGGCCTGGCCGCCGCCAGCCTGCACGAGCAGCGCGACCTGCCCGTGCACCACGACTTCCGCGCCGTGCTGGCCCAGGTGCTGCGCCCGAGCTTTGGCCTCACCGACAGCCAGCTGGCCGAGGTGCTGCCGGGCGCCAATTGGGACCGTCAGCTGGATGGCTTGCTCCGTCGAGGCTGAGCGCACAACGCTTCAATTTTCATAGCTTGAAGCGCCAGGCCTGCCAGGGCGTGCCATCAGATCACCCCGATATAGGCCGCCGCCGCAGCGGCTGTCGACACCGCGAACGGCGCGGATCGACGCGCCCCGCCCCCGGCACGCCCGCTGTACCATCGCAGGCGGCGACGCTGCGCGGCCGGTCTGGTTGCGCCATGGCGCCGTGATCGTCCAACGGAAAGTGATGCCTCATGCCGCTCATCCCTGACGTTCCTACGCGCCGCGCGGATGCCATCCAGGTGGCGCACCTGAGGCAGATTCTGCTGTGGCCACTTCGATTGACGCGAGGTGGCTCGGCCAGCGCCAGCGTCGGCAAGCGGCCCTGGCAAGCCCTTCGCGACGACCCGGCACGGCGCTGGACCGAGGTCGTGGACGAATTCGACTCGACGGGCGGCGGCAGGTTTCGCGAGCGGCATTACAGCGAGTTCGTCGCCTTTCTGCCGCACGTACAGCGCTTTCTTTACGGCGAGGGCCGCGTGCGACGCGGTGACGACGAGGCCGGTGGCGCGCCCATGCGCGTGTTTCGCCGCACCGACATCACCGGCCTGCGGGTGGTGCCGAGCCCCGGTGCCGCGCCGCGCGTGCTGAGCGTGGCGCACGCTGACCTGTACTTTTTCTTCGACGTTGACGTGGTGCTGCTCAATGTCGAGCTGGCAACCGATGACCTGACGCTGGCCGAAGCCCAGACCCTGATGTACCGCGTGGGTCGCGCCTACCCACCGGGCTGGGACGCAGAGGGCAAGCCGCTGAACAGCGCCACCGAGCTGACCTGGCTGGGCGCCGACGGACAGGCGCTGTCGCCGCCGGACGAGAGCTCCCGCGAAGAGCATCTGGCCCATGTCTCGGCGCATCGCGCGCCGCGCATCGGCTTGGCCTGGCGCTGGCTGCTGGAGCCGCTGATGGCCCACCCTGAGGGCCAGGGCGACCAGCTCAGCTACCGCCAGGTGCAGTACCACCGCATGCCGCTGATGGCCTATCTGTCGGTAGACGACCCGCGCGCCATCTGCGCCGACGACTGGCTGCGCCTGGGGCAGGTGATGGAGCCGGCGCCCGCCCACACAAGCGTGGCGCCGCCGCCGGCGCGCGTGCTGCGGGAGTTCCAGGCACGGCATGTCGACGATCGCTTCTGGAACGCCGATGGCAGCGCACCGCTCACGCGCTACCTGCTGGGCGGCGTGTCGCTGGTGGTGGTGGGCGATGCCCGCGCCCACACCTTCTGCTGCGGCGAGCGCGGCGTGCTGGCGCAATTCCGCCACCAGCATTTCCTGGCCTTCCTGATCGCGCACTTTCAGAAAGCAGCGCTGCTGGCGTACGCGGACAAGCTGGTGTCCACGCTGGAGCTGCTGGACGTGGCAGACGCCGAACGGGTACGGGAGTTCAAACGCTCGATCCGTGCCGCCTTTGAGGCGTTTCTGCGCTTCACTCACCGCTACTGGTTCCACGATGTAGCCGAGCAAGCGCACCTGCGTTCGCTGTTTCGCCGCACCGCCGCGTTGCTCAACCTGGAAGAGCTGTACGACGAGGTGAAGTCGCGCATCGAAGACATGGAGAACTACCTCGAATCCGACTCGGTGCGGCGCCAATCGAGTACGGTGGTGCGGCTCACGGTGGTGACCATCCTCGGCTTGGTCGGCTCGATTACCACCGGCGCGCTCGGCATGAACCTGCTGGCCGAGGCCGATTCGCCCATTTGGTGGCGGCTGTTCTTGTTCGCACTCACGCTGGTCGTCGTCGGCACCATCACGGTCACGACCATCGTGCGCTCCAAGCAACTGGCGGACGCCATCGACACGCTGGCCAACCAGCGCATGAGTTGGCCGGAGAAGCGCCGCGCGCTGGGCCGGGTGTTCAGGGACCCCTCGTAGCGGCCCCAAAAAACCGCGCAAAGGCGGCGTCACCCCAGCAGCGTCGAGCCAGATCGACGGCCGCCGCCTAAGCGCGGCCTCATTCTGGCGCGGCTAGCATGCGGACTTGCTCGTGCATTGATGTTCTCCACTGAGGCCGAACCGAATGACCTGGTCCGACAAATTCGCCCGTTTCCACAGCTTTTTGCGCCAACTGGGCCAGCTTTCGGCGCCGTACTTCCACCATTCCGACGAACGCTGGAAAGCGCGCGGGCTGCTGGCGGCCATCGTCGGGCTGAACCTGGCGGCGGTGTACATGCTGGTGCAGATCAACGAATGGAACCGCGTCTTCTACGACGCGCTGCAGAACAAGGATTCGGCCGTGTTCTGGGCCCAGCTCGGGCGCTTCACCTGGCTGGCCATGGTGTTCATCGTCATCGCCGTGTACCGCTTCTACCTGACGCAGTTGCTGGAGCTGCGCTGGCGCGCCTGGATGACGCGCCACCTGATGCAGCGCTGGCTCAGCGGCCAAGCCTTCTACCGCATGGAGCTGAACCGCTACGCCGATGCCGCCGAACCCGGCCCGACCCAGCCCAGCGGCCTGCCCGACCCCACGCGCCGCGTGCCCGACAACCCCGACCAGCGCCTGCAGGAAGACGTGCACCTGTTCACCGGCCAAACCGTCACTCTCAGCATGGGCCTGCTCAACGCCATCGTCACCCTGGCCAGCTTCGTCGGCATTCTGTGGGGGCTGTCGGGCAACTTCGCCTTCACCCTGGGCGGCCACGCCTTCGACATCCCCGGTTTCATGGTCTGGATGGCCTTGCTCTACTGCATCGCCGGCAGCGTGCTCACGCACTTCATCGGCCGCCCGCTGATCGGCCTGAACTTCGAGCAGCAGCGGCTGGAAGCCAACTTCCGCCACCACCTGGTGCGCGTGCGCGAGTACAGCGAAGCCATCGCCCTGGACCGAGGCGAGGCGGTGGAAGGCCGCCAGCTCGACGGGCGCTTCTCGGCCGCGCTGGCCAACTACTTGCGCCTGATCGGCAAACAAAAGCAACTGGTCGGCTTCACCAACCTGTTCGGGCAGGCCGCCGTGGTGTTTCCCTTCATCGTCGCCGCGCCGCGCTTTTTCTCGGGCGCCATCCAGCTCGGCGAGCTGATGCAGATCGCCAGCGCCTTCGACCGCGTGCAAAACGCCCTGTCCTGGTTCGTCGACAACTACGACCAACTGGCCAGCTGGCGCGCCACCACCGAACGCCTGACCAGCTTCCAACTCGCGCTTTCCAGGCAAAATCAGGCTGAAGCCGGCGTGAAAACTTCCCAAGCAGCTACTGATTCAGGAGCATTCGACGGCCTGCGCGCCGAGCACCTGAACCTGGCCCTGCCCACCGGCCAGGCCGTGCTGCGCGACGCCAACCTGCACATCGCCCCCGGCCAGCACACCTTGCTGCAAGGCCCCTCGGGCAGCGGCAAATCGACCCTGCTGCGCGCGCTGGCCGGCATCTGGCCCTGGGCCAGCGGGCGCGTGCACCTGCCGGCTGGCGCCATGGTCATCCCGCAGCGCCCCTACTTTCCCGACGGCAGCCTGCGCGACGCCCTGGCCTACCCCGAGCCGGCCGCCGCCTACGCCGACGAAGCCCTGCGCCAGGCGCTGCGCGACGCCCTGCTGCCGGCCCTGGCCGAGCGCCTGGACGAGCGCGACAACTGGAGCCAGAAGCTCAGCGGCGGCGAGCAGCAGCGCCTGGCCATCGCCCGCGTGCTGCTCAAGCGCCCGGCCTGGGTGCTGGCCGACGAAGCCACCGCCGCGCTCGACACCCCCACCGAAGCGGCCGTGTACGAGCGCCTGAAAACCCTCACCGAGAACCGCGGCGGCGCCCTGCTGTCCATCGCCCACCGCCCCACCGTGGCGCGTTTTCACCAGCGCCTGTGGCGCCTGGAGCCCACCGGCGAACCCGCCGCCGCCAGCCACCGGCTGGTGGACGAGCCGCAAACCGCGGTCCAGGGCTGATCTGGGTACGCGCGGTTTGCTTTAATTTTGATAGCTACTCAGGATTAATGGGCGCCGACCAAGGCCAGTTTTGAGCCTGAACCGATCTCCAGCCCGCCTCAGAACACCGACTGCGGCGTCAGCCCATCGGGCGCCTGCCCGATCAGGCTCAG
>JAIUOM010000056.1 GCA_020161215.1 Pseudomonadota bacterium
CATTGGCCGGGGGGACCCCGGCCAGGGCGATTGCTGACACGGCCTGCTCCGCGGCCATTGGGCAATGAAATGACCTACCCCCGAGGCTGCACTCGCAGCGCGATGTTGCGCCTCTGCCCCAATGGGGCTGGCGCGGCCTGCAAGGCTTGCCACTGGTTGGAGGAGCCCCGGCCACGGCGATCGCTGGTATGGCTTGCTCCGTGGCCGTGCGATCAGGGGCCGCGGGGCTTCAGCTATAATCCTAGGTTCCCTTGCCGCACCCCGATATGACGCCGGGGGTGGCTTTTGCTTTGGTTGGCGCACAGTACAACGTCGCTGATCGAAGCCCCTTCATCCACAAGGAGAGTCCATGCGTCACTACGAAATCATTCTGCTGATCCACCCGGATCAAAGCGAGCAGGTTCCGGCCATGCTGGAGCGCTACAAGGGCATGATCACCGCCGGTGGCGGCCAGATCCACCGCGAGGAAGACTGGGGTCGCCGCCAACTGGCCTACCAGATCAACAAGCTCGCCAAGGCCCACTACCTGTGCCTGAATATCGAGGCCGATCAGGCCGTGATGGCCGAGCTGGAGCACGCCTTCAAATTCAACGACGCCGTGCTGCGCCACCTGACGGTGCAGAAGAAGAAGGCCGAGACCGGCCCGTCGTCGATGATGAAGACGGTCGAGCGCGAGGAAGCGCGCAAGGCCCAGCAGGCGGAGACCAGCCACTGAACGACACGGCCAGGCCTGGCGGCGCGGTGAATTTGCTGCGCCTGTCGGCCTGTATCGTCGAGCTGGGGGCGCCACGCCATACACCGGCCGGTTTACCCGCCCTGGATCTGCGACTCGAACACGAGTCCCAGGTCGAGGAAGCCGGGCAGATCAGGCAGGCCAAGGCGGCGCTCAAGGCGGTGGCCCTTGGTGCCATCGCCGAGCGGCTCGGCCGGCAGGCGATCGGATCATGCTGGTGTTTCACCGGCTTTCTGTCCAGCCCCCGCAATGCCCGTTCCGTGGTGCTCCACATCCAGGATTTTCAGCAAGATCAGTTTCAAGGAGCCTCTTAAATGGCCACGTTCAAGAAATTCAACAAGGACAAGCGTCCCAAGCGCAACACCCAGTCGCTGCTGTTCAAGCGCAAGCGTTTTTGCCGCTTCACGGTGGCCGGTGTCGAGGAAATCGACTACAAGGACATCGACACCCTGCGCGACTTCGTCGGCGAGAACGGCAAGATCGTGCCGGCCCGCCTGACCGGCACCCGCGCCATCTACCAGCGTCAGCTGAACACCGCCATCAAGCGCGCGCGCTTCCTGGCGATGCTGCCGTACAGCGACCAGCACCGCGTCTGAAGGAGAAAACCCCATGCAAGTCATTCTTCTGGACAAGGTTGTCAACCTGGGCAACCTGGGTGAAATCGTCAAGGTCAAGGACGGCTACGCCCGCAACTTCCTGATCCCCTCGGGCCGCGCCCGCCGCGCCACCGAGGCCGCCAAGGCCGAGTTCGAGGCCCGCCGCGCCGAGCTGGAAAAGCAGGCCGCCGAGAAGCTGGCCGCCGCCCAGGCCGTGGCCGAGAAGCTGGGTGGCCAGACCATCAAGCTGACGCAGAAGGCCGGCGTTGACGGTCGCCTGTTCGGCTCGGTCACCAACCAGGACATCGCCGACGAGCTGAAAAAGCAAGGCTTTGACGTGCACAAGTCGCAGGTGCGCCTGACCAACGGTCCGATCAAGACCGTGGGCGACGCCAGCGTGCAGGTGGCCCTGCACACCGACGTGGACGCCGAGATCACGGTGGCGGTGTACGGCGAAACCGCCTGACCCAGAGCCCCCGCCGCGAAAGCCGCCCGCCGTCCGGTGGGGCGGCTTTCGTGCTTTTGGGGCCAGGTCGGCCACTTGCTCGGCACCCATCCACCGCCCGTGCACCGCAAACCCACCGCTTGTCCACAGGCTTGTCCCGTGACAGCGCGGCCCGTGCGGCGTAGCATGGTCGCAGCTTTTTGATCCTCTCTGCATGTCTTCTGTTTTCCCCCCACCCTACCTCGATTACGGCGGCGACGCCCCCGCCGACCGACAGGTGGCCCAGCTGCGCATTCCGCCGCATTCCATCGAGGCCGAATCCAGCGTGCTGGGCGGCCTGCTGCTGGACAACAGCGCCTGGGACCGCCTGGGCGACGTGCTGATCGACAGCGACTTTTACCGCCACGAGCACCGCCTGGTGTTCGGCGTCTGCGCCAAGCTCATCAACGACAGCAAGCCGGCCGACGTGATCACCGTCTTCGAGGAGCTGCAGCGCCAGGGCAAGGCCGACGACGTGGGCGGCCTGGCCTACCTCAACTCACTGGCGCAGTACGTGCCCAGCGCCAGCAACATCCGGCGCTACGCCGAGATCGTGCGCGAGCGCTCCATCCTGCGCAAACTGGTCAGCGCCAGCGACGAGATCGCCACCAGCGCCTTCAACACCCAGGGCCGGGCGGTCAACAAGATCCTGGACGAGGCCGAGGGCAAGATTTTCAGCATCGGCGAGGAAGGCTCGCGGATGAAGCAGGGCTTTCAGTCCATGGACAGCCTGGTCGTGCAACTGCTCGACCGCGTGCAGGAGATGGCCGACAACCCCAACGACGTTACCGGCGTGCCGACTGGTTTCATCGACCTGGACCGCATGACGGCCGGTCTGCAGGCCGGCGATCTGGTGGTGCTGGCCGCCCGTCCGTCCATGGGCAAGACCGCCTTCGCCATCAACATCGCCGAGCACGCGGCGCTGAACGAAGGCCTGCCGGTGGCCGTGTTCTCCATGGAGATGGGCGCCGCGCAGCTGGCGGTGCGTATCGTCGGCTCGATCGGCCGCATCGACCAGGGCCACCTGCGCACCGGCAAGCTGACCGACGAGGAATGGCCGCGCCTGACCGACGCCATCAACCGCCTGCGCGACGTCTCGCTGCACATCGACGAAACGCCCGGCCTGACCCCTTCCGAGCTGCGCGCCAACGCCCGCCGCCTGGCGCGCCAGTGCGGCAAGCTGGGCCTGATCGTGGTCGACTACCTGCAGCTGATGAGCGGCAGCAACTCCGGCGACGAAAACCGTGCCACCGAGTTGGGCGAGATTTCGCGGGGCCTGAAGGCCCTGGCCAAGGAACTGCAGTGCCCGGTGATCGCGCTGTCGCAGCTCAACCGCAGCGTCGAGCAACGCACCGACAAGCGCCCCATGATGAGCGACCTGCGCGAATCCGGCGCCATCGAGCAGGACGCCGACATCATCATGTTCATCTACCGCGACGACTACTACAACAAGGAGTCGCGCGAACCCGGCGTGGCCGAGATCATCATCGGCAAGCAGCGCAATGGCCCCACCGGCACCGTCAAACTGGCCTTCCTGAAGCCGCTGACCCGGTTTGAAAGCCTGGCCATGGGCGGCAGCGACGATTTTTGATCAAAATAGCCCCCTGGCCGGCGTCAAATCATCCTAAGTGGCTATTGAAAATATAGCGTATGGCGGGGCTTGGCGGGGCGCTGAATCACACCGTCGCGGCCACGAAACCCTTGGGCAATCCGGCCTCGGGCGTCATGCCGTAGAGCGGCTCGCCGGGCAGACCGCGCCGCAGCGGCTCGCGCGCGGCCATCAGGCGGGGCAGGTCGACGCCGGTGTGCACGCCCATGGCCTCGAACATGAAGACCAGGTCTTCGGTGACCACATTGCCCGAGGCGCCGGGCGCAAACGGGCAACCGCCCAGGCCGCCCTGCGAGCTGTCGAAGGTGCGCACACCGACGTCGAACGCGGCCAGGCAGTTGGCCAGGCCCAGGCCGCGGGTGTTGTGCATGTGGGCAGCGCCAGTGCGTGGGCCGATTTCGGCGCGCACGCGGGTGAACAGGCGCCGCACCTGCGCGGGGTTGGCCATGCCGGTGGTGTCTGACAAGCCGGCCTCGTCCACACCGGCTTCGACCACGGCGGCGGCCAGGCGCACGACGTCGTCGTCGGGCACCACGCCCTGCAGCGTGCAGCCGAAGGCGGTGGATAGGCCCGCCTCGACCTTGACCTGGGGCGCGTGCGCGTCGCGCAGCCGCACCACGTGGCGCAATTCCTCGACCATATCGGCGCGGCTTTTGCGCACATTGGCCAGCGAATGAGCCTCGCTCGCCGACACCGGCAGGGTGAGCTTGTGCACGCCGGCGGCCAAGGCCGCCTCGGCCCCGCGCAGGTTGGGCACCAAGGCCATCACCGTCAGGCCGGGCTTGGTGAGGGCGTGGCGCACCACCTCGGCGGCGTCGGCCATCTGCGGCAGCAGGCGCGCCGGCACGAAGGAGGCGACTTCGATCTCGCGCAGGCCGGCCGCGTACAGCGCGTCGATCCAGGCCCGCTTGGCGGCCGTGGGCATCGTGGCCTGGATGCTCTGCAGCCCGTCGCGCGGGCCGACTTCGCTGATCAAAACGGTGTCGGTCATGGGGTGTTTCCTGATCGGTGCGGGGCGGGATTCATCGGAGAATCTGCTTGGAAGCCGGCGCCCAATTTAAATTTAAGTGTGCTGCTGTTGAAAACAGAGTTCATCTGGCAAGCAAAAGGGCGCCGCGGCGCCCTTTTGGGGTGTTGGACGACCTGGCGTCACACCACCTTGGCGATGGCCTGGCAGACGTAGTCGATGTTCTTGCTGTTCAGCGCCGCCACGCACATGCGGCCGGTGTCGGTGCCGTAAACGCCGAATTCGCCGCGCAGGCGCACCATCTGGTCCTTGGACAGACCTGAATAGCTGAACATGCCGATCTGGTCGGTGATGAAGCCCATGTCCTGCTTCACGCCGGCGGCTTTCAGGCCTTCGACCAGCTTGCCGCGCATGGCCTTGATGCGGGTGCGCATGCCGGCCAGCTCCTGCTCCCACAGGGCGCGCAGCTCGGGCGTGCCCAGCACATGGGCCACCACCGAGGCGCCGTGGATCGGCGGGTTGGAGTAGTTGGTGCGGATCATGATCTTGAGCTGGCTGAGCACCTTGTCGGCCTCGGCATTGCTGGCGCAGACCACCGACAGCGCGCCCACGCGCTCGCCGTACAGGCTGAAGCTCTTGGAGAACGAGGTGGAGACGAACACGTCCAGCCCGGCGGCGATGAACTTGCCGACCACCGCGCCGTCTTCGGCGATGCCGTGGCCGAAGCCCTGGTAGGCCATGTCCAGGAAGGGCGTCAGCTGGCCGGCCTGGACCGCGGCGATCACCTGGTCCCACTGGGCGGCGCTGATGTCGTAGCCGGTGGGGTTGTGGCAGCAGGCGTGCAGCACCACCACCGTGCCCGGGGCGGCGGCTTTCAGATCGGCCAGCATGCCGTCGAAGTCGAGGGCGCGCGTGCCGGCGTTGTAGTAGCGGTAGCTTTCCACCTCGAAGCCGGCCTGGGTGAACAGGGCGCGGTGGTTCTCCCAGCTGGGGTCGGAGATCAGCACCTTGGCGCTGGGGCTGAGCTTTTTGAGAAAGTCGGCGCCAATTTTCAGGCCGCCCGTGCCGCCCAAGGCCTGCACGGTGGCGACGCGGCCGGCCTTGACCACCTCGCTGTCGGCGCCGAACACCAGCGACTTGACGGCGGCGTCGTAGGCGGCGATGCCGTCGATCGGCAGGTAGCCGCGTGGCCCGGGCTGGGCGGCCATCGTGGCTTCGGCCTTGCGCACGCAGTCGAGCAGCGGCAGCTTGCCGTTGTCGTCAAAGTACACGCCCACGCCCAGGTTGACCTTGGCGGGGTTGGCGTCGGCGGCAAACTGTTCGTTCAGACCCAGGATGGGGTCGCGGGGGGCCATTTCGACGGCGGAAAAAAGGGACATGGGGAGATCCTGTGCGAGGGGAGGGACGGAAGATCGGTCGATTTTAAGGGCCGGGTGCGTGGCGGGGGGCGGGCCGCCCTGGCGCCGAGCGGGCGGGGATGGGGTATCGTGATCGGCTTGCCTTTTGCGTCCTTTGCCCGCATCTGCGTTGCCATGCCACCCAAGCCCGCTTCTTCCGCCCCTGCGCCCGTCAAGCCGACGGCCGTGGCACCCCCCGCACCGGCCGAAGGCCAGTTCGTCACCTACCCCGACTCGCCCTTCCAGTTGTACCAGCCCTACCCGCCGGCGGGCGACCAGCCCAAGGCGATCGACCAACTGGTGGAAGGGGTGGAAAACGGCGAGTCGTTCCAGACCCTGCTGGGCGTGACGGGCTCGGGCAAGACCTTCACCATGGCCAACGTGATCGCGCGGCTGGGGCGGCCGGCGATCGTGTTTGCGCCCAACAAGACCTTGGCCGCGCAGCTGTACAGCGAGTTCCGCGAGTTCTTTCCGAAGAACGCGGTCGAGTACTTCGTCAGCTACTACGACTATTACCAGCCCGAAGCCTACGTGCCGCAGCGCGATCTGTTCATTGAAAAGGACAGCGCCATCAACGAGCACATCGAGCAGATGCGCCTGTCGGCCACCAAGAGCGTGCTGGAGCGGCGCGACACGGTGATCGTGGCCACCGTCAGCGCCATCTACGGCATTGGCGCGCCCGACGACTACCTGCAGATGCGGATGATTCTGAAGGTGGGCGGCAAGCAAGGCCAGCGCGACGCCATCGCCCAGCTGGTGCGCATGCAGTACCAGCGCAACGACATGGATTTTTCGCGCGGCAGCTTTCGCGTGCGCGGCGACACCATCGACGTGTTCCCGGCCGAACACAGCGAGCTGGCGGTGCGCTTTGAGCTGTTCGACGACGAGGTCGAATCGATCTCGCTGTTCGACCCGCTGACTGGCCGTGTGCAGCAGAAGGTGCCGCGCTTTGTCATCTACCCCAGCAGCCACTACGTCACCCCGCGCGAGAAAACGCTGGCGGCCGTGGAGGCGATCAAGCTGGAGCTGGCCGAGCGCCTGAAGTTCTTCGTGGACGAGGGCAAGCTGGTCGAGGCCCAGCGCATCGAGCAGCGCACGCGCTTTGACCTGGAGATGCTGAGCGAGCTGGGCCACTGCAAGGGCATCGAGAACTACACGCGCCACCTCTCGGGCGCGCAGCCGGGCGACCCGCCGGCCACCTTGACCGACTACCTGCCGCGCGACGCGATCCTGTTCCTGGACGAGAGCCACCAGATGATCGGCCAGCTCAACGCCATGTACAACGGCGACCGCGCACGCAAGACCACCTTGGTCGAATACGGCTTTCGCCTGCCCAGCGCGCTGGACAACCGGCCGCTGAAGTTCGAGGAGTTCGAACGTCGCATGCGCCAGGTGGTGTTTGTCAGCGCCACGCCGGCCGACTATGAGAAGACCCACGCGGGCCAGGTGGTCGAGCAGGTGGTGCGCCCCACCGGCCTGGTCGACCCCGAGGTCGAGGTGCGCCCCGCCACGCACCAGGTGGACGATGTGCTGCAGGAGATCCGTGACCGCGCCATCAAGCGCGAGCGCGTGCTGATCACCACGCTGACCAAGCGCATGGCCGAGCAGCTGACCGAATACCTGAGCGACAACGGCGTGAAGGTGCGCTACCTGCACTCCGACGTCGACACGGTAGAGCGGGTGGAGATCATCCGCGACCTGCGCCTGGGCGCGTTCGACGTGCTGGTCGGCATCAACCTGCTGCGCGAAGGCTTGGACATCCCCGAGGTGTCGCTGGTGGCGATCCTCGATGCGGATAAAGAAGGCTTCTTGCGCGCCGAGCGCAGCCTGATCCAGACCATTGGCCGCGCGGCGCGCAACGTCAATGGCAAGGCCATCCTGTACGCCGACCGCATCACCGAGTCGATGAAAAAGGCCATGGGCGAGACCGAGCGCCGCCGCGCCCGGCAGATCGCCTTCAACACCGAGCACGGCATCACGCCGCGCGGCATCGTCAAACAAGTGCGCGACCTGATCGATGGCGTGTACAGCGAGAAAAGCGGGCGCGATGCCGAGCGTCTGGCCAGCGACCGGGCCAATGTGGCGGCGCAGGACATGTCCGAGAAAGACCTGGCCAAGGAAATCAAGCGGCTGGAAAAGCTCATGCTCGAGCACGCCCGCAACCTCGAATTCGAGCAGGCCGCGCGCGTGCGCGACCTGCTGGCCCACCTCAAACAGCGCGTGCTGGGCGCCGCCGGCGAGGGCAGCGCGGCGGTCGCGTGAGCCCCCAGCCGAGGCCGTCAAGCACGGGGATACCCGCACGCCGCAGTCGGAAATCGGCTATACTTGAGAAAATTACTCGGAATTCAAGTTGCGCGGTTTTTGGTGCCTTGAAAGGCCCGAGTTTCAGACGATTGCGCCACCTTCGGGCGGTGCGGCCGTGTTTTTGTAACGACTTGCCAAGGAGCCAAGCATGCGCCTCACGACCAAGGGCCGATTTGCGGTGACTGCCATGATCGATCTCGCACTGCGCCAAGACAGCGGCCCGGTGACGCTGGCGGCGATCAGCCAGCGCCAGCAGATTTCGCTGTCGTACCTGGAGCAGCTGTTCGGCAAACTGCGCCGCCATGAGCTGGTGGAATCCACCCGCGGCCCGGGCGGTGGGTATTCGCTGGGCCGCAAGGCCGGCGACATCACGGTGGCCGACATCATCACCTCGGTGGACGAACCGCTGGACGCCACCCACTGCGGCGGCAAGGAAAACTGCCACGGCGACGGCGGCCGCTGCATGACCCACGACCTGTGGACCACGCTGAACACGCGCATGCTGGAGTTTCTGGAATCGGTCACCTTGCAGAAGCTGGTCGACGATCAGCACGCCAAGGGCGTCGAGATCGAGGACAAGCCGGCCACCAAGCGGGCCATTTCCAGCGCGCCGGTGGTCAAGCCGATCCGCGTGAACGCGCCCAATTCGGTCTTCGCGCTGGGCGGAATTGCTTCAAAATAAGTAGCTACAAGCCGTTTGTTCATACCGGCTGCACCGAAGAATCGGTGTCAATACAGAGTTTCAAGAGCCCCACCATGAGCCAGACCCCGCACTTTCCCGTCTACATGGACTACGCCGCCACCACGCCGGTGGATCAGCGCGTGGTCGATGCCATGATCCCGTGGCTGCGCGAGCACCACGGCAACCCGGCCAGCCGCAGCCACGCCTGGGGCTGGGAGGCTGAGGCCGCCGTCGAGAAGGCGCGCGAGCAGGTGGCCGAGCTGATCGGTGCCGACCCGCGCGAAATCATCTGGACCTCCGGCGCCACCGAGTCCGACAACCTGGCCATCAAGGGCGCCGCGCACTTCTACCAGGGCAAGGGCAAGCACCTGATCACCGTCAAGACCGAGCACAAGGCCGTGCTCGACACCATGCGCGAACTCGAGCGCCAGGGCTTCGAGGTGACCTACCTCGACGTGCAGGAAGACGGCCTGGTCAATCTGGACGCCTTCAAGGCCGCCATCCGCCCCGACACCATCCTGGCCAGCGTGATGTTGGTCAACAACGAGATCGGCGTGGTGCAGGACGTGGACGCCCTGGGTGCCATCTGCCGCGAAAAAGGCGTGATCTTCCACGTCGATGCCGCCCAGGCCACCGGCAAGGTGCAGATCGACGTCAGCAAGCAGCCCATCGACCTGATGAGCCTGGCCAGCCACAAGATCTACGGCCCCAAGGGCATTGGCGCGCTGTACGTGCGCCGCAAGCCGCGCATCCGCCTGGAAGCGCAGATACATGGCGGCGGACACGAGCGCGGCATGCGTTCGGGCACCTTGCCCACGCACCAGATCGTGGGCATGGGTGAGGCCTACCGCCTGGCCAAGGAAGAGATGGCCAAGGACAACGAAAAAGCCTGGGGCCTGCACAACCGCCTGGTCGCGGGCCTGCGGGATCTGGAGGAGGTCTACCTGAACGGCCACCCCACGCAGCGCGTGCCGCAAAGCATCAACATGAGCTTCAACTTCGTCGAAGGCGAGTCGCTCATCATGGGCGTCAAGGGCCTGGCCGTGTCCAGCGGCTCGGCCTGCACCTCGGCCAGCCTGGAGCCCAGCTACGTGCTGCGCGCGCTGGGCCGCAGCGATGAGCTGGCGCACAGCAGCCTGCGCATCACCATCGGCCGCTTCACCACCGAAGCCGACATCGACTACGCCATCCAGGCGATCCGCGAGAACGTCGCCAAGCTGCGCGAACTCTCGCCGCTGTGGGAGATGTACCAGGATGGCGTGGATCTTTCCACCATTCAGTGGGCGGCGCATTGAGCATGACCACCCCCAGGCTTCACGCGCTGCGCGCTGTTGCGCCTCCCCCCTCAAGGGGGCGACGCCAGCGGACCGGGGAAACCCCGGTCGCGGCGTCCGTTGGCCTGGCCTGCTCCGCGGCCCTTTGTGGGTGTGCGACGGGGATTTGATTGAGAAGGGTTGGAGGTCGGCGTATTTATTGCCACACCAGCTATTGAAACAGGAGTAAACAACATGGCCTATTCCGAAAAAGTCATTGACCATTACGAAAACCCGCGCAACGTCGGCAGCTTCGACAAGGGCGACGAGTCGGTGGGTACCGGCATGGTCGGCGCGCCGGCCTGCGGCGACGTGATGAAGCTGCAGATCAAGGTCAACCCCAGCACCGGGGTGATCGAGGACGCACGCTTCAAGACCTACGGCTGCGGCTCGGCCATCGCTTCCAGCTCGCTGGTGACCGAATGGGTCAAGGGCAAGACGCTGGACCAGGCCGCCACGCTCAAGAACAGCCAGATCGCCGAGGAGCTGGCGCTGCCGCCGGTGAAGATCCATTGCTCGATCCTGGCCGAGGACGCCATCAAGGCGGCCGTGCTGGACTACAAGACCAAGCACGCGGGGTAAGGCGCCATGGCCCTGCAACACGCCCGGCAAGGGCAGGTCATCGACGTGCAGCCCTATGGCGCCGCCATCCGCGACGCGCAGTCGATTGCCCTGTTCAAGTCCGACCAGATCGAGGTGATGCGCCTGGTGTTTCCCGCCGGCCACCACATGCCCACGCACAAGGTGCCTGGCGAGATCACCATCCAGTGCCTGGAAGGCCGGGTGGACGTGGACGTGGCCGGCCGGGTGACACCGCTGGCCGCCGGCCAGTTGCTGTTCGTGCAGGGCGGTGTCGAGCACGCGCTCAGCGGCATCGAGGCTTCCTCGGTGCTGGTGACCATCGTGCTGTAATTTTTCCTCCCCCGATTTGACCGATTGCTGTAGTCCACCATGGCCGTGACCCTGAGCGAAGCCGCCGCGCGGCATGTCAAGAAATACCTCGCCAAGCGGGGCAAGGGCGCCGGCGTGCGCCTGGGCGTGAAGACCACCGGCTGTTCGGGCCTGGCCTACAAGCTTGAGTACGTGGACGACGTGGCCCCCGAGGACGCCTTGTTCGAGCAGCACGGCGTGAAGCTGATGATCGACCCCAAGAGCCTGGCCTATATCGACGGCACCGAGCTGGACTACGTGCGCGAGGGGTTGAACGAGGGCTTCAAGTTCAACAACCCGAACGAGCGCGACCGCTGCGGCTGCGGCGAGTCCTTTCGCGTCTGAGGGCCGCCGCCATGGCGCAGGCCACGCTCACCGTCACCATCGACAACGAGCGCGAGGTCGCCGCCGTCAACGCCTGGTTTCAGCGCTGGGGTCCGCGCATCCGCTGCTCGGACAACGGCGGCTGTGGTTGCTGCGTCGACATCTGGAACGTCGAAGCCCCGCCCGAAGCCCTGACCGAGCTGCCCTCGACCCTGTGCGTTCCCCGGCCCGCCGCGGCCGGTGTTTGATCTGTTTAGGCGGCGCGGCCTTGCCCCCGAGGCAGGAGCGCCGCGCCCCGTGACCCGATGAACCTGCAATCCACCGATTTCGAACTGTTCGGCCTGCCCCCGCGTTTCGCGCTCGACCGGGCGGCCCTGGACGAGCGCTGGCGCGAGCTGCAGCGCCAGGTGCACCCCGACCGCTTTGCCGCCGAAGGCGCCGCCGCCCAGCGCGTGGCCATGCAGTGGTCGGCCCGCGTCAACGAAGCCTACCGGCGCCTGCGTGAGCCGCTGGCGCGCGCCGCCTACCTGTGCGGCCTGAACGGCGCCGACGTGCAGGCCGAGCGCAACACCGCCATGTCGCCCGAATTCCTGATGCAACAGATGGAGTTGCGCGAAGCGCTGGAAGACGCGGCCACGCCTCAAGATTTGGACGAAATCGACCGTTTGTCGGCGTCCATGCATCGTGAGGCGCTACAAAAACTTGAGCAACAAATCGACGCCGAATCCAACTGGCCGCAGGCCGCGCAGACCGTGCGCGCGTTGATGTTTCTCGACAAGCTGGCCCACGACATCGACCGGCGGCGTGAGAGACTTGGCTGAGTGGCCTAGCCGCCACGCCGATACCCCCGAACCCTGAATTCATGGCACTGCTTCAAATTTCCGAACCCGGCCAATCGCCCGACCCGCACCAGCGGCGCGTGGCGGTGGGCATTGACCTGGGCACCACCCATTCGCTGGTGGCCGCCGTGCGCCACGGCGTGGCCGAATGCTTGCCCGACGCCGAGGGCCGCGTGCTGCTGCCCTCGGTGGTGCAGTACCTGACGGGCGGTGGCCGCCGCATCGGCCACGAAGCCGCCGCCCAGGCGGCCGCGCAGGCCGAGAACACCATCGGCTCGGTCAAGCGCCTGATGGGCCGCGGCCTGGCCGACGTGGTGGGCGCGGACAAGCTGCCCTACGGCCTGCTGGATCGGCCCGGCATGGTGGCCGTGGACACCGCGCACGGCGAGAAGTCGCCGGTGGAGATCAGCGCCGAAATCCTGGCCACGCTGCGCCAGCGCGCCGAGGACAGCTTCGACACCGACCTGCACGGCGCCGTCATCACCGTGCCCGCCTACTTCGACGACGCCCAGCGCCAGGCCACCAAGGACGCCGCGCGCCTGGCCGGCATCGAGGTGTTGCGCCTGCTGAACGAACCCACGGCCGCCGCCATCGCCTACGGGCTGGACCATGGCAGCGAGGGCGTGTACGCCGTGTTTGATCTGGGCGGGGGCACGTTCGACGTCTCCATCCTGCGTCTGGCGCGCGGCGTGTTCGAGGTCATCGCCACCGGAGGCGATTCGGCCCTGGGCGGCGACGACTACGACCGGGCCCTGGCCGACTGGGTGCTGGCGCAGGCCGGTGCCACGGTGCGCACGGCCACCGACAAAGCCGCCGTCAAGGCCGCCGCCCGGGCCGCCAAGGAGCAGCTGAGCACTTCAAATACCGTAGCGTTCCAGGCTGATCTGACGCCGACATCCGTGCATTTCGACGTCAAAGTGACGGATTTCGAGGCGGCCACGGCCGAACTCACCGCGCGCTGCATGGCCGCCGTGCGCCGGGTGCTGCGCGATGCGCGCCTGGCGCCGGGCGACGTGCAGGGCGTGGTCATGGTCGGCGGCGCCACGCGCATGCCGGTGGTGCGCCGCGCCGTGGCCGAGCTGTTCGACCGCGAGCCGCTCACCGACCTGAACCCGGACGAGGTGGTGGCCCTGGGCGCCGCCATTTCGGCCAACCAACTGGCCGGCAACGACGCCGAGGGCGAGCTGCTGCTGCTGGACGTGATCCCGCTCTCGCTGGGTCTGGAGACCATGGGCGGGCTGGTCGAGCGCATCGTGCCGCGCAACCAGACCATTCCCACCGCCATGGCGCAGGATTTCACCACCTACAAGGACGGCCAGACCGCCCTGGCGCTGCACGTGGTGCAGGGCGAGCGCGACCTGGTGCAGGACTGCCGCAGCCTGGCGCGCTTCGAGCTGCGCGGCATTCCGCCCATGGCCGCCGGCGCGGCGCGCATCCGCGTCACCTTCACCGTCGATGCCGACGGGCTGCTGAACGTCGGCGCCCGCGAGCAGACCAGCGGCGTGGAGGCCCGGATCGACGTCAAGCCCAGCTACGGCCTCAGCGACGAGCAGATCGCCCAGATGCTGCAAGACTCGTTCACCACCGCCGAGGCCGACGTAAAGGCGCGCGCCCTGGTCGAAGCCCGGGTGGACGCCGACCGGATGCTGCTGGCCACGCAGAGCGCGCTGGCCGCCGACGGCGCGCTGCTGGACGAGCCAGAGCGCGCCGACATCGACGCGCTGATGCTGTCGCTGCGCGCCATCGTCGCCAACAGCCAGGACGCCGCCGCCATCGAAGCCGCCACCGAGGCGCTGGCCCACGGCACCGAGGCCTTTGCCGCCGCGCGCATGAACGCCGGCATCCAGAAGGCCTTGTCCGGCAAGCGCGTCGAATCCCTCTGACCCAGGTTGTCCCCATGCCCACCATCAAGATTCTTCCGCACCCCGAGTACGCGCCCGAAGGCGCCGAGATCCAGGCCAACGTGGGCGACTCGATCTGCGAGGCCCTGCTGGAGCACGACATCCCCATCGAGCACGCCTGCGAGATGAGCCGCGCCTGCACCACCTGCCACGTCGTCGTGCGCCAGGGCTACGACAAGCTCGAGGAGCCCGAGGAAGAGGAAGAAGACCTGCTGGACCGCGCCTGGGGCCTGGAGCCGCAGTCGCGCCTGTCGTGCCAGGCCATCGTCGGCAAGGACGACCTGACGGTGGAGATTCCGCGCTACTCCATCAACCACGCCAAGGAAAACCACTGACCCGGCGGCTCACCCGCTGGCGCTGCCCTCGACCAGCAAGCGCACCCGCCGCACGCCCCGCCATTCGTCGGCCTCCAGCCGAAACGCCAGGTGCGCGCGCGCCGGCAGCGGGTCGGTGTGGCCGAACCAGATGCCGTCCACCGGCTGACCCTGGTGGCGCAGTTTCAGCGCCAGGTGTTTCTCGCCGACCAGGCGCTGGCTCAGCACCTCGACCTCCTCGCTGAACACCGGCGGCGCGAAGCCCTGGCCCCAGACTTCGTGGTGCAGGGTGTCGACCATGTCGGCGCGGCGGTATTCGGGCGGCAACGGGCCGTCGGTTTCGAGCCGGCGGGTGAGCGTGGCCTCATCCAGCCATTCGGCGGCCACCTGCCGCAGCGCCTGGGTGAAGGTGTCGAGCTGGTCACGGCCGATGGTGCAGCCGGCGGCCATGGCGTGGCCGCCAAAACGCAGCAACAGGCCGGGGTGGCGCTTGGCCACCAGATCCAGCGCGTCGCGCAGGTGAAAGCCGGCGATGGAGCGGCCCGAACCCTTCAGTTCGGCCTCGTGGCCCGGCGCACTGCTGGCGGCGAAGACGAAGGTGGGGCGGTGCAGCCGGTCTTTCAGGCGCGCGGCGACGATGCCGACCACGCCTTCGTGGAAGTCGGGATCGAACACGGTCAAGGCGCTGGGTAGGCGCTCGTCGGGCAGGTCGTCGGCGCCAGGCGCGATGCGCTCGACCAACTGCAGCGCCTGCTCGCGCATGCCGCCCTCGATGTCGCGGCGCTCGCGGTTGATGCCGTCCAGCGTGTGGGCCAGCTCGTCGGCGCGCGCGGCGTCCTCGGTCAGCAGCAGCTCGATACCCAGGGTCATGTCGGCCAGGCGGCCGGCGGCGTTGATGCGTGGGCCCAGCGCAAAGCCGAAATCGAAGGTGGTGGCGCGCCGCGCCTCGCGCCCGGCCACGGCAAACAGCGCGGTCAGGCCGGCCGGCAACTGGCCGGCGCGGATGCGTTTCAGGCCCTGCGCGACCAGGCGGCGGTTGTTGGCGTCCAGCCGCACCACGTCGGCCACGGTGCCCAGGGCCACCAGGGGCAGCAGGGTGTCCAGCCGGGGCTGCGCGGTCTGGCCGAACGCGCCGCGCTGGCGCAGCTCGGCGCGCAGCGCCAGCAGCACGTAGAACATCACGCCGACGCCGGCCAGGGCCTTGCTCTCGAAGCCGCAGCCGGGCTGGTTCGGGTTGACGATGACGTCGGCCGGCGGCAGCTCGGGGCCGGGCAGGTGGTGGTCGGTGACCAGCACGGCCAGGCCCAGTTCGCGCGCGCGCGCCACGCCGTCCACGCTGGCGATGCCGTTGTCCACGGTGATCAGCAGGTCGGCGCCGCGCGCGGCCACGCGCTCGGCGATGGGCGCGGTGAGGCCGTAGCCGTCGACCAGCCGATCCGGCACCAGGTAGTCGACGTGGGCCGCGCCCAGCAGCTTCAGGCCGCGCAGGCCGACGGCGCAGGCGGTGGCGCCGTCGCAGTCGTAGTCGGCCACGATGCACAGGCGCTGGCCGGCGGCGATGGCGTCGGCCAGCAGTCGGGCGGCTTGCTGCACGCCCTTGAGTTCGGTGGGGGGCAGCAAATGGGCCAGGTCGTCGCGCAGCTCGTCGGCGCTGTGCACGCCACGCGCGGCGAACAGGCGCGCCAGCAAGGGGTGGACACCGGCCTGCTCCAGCGCCCAGGCGGCGCGTGGCGGGATGTCGCGGACTATTATTTTCATAGCATGTCTGGCAGTTTCCGCGCCGACAATGGGCTGAAAACGTTTGAAATTCGGGTGCGCCAGCCACGTGCCGGCGCCAGGGTCAGGGCGTGGCTGGGTCCGGCCAAGGTCAGGCGCGCGTCGCGCCCGGCCCGCAGCGCTTGCGCCAGCGCGGCAAAGCGCTCGGCGTCCAGGGCGCGCCAGGCCGCGGCGCGGGCGGCCGTGTCGCCCGGCGGGCACTCCGCGAGGCGGTAGTCGACCACGATTTCCCCGGTCGGCGCGACGGGCTGGGCCCATTCGCCGGCGCCGTCGATCCACACCGCGTTCACGGGCCACTGGCGCGCCGCCTCGCGCGCCTCGTTGACCGGGTGGGTGTACAGCAGCATCTGCCATTCGCTTTGCAGGCGGCGCAGCAGGGCGCTTTGCGCCGGGCTGGGCGCGTCGGCCAGCACCTCGCGGGTCAGGGGGTGCTGCACGGCGCGCGCCATCGACCAGGTGCGCAGGCCGCGAAACAGCGTGCCGCGCGCCAGCCAGGCGTCGGGCCGGACGTAGTCGAGCGCCACGCCGTCCTCGGTCAGCAGCGGCTGCAGCGCGGCCAGCAGTGCGCGCGACTCGGCTTCGGTCAGGGCCAGCGCGGCCGGATCGACCAGGGTGACGCTGTCCATGCCCAGTTGCCAGTGGCAGGGCCTGAGCCAGGCGCAGGGCGTGCCGTGCACGTGCTGCTCGAACGCCGCCCAGGGGATGCGGCCGGGCTCGCCCGGCAAACCCTGGGCTTGCGCCAGGGCCAGCTCGAAGGCCGTGGCCGGCACCTGCTCGTCGGCCGTGATCAGGCCCTGGGGCGCCAGCTGGCGCAGCGCGGTGTCCAGCTGCGCCAGCGCGGGCAGTGGCGGCGCGGAGGTGCCGGGGGGCAGCGGTGGGCGCGCGTCGGGGATCAGCAGGTGAAGCGGCTCGGCAGCGGACGGCATGGGGCGATTGTCGGGGATGCGAGAATCCCCCCTTCGCCCGCGGGAACCCCCTCGGTGGGCGTTTCGAGATTTGCCCGCCCGCCATTGATGTCATTGCTCCAGTCACTGTCCTACGAGATGCTGCTCGGCTGGCGCTACACGCGCGCCGGCCGGGCCACGCGGCGCAACGGTTTCATTTCCTTCATCTCGGCGGCGTCGATGCTGGGCATCGCCCTGGGCGTGGCGGCCCTGATCATCGTGCTGAGCGTGATGAACGGTTTTCAGAAAGACGTGACCGGCCGCATGCTGAGCGTGATCTCGCACATCGAGGTGTTCTCGCCCGATGGCGGCGCGATCCCGAACTTTCAGCGCACCCTGGCCGAAGTGCGCGCCAACCCCGAGGTGGTCGGCGCGGCGCCGTTCATTGGCGCGCAGGCGCTGATGGCGCGCGGCGAGGCCATGCAGGGCATCCTGGCGCGCGGCATCGATCCGGCGCTGGAGCCGAACGTCACCGACGTGGCCGCGCAGATGAAGGACAGCTTGCTGCCCAAGCTGGTGCCGGGCGGCTTCGGCATCCTGCTGGGCAGCGACCTGGCGCGCAAGCTGGGGGTGGGCGAGGGCGACCAGGTGACGCTGATCGCCCCCAGCGGCCAGGTCACGCCGGCCGGCGTGGTGCCGCGGCTCAAGCAGATGACGGTGGTGGGCACCTTCAATTCGGGCCACTACGAGTACGACTCGGCCCTGGCCATGCTGCACATCGACGACGCGGCGCGTATCTTCCGGGTCGAGGGGCCGACCGGCATCCGCGTCAAGCTGCGTGATCTGCAGCGCGCGCGCCAGGTCACCGACCAACTGGCCGGCAGCCTGTCGGGCCACCTGCTGCTGCTGGACTGGACGCGCCAGAACCGCACCTGGTTCGCCGCCGTGCAGCTGGAAAAACGCATGATGTTCATCATCCTCACCCTGATCGTGGCCGTCGCCGCCTTCAACCTGGTCAGCACGCTGGTGATGACGGTGCAGGACAAGCGCGCCGACATCGCCATCCTGCGCACCCTGGGCGCCAGCCCGGCCAGCATCATGAAGGTGTTTGTCGTGCAGGGCGCGTTGGTGGGGGTGATCGGCACCTTGTCCGGGCTGGCGCTGGGACTGCTGATCGCCTTCAACATCGACGTCATCGTGCCGGCGCTGGAGAGCCTGTTCCGGGCCAGCTTCCTGCCCAAGGACATCTACCTGATAACCAAGATGCCGAGCGACCCGCAGGCCGGCGACATCGTGCCGATCGCCGTCATCTCGCTGCTGCTGAGCTTTGTCGCCACCCTGTACCCGAGCTGGCGCGCCAGCCGCGTCAACCCCGCCGAGGCGCTGCGCTATGAGTGAACCCACGCCGCACCCGGCGGGCGCGCCACCGGTGCTGGAGGCCCGTGCACTGACGAAGCGCTTTCAGGAAGGCGCGCTGGACGTGACGGTGCTGCAGGGCGTGGACCTGGCGGTGCGCGCCGGCGAGGCCCTGGCCATCGTCGGCACGTCCGGTTCCGGCAAGAGCACGCTGCTGCACCTGCTGGGCGGCCTGGACGCCCCCAGCAGCGGCAGCGTGCGCCTGATGGGGCAGGATTTTTCCGGTCTCAGCGCCACCGAGCAGGGCCGGCTGCGCAACCAGCACCTGGGCTTCATCTACCAGTTTCACCACCTGCTGCCCGAGTTCACCGCGCTGGAGAACGTGGCCATGCCGCTGTGGATCCGGCGCCAGCCGCGGCCCGAGGCCGCCGCCGTGGCGGCGCGCATGCTGGCCCAGGTGGGCCTGGCTGAGCGCACGCACCACCGTCCGGCCGAGCTGTCCGGGGGCGAGCGTCAGCGCGTGGCCATTGCCCGCGCCCTGGTCACCCGCCCGGCCTGCGTGCTGGCCGACGAGCCGACCGGCAACCTGGACCGTGGCACGGCCGATACCGTGTTCGGCCTGATGATGGAACTGGCCCGCACCCACGGCACGGCCTTCGTGCTGGTGACCCACGACGACGCCCTGGCGGCGCGCTGCGGGCGCGCCTTGCGGCTGGAACGGGGACGGCTGGCCGATTCGTACGCGCCCGCTCAGGCGCAGCCGTAGTAGGCCAGCACGCGCGGATCGCGCGCGGGCCCAGGCTCGAAGGCCTCGATCAGTACCCCATCCGGGGCCTGCAACATGAAATAGCCACCCCCCTGCGCGTGGCGGATTGGGTTGGGCACAGACAGGCCGGCGGCCTGCATGCGTTCGTACAAATCCTGCAGGCCAACCACCTGCATGCCCAGGTGGTGCACGGCGTTGCGGCGCAGCTCGCGCGGCGGCTGGTCGTACAGGTGCAGGGCGCCGATGCCGATTTTCAGGAATACGTTGCGCGCGCCGGCGTAGCCGCCATCCCAGGCCACTTCGGCGTCGAACCAGCGGGTGTAGAAATTGATCGTGTGCTCGATGTCCTGGGCAAACAGGTGGACGTGCTGCAGGTGGTAGCGCTTGGCGCTGCCGTAAGGCTGGCGCGGTGCCGCGCAGACGGAGTTGTTCATGGGGGCGTGTCGGTGTCGACGGTGGGCGAATAAATGCACTGCTTCACATGCTCCAGCAGGCCGTGCACCGCCGGTTTGTCGTTGGCGGTGAGCCACATGCACTGCACCGGAGAGGCCGACATGTCGCTGGCCAGATCGACGAAGCGCGCGCCAATGCCCGAGGTGCCCAGGCATTGCGGCACGATGGCCACGCCCATGCCCTTGGCCACCATCGAGACCACGGTGAGCCATTGGCTGACCTGGTGCCGGACATGTGGCGTGAAGCCGGCGTCCACGCACAGCGCGATGATGCGGTCGAAGTAGGCGGGCGAGCCCGCGCGCTGAAACAGGATGAACGCCTCGTGCTCCAGGCGGCGCAGATCGAGCGGGGCGTGCTCGGCCGCCGGGTGGTTCATCGGCAGGCAGGCCACCAGGGGCTCGTGGAACAGCGTGACGAAACTCAGTTGGCTGGGCACCAAGGCCGAATGACCAAAGCCCAGATCAATCTGGCCGGCGATCAGGGCGTCGACCTGATTCTGGGACGACATCTCGCGCAGCTCCACCGTCAGCAGTGGGGCCTGCTCGGCCAGGCGGCGCGTCAGCCGGTCCAGGCCGCGAAACACCATCGAGGCGTGGAAGCCGATGCGCAGCACGCCTTGCCGTCCTTGCGCCACGCCGTGCGCGACGTCGTAGGCGTCGGTGGCCTGCGCCAGCAGACGCACGGCCTTCTCGCGAAAGGCCTGGCCGGCCGGCGTCAGCTCCACCTGGCGGCTGCTGCGCCGAACCAGCTCGGCGTCGAGATAAGCCTCCAACTGCTGGATGGCCACGCTGAAGGGTGGCTGCGAGACATGGCATTTGGCCGCGGCTCGGCCGAAGTTCAGCTCCTCGGCCAAGGCCAGGAAGTAGCGAATGTGGCGCAGTTCAATGGAATCGTGTCGCATGGGGCGTCCAGGAGGCTCTCGAAGCCGATTATTGGATCGCCCCGCGCACGCTCAATCCAGCGCGGCCCCGGAGGCTTTCACGACCGCCGCCCATTCCTGGGTTTCGCGGCGCATTTTCTCGGCCAATTTTTCCGGCGTGTTGTCGGCGGGAATGTCGAGGCCGCGCGACTCCAGCTGTTTGCGCAGCGCGGCGTTCTTCAGGGCCGCCTGCGCCAGGCCGGACAACTTGTTCTTGACCGCGTCCGGAATGCCGCTGGGCGCCAGCAGCGCAAAGAAGACGCGCACGTTGACCCCTTTCACGCCCGCTTCGGCCAGTGTCGGCACGCCCGGGAACAGGGGTGAGCGTTGGTCGGAGGTCAACGCCAGCATGCGCAGCTGTCCGGATTCGACGAACGGCTTGGCGGTGAAGATGTCGGTGAAGGTGACCATCACCTGGTTGCCCAGCAAGGCCTGCAAGGCCGGGCCCGAGCCCTTGTAGGGCACATGCAGCATTTGCGCGCCCGACTTCTGACCAAAGATCACGCCCGACAGGTGCGTGGTGCCGCCGCTGCCCGCCGAGGCGTAGCTGAGCGGCGCGGGCTTTCCTTTCTCGACCAGTTGCGCGACGCTGGCCACGCCCAGGGATTGGTTGACGAGCACCGCGTTCGGCACGCTGCCGAAGTCGGCGATCGGCTGAAAGTCGGTCAGCGGGTTGAACTTCAGGTTTTTGTACAGCGAGGGGTTCATGACCAGCACCGGCGAGGAACCAAAGAGCAGCGTGTAGCCGTCCTTGGGCGCGCGTGCGATGTAGTCGCCGGCGATGTTGCCGCCGGCCCCGGCCCGGTTCTCCACGACGATGGGTTGTCCGGCCAGCTCCGACATCTCACGCGCCACGGCGCGCCCGATCAAATCGGCCGGGCCGCCGGCCGAATACGGCACCACGAAAGTGATCGGGCGGTCGGGAAATTCGGCCAGGGCGGGGATGACGACCAGGGCCGCCAGCAGCGAAACAAATGACTTTTTCATGGGGTCTCCTACGTGATGGGTTCAGTGTAGGAAGCGTGACCCAGGGCGCGATATGAATTGCAAATCCTGCCATTTTTGATTCGTATCGTTGGTCGAACGTAGGTCATTAGATTTGCGGCAGCTTCAAGAAAACTGGCCGACACAGACATGCAACTTGCCCACGGCGCCCTGACGGGCCTGAAAGTGATCGACGCATCCCGGGTGCTCGGGGGGCCGATTTGCGGCCAGATGCTGGGCGATCACGGCGCCGACGTCGTCAAGGTGGAGGCGCCCGCCGGAGACGACACGCGGCATTGGGGGCCGCCCTACCTGGGCCCGGTGTCGGCGTATTTTTCAGGGGCCAACCGCAACAAGCGGATTCAGGTGCTGGACTTCAATCGGCCAGCGGACTTTGAGCGCTTCACCGCGTTGTTGGCCGAGGCCGACGTACTGATCGAGAATTTTCTGCCGGCTTCTTCCCGCAAATGGGGGCTCACGCCGCAGTTCACGCGCACCCTGAATCCGCGCTTGATCCACTGCCGGGTTTCCGGCTTTGGCAGCCAGGGCCCCATGGCGGATCAGCCGGCCTACGACACCGCCATGCAGGCCTTGTGCGGGCTGATGAGCGTGAATGGCGACGCGCAGACCGGCCCCCTGCGCGTGGGCCTGCCGGTGGTCGACATGAGCACCGGCCTGAACGCGACGATTGGCATTCTGCTGGCCCTGCAGGCACGGCACACGACCGGCCAGGGGCAGTTTGTCGAAACCAGTCTGTACGCGAACGCGGTGGCCATGCTGCATCCTCACACCAGCAATTTCTTTGCCTCGGGCAAGGTGCCGGCGCTGAGCGGCAACGCGCACCCCAATATCTACCCCTACGACAGCTTCGACACCCAGAGCGGCCGCATTTACCTGGCCATCGGCAACGACCGGCAGTTCCGCAACTTCTGCGCGCATCTGGGTCACCCCGAATGGGCCGAGCATCCCGATTACGCAAGCAATCCGCGGCGCTCCATCCACCGCGCGCGCCTGCGCGAGTTGTTGACGTCCGTGCTGCGGCACACCGATGGCGCGGCCTTGGTTGACGCGCTGGTGCGCAAGGGCGTGCCCTGCGCGGTGGTGTCTGACCTGAACCAGGTGTTGAACTCCGAGCAGGCGCGGGCGGCCGGGTTGCTGGTGGCCCTGGAGCGCGGCTACAGGGGGATTGCCTCGCCCATCGCGCTTGGCGACACCCCGCCCACCTACCGCCACGCACCACCGATGTTGCCGGGTGCCGCGAACGCGTGAGCGCCTGCGAGCGCCGCCACTTTTCATCCACCGCTGAACAAAACCGAAAGGAATTCAAATGCCCATCGTGATTGCCGTCAAATACCGCCTGAAGCCCGGAACGCGAGAGGAGCTGTTGTCTTTTGTGATGGACAACGTGCTCAACACCCGAAAGGAGCCTGGCAACCTGGCCTATTCGCATTACCCGTCGCTGGAAAACGAGCAGGACATGTTCGTGTTCGAGATGTGGGAAAAGCTGGAGGACGTCGATCGCCACATCGACACGCCGCACTACATCGAGTTTTCAAAGAAAAGGCAACCGATGCTGGAGTCGTACGAATCCCGCTCTTACGATGGCACGCTGTGCCGGCTGCGGGAGAAGGCGCCGCGCTGGGATTGAAGCCCGGCACGGCGACCGGGGCGGCATGGGGCAGGCACTTGCCTTCTGTCTAAATGCTATTAAATTTCTAGCAATCAACCTAATTTGGACACCGACATAGGCCGAAAAACTCACACAATCCGTCCAAACCACAGCATCGACAGCCCCCCAGCCAGCAAGGCCAGCAAGGCGCCCGCCAGGGCGAACAGGGCGGAAACCTCGGTTTCCTTTTTCTCCAGCGTCAGACGGCTGCTGAGGTTCTCGTAGACCTTCTGCAGGTCTTGCGCGGTGCCGGCGTAGTAGTACTCGGCGGCGGTCTTGTGGGCAATCTGCTTGAGTGTGTCTTCGTCCAGGCGCACGCGCATCGACCAGCCTTCGAAGCCGATGGTTTCGCCGTCCACGGTGCCCACGCCGACGGTGTAGATGCGCACGCCGCGGTCGGCGGCCATCTTGGCGGCTTCCAGGGGGTCGACGCCGGTGGTGCGCTGGCCGTCGGTCAACATGATGACGGCGGCCGAGCTGTAGGAGCCGGGCGGCACGGGCACGAACTCGTCCTGCTTGGGTGGGCGCTGGTCCAGCGAGCGGCCCATGCCGCCGCGCATGCGGTCGAAGCTGAGCTGCTGCAATTCGATGCCGGCGTTGGGAAACAGCGTGGCCAGCGAGATCACGATGGCATTGCCGGTGGCCGTGGCGCGCTGCAGTTGGAAGCGGTCGATGGCGGTGATCAGGTCTTCACGGTTGAGTGTGGGCAGTTGCGCCACCTGGGCCGAGCCGGCAAAGGCGACGATGCCGACCTTGACGTTGCGCGGCAGCTCTTTCAGGAAGGCCTTGGCGGCGTTCTGTGACGCCACCAGACGATTCGGCTCGACGTCGGTGGCGCGCATGCTGCCCGAGACGTCCATGGCCAGGATGATGGTCTGCTGGTTGGAGGGCAGGGCCACCACCGCCACCGGACGGGCGCTGGCCAACAGCATCATGGCCAGGGCACCGAGCAGCAGCAGCGGCGGCAGGTGGCGGCGCCAGCCGGGGCCGCGGCCCATGGCCTCCTTGACGATGGCCAGGCTGGCGTAGCGCACGGCCAGCTTCTTGCGGCGCCGCTGCAACCACCAGTACAGCAGCACCAGCAGGGGCAACGCCAGCAGCAGCCACAGCAGCTGCGGCCACAGGAAGTTGGGCTGCGGTATGGCCGCAGGCCACTGCATGAAGGCAGGCCAAGAGAAATTCATGGGTCAATCCACCAACAAGTCCATTGTCGCGCCATCAGGCGCTCTTGCGAAGATGCGCCGGCAAGCCCCCTCCCGTGGCCAGGGCGGTGCGTTGCTTGCGCAAATCGGTGAAGCGCAGGATGGCCTGGGCCAGGTCGTCGTCGGTGGACAGCTCCAGGGTGTCCACGCCGGCCTGGGCCAGCGCCTGGCGCAAATCGGCCTCGCGCTGCGCGGCGATGGCGGCAAAGCGGCGCCGAAACGAGGGGCTGTGGGTGTCCACCAGCAGGTGCTCGCCGGTTTCGGCATCGCGCAGGGGCACCAGGCCCAGGTCGGGCAAATCCAGCTCCAGGGGGTCGAGCAGGCGCACGGCCACCACCTCGTGCCGGGTGGCCAGCTGGGCCAGGGGCTTTTCCCAGCCGGGTTCGCTGATGAAATCCGACACCACGAACAGGGTGGAGCGGCGCCGGATGGCGTGGGCCGCCGCCAGCAGCAGATCGGCCAGCCGCGTGGTCGCGGGGGCATCGGCCTGATCCGGCTCGGCACGCCGGGTGATGGCGTGCAGCAGGTGCAACACGTGCTGCCGACTGGCGCGCGCGGGAATCATCTTTTCCACTCCGGCACCGTAGAGCAGGGCGCCGACCCGGTTGCCGTGGCGTGTCAGCAGGCGCGCCAGCACGGCCACGAACTCGGCCGACACCTGGCGCTTGCGTTGCCGGCCAGAGCCGAAATCCATCGACG
>JAIUOM010000057.1 GCA_020161215.1 Pseudomonadota bacterium
CCAGTTGCGCCGACGCTTCCCCAACTCACGCGAACTGCAGGCCCATGAACGCGGAGCTTTTGATGACTGAGCGCGATCCCGATTCCGTTACCCCGGCCGATGCGGCGCCCTCGGCGGCTCCGTCCCAGGCCGAGCGCAACCTGGCCGCCACGCCGGCCACGGCCGGCGCCATGCTGCGTCAGCTGCGCGAATCCGCCGGCGTGCACGCCGCCGTGCTGGCCAGCGCCCTGAAGGTGCCGCTGCAGAAGGTGGAGGCCCTGGAGGCCGACCGCATCGATCTGCTGCCCGACGTGACCTTTGCCCGCGGCCTGGCCTCGGCCATCTGCCGCGCCTTTGGCGCCGACCCGGCGCCGGTGCTGGAGCGCATGCCGGTGTCGGCCTCCGGTCTGGGCACCAGCGTGCCGACGGTGAACCAGCCCTTTCGCCGCATCAGTGACCGGCCGACGCCGGTGCTGGCCACCAGTTTTTCCAAGCCGCTGCTGATCGCGGTGGGCCTGCTGCTGCTGGGGGCGGTGCTGCTGTGGCTGCTGCCGACCTTGCCGATCCAGCTGAATGCGCCGCCAGCGCCGCCGCCCGTGGCCGAAGTGCCGGCGCGCGACACGCCGATGGTGTCGGCGCCGACCCTGGAGCCGGCCGCCAGCGGCGAAATCCGCTCCGCCGAGCTGCCGCCAGGCGCCAGCACCGCCGAGCAGGGCGTGGCGCCCGCCGCGGCCACCGCATCCGCGGCATCCGCCGCATCGGCGGCCAGGAGCGCCGCCTCCGGCGCCGTCAGCGCCAACGCCGCCGCCCAGCTGCTGCAGTTCGTGGCCAGCGGCGAGACCTGGGTGACGGTGCGCGACAACGCCGGCAAGCAGCTCATCAACCGCGCCCTGGCCGGCGGCGAGACGGTGGCCGTGAACGAGGGCGAACTGCCCTTGTCGGTGACCGTCGGTCGCAAGGACGTGGTCAAGATCAGCGTGCGCGGCGAGCCCTTTGACCTGGCCGCGCTCGGCAAGTCCAACGTGGCGCGCTTCCAGGTCAAGTGAGGAAGGCCCCGGACATGGACGCCCCCGTCGCCACCACCCCGCCGATCCAGCTGGCTCGGCCCGCGCCGCGCCACTCGCGCCAGGCGCGCATCGCCTGGCGCGAGCACGTGGTCACCGTGGGTGGCGACGCGCCGGTGCGCGTGCAGTCGATGACCAACACCGACACGCAGGACGCCATCGCCACCGCCATCCAGGTCAAGGAACTGGCGCTGGCCGGCAGCGAGCTGGTGCGCATCACCGTCAACACCCCCGAGGCGGCGGCGCAGGTGCCCTACATCCGCGAGCAGCTCGACCGCATGGGCGTCGATGTGCCGCTGATCGGCGACTTTCATTACAACGGCCACCGCCTGCTGACCGAGCACCCGGACTGCGCGCAGGCGCTGTCCAAGTACCGCATCAACCCCGGCAACGTGGGCAAGGGAGCCAAGCGCGACACGCAGTTCGGCCAGATGGTCGAGGCCGCGCTGAAGTGGGACAAACCGGTGCGCATCGGTGTCAACTGGGGCAGCCTGGACCAGGAGCTGATGGCCGACCTGATGGACGCCAACAGCCGCCGCCCCGAACCCTGGGAGGCGCGCCAGGTGATGTACGAGGCGCTGATCCAGTCGGCCATCGGCTCGGCCGAACGCGCCGTGGCCATGGGCATGGCGTCCGAGCAGGTCATTTTGAGCTGCAAGGTCAGCGGCGTGCAGGACTTGATTGCCGTCTACCGCGAGCTGGCGCGCCGCTGCGACTACCCGCTGCACCTGGGCCTGACCGAGGCCGGCATGGGCACCAAGGGCGCGGTGGCCTCCAGCACCGCCATGGGCATCCTGCTGCAGGAAGGCATTGGCGACACCATCCGCGTCAGCCTGACCCCGCAGCCGGGCGAGTCGCGCACGCAAGAGGTGCTGATCGCCTCCGAGATTTTGCAGTCGCTGGGTCTGCGCGTGTTCGTGCCCAGCGTCACCGCCTGCCCGGGTTGCGGGCGCACCACCAGCACCGTATTCCAGGAGCTGGCCAAGCAGATCGACGACCACTTGCGTGCGCAGATGCCGGTGTGGCGCAGCCGCTACCCCGGCGTCGAGGGGCTCAAGGTGGCGGTGATGGGCTGCATCGTCAACGGCCCGGGCGAGAGCAAGCACGCCGACATCGGCATCAGTCTGCCCGGCACCGGCGAGGCGCCGGCCGCGCCGGTGTTCATCGACGGCGAGAAGGCCTTGACCCTGCGCGGCGAGCACATCGCGGCCGAATTCCACGCCCTGGTCGAGCGCTACATCGAACGCCGCTTCGGCGCCGAAAATTGATTCTTTTTTGCCACTGGCCGGCGTGGAATCATCCTGGTCAGCTATAAAAATTATAGTAACAAACATGTCCAAACCCCCCCAGATTCAGGCCATCAAGGGCATGAACGACATCCTGCCGCCGGAGTCGGCGCGCTGGGAATGGCTGGAAGCCGTGGTGCGCCGGGTGATGGCCCAGCACGCCTACCGCAACGCCCGCACGCCGATCATGGAGCTGACGCAGCTGTTCACGCGCGGCCTGGGCGAGGTGACCGACATCGTCGAGAAGGAGATGTATTCCTTCCAGGACCGGCAGGACAAGCACGGCGACGCCGACCACCTGTCGCTGCGCCCCGAGGGCACGGCCGGCCTGGTGCGCGCCGTGACCGAGCACAAGCTGCTGTACGACGGCGGCAAGCGCCTGTACTACCTGGGCCCCATGTTCCGGCGCGAGCGCCCGCAGCGTGGCCGCTACCGCCAGTTCCACCAGATCGGCGCCGAGGCGCTGGGCTTTGGCGGCCCCGAGGTGGATGCCGAGATGATTCTGCTGGCCGTGGCCCTGTGGCGCGCGCTGGGCATCAAAAACTGGCGGCTGGAGCTGAACAGCCTGGGTCAGCCCGACGAGCGCCGTGCGCACCGCGCCGCGCTGATCGCCTACTTTCAGCAGCACGAAAGCCAGCTGGACGAGGACGCGCGCCGCCGCTTGCACAGCAACCCGCTGCGCATCCTGGACACCAAGAACCCCGCCATGCAGGCCCTGGCCGAGGCCGCGCCGCAACTGATCGACCACCTGGGCGAGGCCTCGCTCCAGCACCTGGCGGCGGTGCAGGGCATCCTGCGTGCCAACGGCGTCGAGTGGCGCGTCAACCCGCGCCTGGTGCGCGGGCTGGACTATTACAACCTGACGGTGTTCGAGTTCATCACCGACAGCCTGGGCGCGCAGGGCACCATCTGCGGCGGCGGGCGCTACGACTACCTGATCGAGCAGATCGGCGGCAAGCCGGCCCCGGCCGTGGGCTGGGCCATGGGCGTGGAGCGCGTGCTGGAGCTGCTCAAGGAAGAGGGCGTGGCGCCGCCCGAGCCGGCGCCCGACGCCTACGCCGTGATTCCCGACGCCGCCGCGCTGCCGCAGGCCATGCGCTGCCTGCAGGCGCTGCGCGCCGAGGGGGTGGCGGTGCAGATGCACGCCAGCACCGGCGCCGAAGGCATGGGCAGCATGAAGAGCCAGTTCAAACGCGCCGACGCCTCGGGCGCGCGCTTCGCGCTGGTGTTTGGCGCCGACGAACTGGCCGCCGGTGAAGTGACCTTGAAAGCCCTGCGCGACGGCGCCGGTGCGCAGCAGCGTCTGCCGCTGGCCGAACCGGCCCACTGGGCCGCCAGCCTAAAATCGACCGATTGAAGACCGACTGAAGCTTATGGCCACGCATCTCGACCTTGAAGAGCAGGAACAGCTCGACGCGCTCAAGCACTTCTGGAAGCAATGGGGCAACCTGATCACCTGGGTGCTGATCGCCGTGCTGGGCGCCTACGCGGCCTGGAACGGCTGGCAGTACTGGCAGCGCCGCCAGGCCAACCTGGCCGCCGCTGTCTACGACGAGCTGGGCCGGGGTGCCCAGGCTGGCGACATGGCGCGCGTGGAGCGCGCCCTGGCCGACCTGAAGTCGCAGTACGGCGGCACGCTGCAGGCCGGGCAGGGCGCCTTGCTGGGCGCCAAGATGCTGTACCAGAAGGACAAGCCGGCCGAAGCCAAGGCGGCCCTGGCCTGGGTGGTCGAACAGGGCAAGGACGAAGGCCTGAAGGCCGTGGCGCGCTTGCGCCTGGCCTCGGTGCAGACGGGCGAGAAAGCCTACGACGAGGCGCTCAAGACCTTGTCGGCCGAGTTTCCCGCGCCTTTCGCGGCGCTGGCCGCCGACCGCCGCGGCGACGTGCTGTGGCTGCAGGGCAAGCGCGCCGAGGCGGCGGCCGAATTCGGCAAGGCCTACAAGGGCCTGGCCGCCGACGCCGGCGAGTACCGCCGCGTGATCGGCTACAAGCTGAACGCGCTGGGCGTCGATCCCGATGCGGCGGGGGTGACGTCATGAGCGCTGGCGCGTACCGGTGGTGGGACTCGGCGCTGGCGCGCCTGACGGGCGCCGCGTTGCTGGCCGGGGTGGTGCTGGCCGGCTGCGCGGCCGGCTCGGCGCGCCCCAAGCCGGCCGAGTTGCCGCCCAACAATCCCTTGCTGGGCGTGCGCCTGGCCTGGACGGCGCAGCTGACGCCGGTGAATTTCCCGCTGCAGGTGAACGTACTGGGCAATCGGGTGTCGCTGGCCGCCAGCGACGGCACGGTGCTGACGCTGGACGCCGCCACCGGAAGTCAACTCAGCCGCGCCAGCGTGGGTGCCGAGCTGAGCGCGGGCGTTGGCAGCGATGGCCAGGTTAGCGCCGTGATCACGCGCGACAACGAGGTCGTGGCCTTGCAGGATGCGCGTGAGCTGTGGCGTCACCGCCTGCCCACGCAGAGCTACACCGCGCCGTTGGTGGCCGGCGGGCGCGTCTTCGTGCTGGGGGCCGACCGCTCGGTGCGCGCGCTGGATGGGCGCGGCGGCGCCTTGCTGTGGACCTTGCAGCGCCCGGCCGAACCCCTGGTGCTGCGGCAGGCGGGCGTGCTGATGGCGGTGGGCAACACCCTGGTGGCCGGCATGGGCGGTCGCCTGGCCGGCATCGATCCGGATATCGGCAGCCTGCGCTGGGAGGTGCCCTTGGCCTCGCCGCGCGGCACCAACGACGTGGAGCGCCTGGTCGATCTGGTGGGCGGCGTGTACCGCCAGGGCAACCTGGTCTGCGCGCGCGCCTTCCAGGCCACCGTGGGCTGCGTCGATACCGTCAGCGGCACCCAGCGCTGGAGCCGGCCGGCCGCCGGCAACAGTGGCGTGCAGGGCGACGAGGAACGCGTGTACGGCGCCGAATCCGACGGCACGGTGATGGCCTGGCGGGTCGACAACGGCGACCGCGCCTGGTCTTCCGAGCGCCTGCAGTGGCGCCAACTCACCGGCCCGCTGGCGCTGGGTCGTTCGGTGGTGGTGGGCGACGAGACCGGCCTGGTGCATCTGCTGGCGCGCGACGACGGCAGCCCGGTCACCCGTCTGACCACCGACGGTTCGCCCATCGCCGCCACGCCGGTGGCGGCGGCCAATACCCTGATCGTGGTGACGCGCAAGGGCGGCGTGTTCGGCTTCGTGCCGGACTGATCGCCGCCGCCGCCCAGCCGGAAAACCTTCCATGACCCCAGTTCTGGCCCTGGTCGGCCGCCCCAACGTCGGCAAGTCGACGCTGTTCAACCGGCTGACCAAGAGCCGCGACGCCATCGTCGCCGACTACGCCGGCCTGACGCGCGACCGCCACTATGGCCAGGGCCGCCTGGGCAAGCGCGACTACATCGTCATCGACACCGGTGGTTTCGAGCCCGACGCCGAAAGCGGCATCTTCAAGGAGATGGCCAAGCAGACGCGCCAGGCCGTGGCCGAGGCCGACGTGGTCATCTTCGTCGTCGACGCGCGTGCCGGCGTGTCGGCGCAGGACCACGACATCGCCAACTACCTGCGCCGGCTGGGCAAATCCTGCCTGCTGGTGGCCAACAAGGCCGAGGGCATGCGCGAAGGCCTGCAGCTGGTCGAGTTTTACGAGCTGGGCCTGGGGGAGGTGATTCCCGTCTCGGCGGCCCACGGCGAAGGCGTGCGCAGCATGCTGGAGGCGGCGCTGGACGCGCTCGATCTGCCCGACCCCGACGAGGACGCCGAGGCGCAGGATGAGCGCATCATCCGCCTGGCCGTGGCCGGACGCCCGAACGTCGGCAAATCGACCCTCATCAACGTCTGGCTGGGCGAGGAGCGCCTGGTGGCGTTCGATCTGCCTGGCACCACGCGCGACGCCATCAGCGTGCCTTTCGAGCGCAACGGCCAGCGCTTCGAGCTGATCGACACCGCCGGCCTGCGCCGCAAGGGCAAGGTGTTCGAGGCGATTGAAAAATTCTCGGTGGTCAAGACCTTGCAGGCCATCGAATCGGCCAACGTCGTGCTGCTGCTGCTGGACGCCACGCAGGGCGTGACCGACCAGGACGCGCACATCGCCGGCTTCATCCTGGATGCCGGCCGCGCCGTGGTGCTGGCCATCAACAAATGGGACGCCGTGGACGCCTACCAGCGCGAGCAGGTGCAGCGTTCCATCGAAACACGTTTGGCGTTTCTGAAGTTCGCCGAGATCCATTTCATCTCGGCCAAGAAGCGCCAAGGCCTCGGCCCGCTGTGGCAGTCGATCATTCGCGCGCACAAGGCGGCGATGCGCAAGCTGCCCACCCCACAACTCACGCGCCTGCTGCAGGAGGCGGTGCAGTTCCAGCAGCCCAAGCGGGCCGGCATGTACCGCCCGAAGCTGCGTTACGCCCACCAGGGCGGCATGAATCCGCCGGTGATCGTGGTGCACGGCAATTCGCTGGACGGCGTCACCGACGCCTACAAACGCTACCTGGAAGGGCGTTTCCGCAAGGCCTTCGATCTCATCGGCACGCCCTTGCGCGTGGAAATGAAGTCGGCGCACAACCCGTACGCCGACAAGGACGCCTGAGATTTTCCGCTGCTCGGCAGCGGTGGGGGCTTGTTAAGGGCCTCACTATCCCCATGTGGTAAGTTCCGAATCCCTGTAACCTCCTTCTGAACACGGAGAATATCGTGAGTAATAAAGGGCAACTGCTACAAGACCCGTTTCTGAACACCCTGCGTCGGGAGCACATTCCAGTCTCGATCTACTTGGTCAACGGCATCAAGCTGCAAGGGCAGATCGAATCCTTCGACCAGTACGTGGTGCTGCTGCGCAACACCGTGACGCAAATGGTGTACAAGCACGCCATTTCCACCATCGTGCCCGGGCGCGCGGTGAACTTCTCGACCGGCGGCGAAGGCCCCGACGCCGAAGACAAGTGATGGCCCACGGGCCGACCCGCGTGCCGTCGCCCAGGCGGCGGTACGCTGGCCTGACCCCATCGGATACCTTTCTCACGCATTGACCACCGCCACCTCTTCCGATCGCGCCGCCGCAGTGCTGGTGGGCGTGGATCTCGGCGTTCCCCATTTCGATGGTGAGCTGGAGGAACTCGGCCTGCTGGCCGAGACCGCCGGCCTGCACCCGGTCGCGCGCCTGACCTGCAAGCGCAAGGCGCCCGACGCCGCGCTCTTCGTGGGCAGCGGCAAGGCCGAGGAAATCCGCTTGCTGGCCGAGACCGAGGGGGCCAACGAGGTGCTGTTCGACCAGGCCCTGAGCCCGGTGCAGCAGCGCAACCTTGAGCGCGCCATCGGCCTGCCGGTGAACGACCGCACCCTGCTGATCCTGGAAATCTTCGCCCAGCGCGCGCGCAGCCACGAGGGCAAGCTGCAGGTGGAACTGGCGCGCCTGCAGTACCTCAGCACCCGATTGGTGCGGCGCTGGTCGCACCTGGAGCGCCAACGAGGCGGCATTGGCACGCGCGGTGGCCCGGGCGAGACGCAGATCGAACTCGACCGCCGCATGATCGGCGAGTCCATCAGGCGCACCAAGGAGCGCCTGGTCAAGGTCAAGCGCCAGCGCCAGACCCAGCGCCGTCAGCGCGAGCGGCGCGAAACCTTCAACATATCCCTGGTCGGTTACACCAACGCCGGCAAGTCCACGCTGTTCAACGCCCTGGTCAAGGCGCGCGCCTACGCCGCCGACCAGTTGTTCGCCACGCTGGACACCACCACGCGCCAGCTGTACCTGGGCGAGGCTGGGCGCTCGGTGTCGCTGTCCGACACCGTCGGCTTTATCCGCGACCTGCCGCACGGCTTGGTCGAGGCCTTCGAGGCCACCTTGCAGGAGGCGGCCGACGCCGATTTGCTGCTGCACGTGGTGGACGCGGCCAACCCGAATTTTCACGAGCAGATGGCCGAGGTGCAGCGCGTGCTGCGCGAGATCGGCGCGGCCGAGCTGCCGCAACTGCTGGTGTTCAACAAGCTCGACGCGCTGGACGAGGCGCGCCGGCCGCTTGCCCTGCAGGACGAAATCGAACTGGACGGCACGCGCGTGGGCCGGGTGTTCGTGAGCGCGCGCGCTGGCGAGGGCCTGCCGTTGCTGCGCGCCGAGCTGGCCCGCCGTGCCCAGGCCGCCACGTCCCCGTCGGACGAGGGGGCGAAACCGCAGCAGCCCGAAACGGCCTTGCCGATTGGGCACAATGATGAGTTGCACAGCCGAGACATCGACGAATGAATGAGCAGTCCACTGCCTCGCGCGCGGCCACCTGGCCGCGACGCATCCGGGGCATGTTCAACCTGAACGACCCGCAATGGGGACGGGGCGACGCACCTTCCGGGCAGCAAGAGCAGCGCCCGGACGATGCGCCCGCGCGTCCCTCCGAACCCCCGCGCCAGACCCCGCCACCGCCCGAGCCGCCACGCGGCGGAGGGCGCGGCCCGAACCAAGGCCCGCCCGACCTGGATGAGCTGTGGCGCGACTTCAATCGCAAGCTGGGTGGCCTGTTCGGCGGCCGTGGTGGTCGCGGGCCAGGTGGTCCGGGCGGATCGGGCGGCAACGGCGGCGGCTTTCAGCCGGACATGAAGGGTGCCGGACTGGGCTTCGGCGTCATCGGCGCCATTGCCGTGCTGATCTGGCTGGGCACCGGTTTCTTCATCGTGCAGGAAGGTCAGCAGGCCGTCATCACCCAGTTTGGCAAGTACCACGCCACCGTGGGCGCCGGCTTCAACTGGCGCCTGCCGTACCCCATCCAGCGCCAGGAGACGGTGCGGGTGACGCAGATCCGCTCGGTCGATGTCGGCCGCGACAGCGTCATCAAGAGCACCGGCCTGCGCGAATCGGCCATGTTGACGCAGGACGAGAACATCGTCGAGATCAAGTTCGCCGTGCAGTACCGGCTGAGCGACGCGCGTGCCTACCTGTTCGAAAGCAAGGCCCCGGACGACGCCGTGGTGCAGGCCGCCGAAAGCGCCGTGCGCGAGGTGGTGGGCCGGATGACCATGGACAACGCCCTGGCCGACGAGCGCGACCAGATCGGCCCGCGCGTGCGTGAGCTGATGCAGAAGATTCTCGACCGGTACGCGGTCGGCATCGAGGTGGTGGCCGTGAACATGCAGCAAGGTGGCGTGCGTCCGCCCGAGCAGGTGCAGGCCGCGTTCGACGACGTGCTCAAGGCCGGCCAGGAGCGCGAGCGCCTGAAGAACGAAGCCCAGGCCTACGCCAACGACGTGGTGCCGCGCGCCGGCGGTACCGCGGCCCGCCTGAAGGAAGAGGCCGAGGGCTACAAGGCACGCGTGGTGGCGCAGTCGCAGGGTGACGCGCAGCGCTTTTCCTCGGTGCTCACCGAGTACCAGAAGGCACCGCAGGTCACGCGCGACCGCATGTACATCGACACTATGCAGGACATCTACCGTGGGGTGAACAAGATCATCATCGACAGCCGCTCCGGCGGCAATCTGATGTATCTGCCGCTGGACAAGTTGATGCAGGCCACGGGCGCGCCCGCTTCCGGCTCGGCTTCCTCCACTACCTCCACGCCTTCTTCCAACGCGCTTCCGGCGCCCAGCGCGCCGACGCCTGCCGCCGACTCGCGCTCGCGCGACAACAGCCGCAGCCGCGAGCGCGAATCCCGCTGAACAGGCCGCACCATGAACAAAGTCGGATTTATCGGCACCACGCTCCTTATCGTCCTGGCCCTGTTTGGCTCGACCCTGTTTGTCGTCGATCAGCGCCAGTTCGGCGTGGTCTACCAACTGGGTCAGATCCAGAAGGTGATCACCGAGCCGGGCCTCAACTTCAAGATGCCGCCGCCGTTCCAGAACGTCAGCTACATCGACAAGCGTTTGCTCACGCTCGACAGCATGGACACCGAGCCCATGCTGACGGCCGAGAAGCAACGCGTGGTGATCGACTGGTACGTGCGCTGGCGCATCACCGATCCGCAGGTCTATATTCGCAACGTGGGCCTGGACGAAAACGCTGGCGCCATGCAACTCAACCGGGTGGTGCGCAACGCTTTCCAGGAAGAAATCAACCGACGCACGGTGCGCGAGTTGATTTCGACCCGTCGTGAAACGCTGATGGAGGACGTCAAGCGTGAAGTGACAGAAGCCGTCAAGGGCGCCAAACCCTGGGGCATGGACATCGTCGATGTGCGCATCACTCGCGTGGACTACGTCGAGTCGATCACCGAGTCGGTGTACCGCCGCATGCAGGCCGAGCGCCAGCGCGTGGCCAACGAGCTGCGCTCGACCGGCGCCGCCGAGGCCGAGCAAATTCGTGCCGACGCCGACCGCCAACGCGAGGTCACGGTGGCCAACGCCTACCGCGACGCCGAGAAGGTGCGCGGCGAGGGCGACGCCCAGGCCACGCGCGTCTACGGCGAAGCCTTTGGGCGCGACCCGCAATTTGCCGAGTTCTACCGCAGCCTGGACGCCTACCGCGCCAGCATCGGCCAGAAAGGCGACGTGCTGGTGATCGACCCGGCGACCTCCGATTTCTTCCGCAACATGCGCGGCGCGCCGTCTCGCCGCTGACGGTGGCGATGACTTGGGCGAGGGGGGCCGCGTGAACGGCGACATCTTGCTGGCCGCGCTGGGTTTGGCGCTGATCATCGAGGGGCTGCTGCCCTTTCTCTCCCCCGGCGCCTGGCGCCGGGCCTTCAGCCAGTTGCTGCAAATGCAGGACGGGCAGATTCGCTTCTTCGGCCTGCTGGCCGTCCTGGGCGGGCTGGCCTTGTTCTGGCTGGTCGATTGATTCCGCGGCCGCGTGGCCGCACGCCCAAGGCGGGCTGCGCGCGACCGGTAGAATCACGTTTTTAACAGCCCTGCGAAAGCTGCCCCAGCCATGTCCGCCTGGCTTCTGCCGGATCACATCGCCGATGTTTTGCCCTCCGAGGCCCGGCACATCGAAGAACTCCGCCGTGACTTGCTCGACACCGCCCGTGGCTACGGGTACGAGCTGGTCATTCCTCCGCTGATCGAACACCTGGAGTCGCTGCTCACCGGCACCGGCGAGGCGCTGGGCCTGCAGACCTTCAAGCTGGTCGACCAGCTCTCGGGCCGCTCGCTGGGTCTGCGCGCCGACACCACGCCGCAGGTGGCGCGCATCGACGCGCACCTGCTGGGGCGCCAGGGCCTCACGCGCCTGTGCTATTGCGGCCCGGTGCTGCACACCCGGCCCGAGCGTCCGCACGCCACGCGCGAACCGCTGCAGTTCGGCGCCGAAATCTACGGTCATGCGGGGCGCGAGGCCGATCTGGAGATCCTGGCCCTGGCGCTGGATTGCCTGCGCGCCGCCCAGGTCGGCGGCCTGTCGGTCGATCTGGGCGACGCCCGCATCGTGCGCGCGCTGCTGGCCGGCGTGATGGCGCCGTCCCAGAGGCTGGCCGAGGTGCATGCCGCATTGGTGATCAAGGACGCCAGCGCGCTGGATCGGCTGACGCGCGACTTTCCCGCCGCCGCGCGCCAGGGTCTGCTGGCCCTGGTTGGCCTGTACGGCGGCGCCGAGGTGCTGGACGAGGCCGATCGGGTGCTGGGCAGCCACTCCGGTGTGGCGCCGGCCCTGGCCAATCTGCGCTGGCTGGCTGCTCGCCTGACCGGCGCGCGCACCAGTTTCGACCTGGCCGATGGGCGCGGCTGGGGCTACTACACCGGCGCGCGCTTTGCTGTCTACGCCGACGGCGTGGGCGATGCCGTGCTGCGCGGTGGCCGCTACGACGGCGTGGGCGCGGTGTTTGGCCACAAACTGGACCGCGAGCGCCCGGCCGTGGGCTTCAGTCTCGATTTGAAGCAACTGGTGCGCGCGGCGGCCAGCCGCCCGTTGCGCGCCGCCATTCGCGCACCCTGGAACGACGCGCCAGGCCTGCAGGCGGCTGTCGCCGCGCTGCGCCAGCGCGGCGAGACCGTGGTGTGCCAGTTGCCCGGCCAGGACAGCCAGATCGACGAATTCCACTGCGACCGCGAACTGATCGAGGTGGCGGGCCAGTGGGTCATCCAATCCCTTTGAAGCAAGAGACATGAAACCAAGCACCACCGGACGCAACGTGGTTGTCGTCGGCACCCAATGGGGCGACGAGGGCAAGGGCAAACTGGTCGACTGGCTGACCGAGAGCGCGCAGGGCGTGGTGCGCTTCCAGGGTGGCCACAACGCCGGCCACACCCTGGTCATCAACGGCGTCAAGACCGCGCTGCACCTGATCCCCAGCGGCATCATGCGCGCCGGCGTCACCTGCTACATCGGCAACGGTGTGGTGCTGTCGCCGGCCAAGCTGCTGGAGGAGATCGAGGGTCTGGAGAAGGCCGGCGTTCAGGTGCGCAACCGCCTGCGCATCTCCGAGGCCTGCCCGCTGATCCTGCCCCTGCACGCCGTGCTGGACGTGGCGCGCGAAGCCGCGCGCGAGCAGGGCGGCAGCGAGAAAATCGGCACCACCGGCCGCGGCATTGGCCCGGCCTACGAGGACAAGATCGCCCGCCGCGCCCTGCGCGCGCAGGACCTGAAGTACCCCGAGCGCTTTGCCGCCAAGCTGCGTGATCTGCTCGATTTGTACAACCACGTGCTGACCGGCTTTCTCGGCTCGGCCAAGCTCAAGTTCGCCGACACGCTGGCGCCTTACCTGAAGGATGGCGCGCTGCGGTTCGAGCCGATCTACGACGAGGCCATGCGCCACGCCGAACAGATCAAGCCCATGCTGGCCGACGTCTCGCGCGAGCTGAACGACGCCAACGAAGGCGGCGCCAACCTGCTGTTCGAGGGCGCGCAGGGCACGCTGCTCGACGTCGACCACGGCACCTACCCCTACGTCACCAGCAGCAACTGCGTGGCCGGCAACGCCGCCGCCGGTGCGGGCGTCGGTCCGGGCCTACTGCACTACGTGCTGGGCATCACCAAGGCCTACTGCACGCGCGTGGGCGGTGGCCCGTTCCCGACCGAACTGGACTGGGAAACGCCCGGCACCCCTGGCTACCACATGAGCACCGTGGGCGCCGAAAAAGGCGTCACCACCGGGCGCAACCGCCGCTGCGGCTGGTTCGACGCCGCCTTGCTCAAGCGCAGCGCGCAGGTCAATGGTCTGTCGGGCCTGTGCATCACCAAGCTCGATGTGCTGGACGGCCTGGACGAGCTGAAACTGTGCGTCGGCTACGAGCTGGACGGCGAACGCATCGACATCCTGCCGCTGGGCGCCGACGACATCGCCCGCTGCACGCCGATCTACGAAACGCTGGAGGGCTGGAGCGAAAGCACCGTGGGCGTCACCGCGCACGACAAGCTGCCCATCCAGGCGCGCCTATACCTGCAGCGCATCGAGCACACCACGGGCGTGCCCATCCACATCATCTCGACCAGCCCGGACCGCGATCACACCATCATGAGGCGGCATCCGTTTCTGGCCTGAAAAGAGCAGTTTTGAATTTTTCCCCGATGATGTCGGCACCGGTGTTTGATTTACAGCTATTATTTTAGGAGCAAAACGGATGTTGACCGAAGACGGCAAGCACCTGTACGTCAGCTACGACGAGTACCACAACCTGATCGAAAAGCTGGCCATCAAGGTGCACCAGTCGGGCTGGACATTCGACACCATTTTGTGCCTGGCGCGCGGGGGCATGCGGCCGGGCGACATCCTCAGTCGCATCTTCAACGTGCCGCTGGCCATCATGTCCACCAGCAGCTACCGCGCCGACGCCGGCACGGTGCAAGGCCACCTGGACATCGCCCACTACATCACCACCCCGCAAGGCCAGATCGCCGGCAAGGTGCTGTTGGTGGACGACCTGGCCGACACCGGCGTCACCCTGCAGGCGGTGGTCGAGCGCCTGCGCAACAACTACCAACCCATCACCGAGCTGCGCACCGCGGTGATCTGGACCAAGGGCTGCTCGGGTTTCGCGGCCGACTATTCGGTCGAGGATCTGCCCACCAACCCCTGGATCCACCAGCCTTTCGAGGCCTACGACAACCTCACCCCGGCCAAGCTGCTGGCCAAGTGGAAGATCTGAGCCGGCGCCGCCGGTTCGCCGCCCGGCCGCGCTGACCCGCCATGCCCGCCTACACCTTCGAGGCCCTGCAGACCGACGGCAAGACCCGCAAGGGCGTGGTCGAGGCCGACAGCGCCAAGTCGGCGCGGGCCCAGCTGCGCGACCAGGCGCTGGTGCCGTTGCTCGTCGAACCCATCGAGAACGGCGCTGGCATGGCTGGCGCGCTGAGCCGACCGATCGCCGGAGGCCGCGCATTCAACAGCGCCGAGTTGACCATCTGGACGCGCCAACTGGCCGGCCTGGTCACGTCCGGCCTGCCGCTGGAGCGCGCGCTCACCGCCCTGGCCGACGAGGCCGAGGACGAACGCCAGCGCAACCTGATCGCCAGTCTGCGCGCCGAGGTCAACGCCGGCGCCTCGCTGGCGCGCGCCATGGCCCGGCACCCGCGCGAGTTCTCCGGGGTCTACACCGCCGTCATCGGCGCCGGTGAGCAGGGGGGCGATCTGGGTCTGGTGCTGGATCGCCTGGCCGACGATCTGGAAGAGCGCCAAACCCTCAAGGCCAAGCTGATCGGTGCCGCCCTGTACCCGGCCATCGTCACCCTGCTGTCGATCCTGATCGTGGTGTTTTTGGTCAGCTATGTCGTGCCCCAGGTGGCCACCGTGTTCGCCGGCACCCAGCGTGCGCTGCCTTGGCTCACCGTGGCCATGCTGGCGATCAGCGGCTTCATCCGCCAACACGGGTGGTGGCTGCTGGGCGCGGCCGTGCTGCTGCCCGTGGCCATGCGGCTGGCGCTGCGCAACCCGGAGCTGGCGCTGAAATTCGACGCCGCCTGGCTGCGCCTGCCCCTGGTCGGCCGGCTGGCGCGCGGCTACAACGCGGCGCGCTTCGGCGCCACCCTGGCCATGCTGTCGGGCGCCGGCGTGCCCATCCTGCGTGCGCTGCAGGCGGCGGCCGAAACCCTGAACAACCGCGCCATGCGCGCCGACGCCGAGGACGCCCTGGTGCTGGTGCGCGAAGGCGCGCCGCTGGCCTCGGCGCTGGCGCAGAAAAAGCGCTTTCCCGGCCTGCTGGCCATGTTCGCCCGCCTGGGCGAGCAGACCGGCCAGTTGCCTTTGATGCTGCAACGCGCCGCCGGCCAGCTCTCGGCCGAGGTGCAACGCCGCGCCATGCAACTGGCGACCGTGTTGGAGCCGCTGTTGATCGTCGCCATGGGCGTCATCGTGATGCTGATCGTGCTGGCCGTGATGCTGCCCATCATCCAGCTCAATCAGTGGGTCAAATAGCCGCCCGCGCGTGCCGGCTCGTTGGCGGCGCCACCTAAAATGGCGCCATGCTCGACATCCAATCCCTGCGCAAAGACCTCGATGGCGTGGTGACGCGCCTGCGCACCCGCAAAGACCCTCAGCCCTTCCTCGACGTGGACGCCTTCCGCGCCCTGGAAGCGGAGCGCAAGACGCTCCAGACCCGTACCGAGGAGCTGCAGGCCCAGCGCAACAGCGCCAGCAAGCAAATCGGTCAGCGCAAGGCCAAGGGCGAGAGAGCCGACGACCTGATGGCCCAGGTGGCGGCCATCAAGGACGAACTGGACACTTCCGCCGCCCGGCTGGAAGTGATCCAGGCCGAGCTGCACGCCTTGCTGCAGGCCGTGCCCAACCTGCCGCACGAGAGCGTGCCCGTGGGCGCCGACGAAGCCGCCAACCAGGAAATGCGCCGCTGGGGCACACCGCGTGCCTTCGACTTCGCGGTGCGCGACCACGTGGAGCTGGGCGAGCCCCTGGGGCTGGACTTTGAAACCGGCGTCAAGCTGGCCGGCACGCGTTTTACCTTCATGCGCGGTCCCATCGCCCGCCTGCACCGGGCGTTGGCGCAGTTCATGCTGGATCTGCAGACGCAGCAGCACGGCTACACCGAGTGCTACACGCCCTACATCGTCAACGCCGACACCTTGCGCGGCACCGGCCAGTTGCCCAAGTTCGAGGCCGATCTGTTCGCCGTCAAAAAGGGGGGCCAGGAAGGCGAGGGCGAGGCGCTGTACCTGATCCCCACCTCCGAGGTTTCGCTCACCAACTTGGTGCGCGGCGACATCGTGACCGAGGCCGAGCTGCCCATCAAGCTGACGGCGCACACGCCGTGCTTTCGCTCCGAGGCCGGCAGCGCCGGGCGCGACACGCGCGGCATGATTCGCCAGCACCAGTTCGATAAGGTCGAGATGGTGCAGATCACCCACCCCGAGCACAGCTACACCGCGCTGGAGCAGATGGTTGGCCATGCCGAGGCCGTGCTGCAGGCGCTCGAACTGCCGTACCGCGTGGTGCTGCTGTGCACCGGCGACATGGGCTTTGGCGCCACCAAGACCTACGACCTGGAAGTGTGGGTGCCGGCGCAAGACACCTACCGCGAGATCTCCTCGGTCAGCAACTGCGAAGCCTTCCAGTCTCGCCGCATGCAAACGCGCTTCAAGAACGCGCAGGGCAAGAACGAACTGGTGCACACCCTGAACGGTTCCGGCCTGGCCGTCGGCCGCGCCCTGGTCGCCGTGCTGGAGAACCACCAGAATGCCGACGGCTCGATTCGTGTGCCGGCAGCGCTGCAGCCCTACCTGGGCGGCGCCGACACCTTGCACGCCTGACGGCGCTCGCCGCCATCGGCCGTCCCGCGCCGCCTGCTAGAATGCGCGGCTCGACACGAATGCAGGAGAGGTGGCAGAGTGGTCGAATGCGCCGGACTCGAAATCCGGTATACGGTTTACCGTATCGAGGGTTCGAATCCCTCCTTCTCCGCCAAAACAAACGGCCTGATGCTATGTAAAAAATAGCTCAGGCCGTTTTCTTTGTCGAGGCTGGCTAAATTATCGACCTGGGCTGTGCGCAAGCGCCGCACGCCGAACCGCCGGGGTGGCGAGCGTGCCGAGCAGTCGCAGCAGCCAGATGTCGGCCGGTCGCCAGTGCGAGCGGGTGCCGAGCGCGTTGAAGGTCGCGAAGCACCGGCCCTTGTCATCGAGCAGCGGCACGTTGACCACCGCGCGCAGGCCCAGCGAGGTGATCAACGCGTGGTCGTCAAACACCTCGGCCAGGGCGTTTTCACCTTCACCGACAAACACTTCGGCGTTCACCAGCAGGTGGCGAGACCAGGCGGTCATCGTCTTGCGCTTGGACCCGGCCACCGGGTAGGCGCCCGGAAGGGACGACCAGATGCGCTGCAACACCACTTCATCCGCCAGGCCAGCAGGGACAGCGCTGTCCCCGGCAAGCGCCTGCAGATGGAGGTTCACCGTCAACAAGCCTTCGCCCAGCAGACTGCGTCGCACGCGCTCCACGGCCTGCATGGCGGCGTCCAGGTGGGGTGCGCGCGGGAGGTCCTGGCAAAGCACGGCGCAGGCGGCCGGTGGCAGGCGCAGCGCCGCGTCGGCGCCGTCCGCCTCACTCATTGCGGATGCCCAGGTCGCGGATGATCTTGGTGTAGCGCTCGGCGTCGCGACGCAGCACGGTGCCGAACTGCTCCGGCGTGGTCTTGACGATTTCCACGCCCATGCTGTCCATGCGCGCGCGCACCGCCGGGTCTTGCAGGGCCTGGTTGGTGGCGGCGTTCAGGCGGTCCACCAGCTCCTTGGGCATGCCCGCCGGGCCGAACAGGCCGTACCACACCCCCAGCTCGTAGCCGGGTACGGTCTCGGCCACCGTGGGCGCGTCGGGCAGCAGCGGCGAGCGCTTGGCCTCGGTCACGCCGAGCAGGCGCAGCTTGTCGGCTTTCACGTGCGGCAGGGTTTGCGTGCCGGCGGAAAACAGCACCTGGGTCTGGTTGGCCACGGTGTCGATCACCGCCGGGGCGCCGCCCTTGTAGGGCACGTGGTGCATCTGGACGCCGGCGGCGCGCTCGAACAGCACGGCGCTCAGGTGGTTGGTGGAGCCCGGGCCGGCGCTGGCGTAGTTCAGCTTGCCGGGGTTGGCCTTGGCGTAGGCGATCAGTTCCTTCACGTTCTTGGCCGGCACCGACGGATTCACCACCAGGGTGTTGACCACGTAGGCCAACTGCGCGATGGGGGTGAAATCGGCCACGCCATCGAAGGGCATGGTCATGAACGCGGGGTTCATGGCGTGCGTGCTCATGGAGCCGACCAGCAGGGTGTAGCCGTCCGGCTTGGCCTTGGCCACCACGTTGGAGCCGATATTGCCCGAGGCGCCGGCGCGGTTGTCGACGATCACCGCTTGCCCCAGCGATCGGCTCAGCTGGTCGGCCAGCGCGCGGGCCAGGATGTCGGTGGAGCCGCCGGGCGCCCAGGGCACGACCAAGGTGACGGTGCGTTCCGGGTAGGCGGCGGCGGCCGGCAGGGCGGTGAGCGCGGCCAGGCCGGCCATGCAGGCCGTGATCAGGTGTCGGCGCAGGCGTGAAGTCATCGGGGGGTCTCCTCGGGTTGGTGTGGGTGTTGAAAAAGGGGTCAGCGACCGACGGCATAGCCCTGCATGCCGCGCGGGTTGGCGGCGGCGCGCAGCAGCAGGCGGCCTTGCCCGTCGCGCTCGCGGCTGCAGGCCGACATGCGGCCTTCCGACCACGGCGGGCCGACCTGGATCGAGTGCCCTGCAACGCGCAAGGCATCAATGGTTTCGGCCGGAAAGCGCGCCTCCAGCGTCAACCGATTCAGCGTGGTGGTGCGCGGCCAGAACGAGGCCGGGAAATGGTCCACGTGCCAGGCCGGCGCGTCGATGGCTTGCTGCAGGTTCATGCCGTGCACGGCGTGGCGCAAAAAGAATGCGGTCGACCATTGGTCCTGCTGGTCGCCGCCGGGCGTGCCGAACACCATGTACGGCTCGCCATCGCGCAGCGCCAGCGAGGGCGACAGCGTGGTGCAGGGCGGCACACCCGGCGTCAGGGAACTGGGCAGGCCTTCGTCCAGCCAGCTCATCTGCAAACGGGTGTTGATGGCAAAACCCAGCGTGGGGATCGCCGGACTGGACGACAGCCAGCCGCCCGAGGGGGTGGCCGCCACCATGTTGCCGTGCCGGTCGATGACGTCGATGTGGCAGGTGTCGCCAACGAAAATCTCGCGCTTGGCCCACTCCTGCACCGGCGGCAGGGCGGCAAAGGTGGGTTCACCGACGCCAAAGCGGGTGTCGGCGGTGCGCAGCGTGCGCTCGGCCACGCCCAGATCGGGCAGGCGCGGTGCCCGGCCACCGGGCGCGCCCGGCTGCAGTTGCGTGGCGACCTGTGCGCCGATCAACTCGGCGCGCTGGCGCAGGTAGTCGTCCGACAGCAGGGCCTGGTGTGCCTCGGCCCAGTCGCCGGGCGAGGTGCCGTACCAGGCCAGTCGGTCGGCAAAGGCCAGCTTGGCCGCTTCGGCGATGCGGTGCACAAAGCCGGGCGAGGTGGGGACATGCTCAGTCAGACCGGTCTCGCGCAGCAGGCCCAGTTGCTGCAGGAGCGCCGGCCCCTGGCTCCAGAAGCCGCACTTGGCCACCGTGTGGCGGCCAAAATCCAGCGTCAGCGGCGCTTCCTGCGTGGCCGACCAGCGCTCCATGTCCTCGAAGCGCAGCAGGCCAGTGTGCCGCTCGCCAGAGCTGTCCTGCACGCGCTCGGTGCGATAAAAATCGTCAATCTCACGCGCCACAAAGCCGCGGTACCAGCAGTCGATGGCGGCGTCGATTTGTTGTGTGCGGCCGTCGTCAGCGGCCTGCGCGGTGCGCACGATGCGCTCGTAGGTGTCGGCCAACTGGGGCAGGCGAAACAGCGCCCCGGGGCGCGGCGCCCGGTCGTCCGGCAGCCAGACGGCGCTGGAGGAATGCCAATGGCGCCGAAACAGGTCTTGCACCGCCACGATGGCCTGCACCGCCCGCGCCACCAGCGGAAAGCCGTGCCGCGCGTAGTCGATGGCCGGCGCCAGCACCTCGGCCAGCGACCAGGTGCCGTGCTCGCGCAGCATCAGCAGCCAGGCGCCGAAGGCCCCGGGCACCGTGGCCGGCAGCAGCCCGATGCCGGGCACCTGCTCGAAGCCGCGTTGGCGAAACGCCGCCGCGCTGGCCTCGGCCGGCGCCGCGCCCTGGCCGCAAATGCTGTGCATGCGGCGCTCGCGCTCGCTCCACAGCAGGATCGGCACTTCTCCGCCGGGCCCGTTCAGGTGCGGCTCCACCACCTGCAGCACAAAGCCGCCGGCCACCGCCGCGTCGAACGCGTTGCCGCCGCGTTCCAGCACCGACATGGCGGTCTGCGACGCCAGCCAGTGGGTGGAGGCGGCGACGCCGTGGGTGCCGACGATCTCGGGGCGGGTGGTGAACTCTTGCATGGGGTGGGGCTCCGGTGGGAACGAGCAGAGTCTAGAGAATGGAAATAGATAAATTCACATAATTTGGCATAGTTCAATGCCTGAATTACTATTTCACTTCTTCACATGAACCCGTTGCCCACCGACGCCTTTCCGCAGCGCCTGAAAAGCCGGCTGAAGATGCGCCACTACGAGCTGCTGCTGGCCTTGTACCGGCACCGTTCGGTGTCGCGCGTGGCCGAGCAACTGGCGCTGAGCCAACCCACGGTGACGCGCGCGCTGGCCGACATCGAGGACATCTTCGCCGCCCCGTTGTTCGTGCGCGCCCGGCGCGGCCTGGTGCCGACACCGGCCGGTGAACTGGTGCTGGCGCGGGCGCGCGCGGCGGTGGCCGAGGATCTTTCGCTGCAGCAGGAGTTGCGTGCCCTGCACGACGGCTACCAGGGGCGCCTGCGCATCGGCGTGATTCCCTACGCGTCGGATCAGGTGCTTGGCGCGGTGTGGCGGCACCTGCTGGGGCACACGCCACGGCTGGCCATACAGATGCACGAGAACACCACGCACCACCTGCTGCGGGCGGTGCGCGAGCGCGAACTCGACTGCGCCATCTGCCGCTTCTCGCGCGACAACTCGCGCGAAGGCCTGGTGCAGGAGATGCTGTACCGCCAGCAGGCGCATCTGGTGGTGGCCTCGGCCAGCGCCGCCGGCGTGGCGCGGCGGGCGCAGCTGGACATCGCCCGGCTGGCCAACATGGACTGGATTTTTCCGCCCAAGGACACGCCGATCCGCCACGCCATCGAAGCCATTTTTGCCGCCGGGGGCCACCAGGTGCCGACGCCGCTGATTGAAACCTATTCGATACGCGGCATCGCCTCGGCCCTGCAGCAATTGCCGCGCGGCGTCACCGCCCTGCCCAGCGACATCGCGCGAGCGGTGGCGCAGGCCGGCGGCGCCACCGTGCTGCCCGAGCCCTTGCCCTGGGATTTGCCCCCGGTCGGCCTGGCCTGGCTGCGCAATTCCGCCAAGGCCGGCGCGGTGGCGCGGCTGGCGGGGGCGGTGCGGCAGACGGGGGAGCCGGCCACGTAGCCGCCGCCGCGCCAGCCGCCTACACTGCGCCAGTGACCGCGCCCCCCGTCAAGCGCCGCCCCGCCGTGCCCCTGGTGGACCCGGCCCGATGCACCGGCTGCGGCTGGTGCGTGGCGGCCTGCCCGGACCATTTGCTGGAGCTGCACACGCAGGCCGGCCGCAAATCCTCGGTGTTGCCGCCCGCGCAGCGTGAGCGCTGCACCGGCTGCGTCCAGTGCATTCCGGTGTGCCACTTTGGCGCGATCCGCATGAAACGGTTGGACGGCGGTGCGGCGGCGTGAGTCGGCCCATGGGGTACTGGCCAAGCGCTGAATCGCTGCAAGAAACATAGCTGTCGTGGAAGCATTCACGCCGGCAAACGGTGCTTTTTACCTCTATCCGACTTCTTGCGGCCGGCCAGGTTGGGCGTGGTGTTGCGCCATGGCAACCCGCCGCGCTGGCGCCCTCGATGGTCGAAAGCGCTCTTGAAACAATAGCTGCCCAGGCAATTTCCGCGCTGGGGTATGGCTGATCTTGCCCATGTTTGGCGCTTGGCCGGGGCGATCCCGCGCCGCCGCCTGCCTGGGCCGTGCCCGGAGCGGACGGTCATACAATGAAAGACAAACACGAGAGACAGGGTTATGCGCGTCAATGCTCGATTCGATGCAGAAGCCGAACGCCAGTTGAACTACCTGGCCGAGACCACCGGACTGGGAGTGAGCGATGTGCTGCGCGCCAGCGTGCAGCACTACTACGAGACCTTGCGCGCCCAGCGTGCCGGGCTCAAACACCTGGGCCAATTCATCGGCGCCAGCGACAGCGGGCGCGCCGACGTGGCCGGCAAGCACAAGAACAAGCTGGCCGAGCGCTGGGCCGACAAGTCGGCGCACGACACTTCCGTGGCGCCACCCCCGACCACCCGCCCGCCGCCTGACGTGGCGCCCGCGGTGTCGGCGCCGGCGCAGCCCGAGACGCTCGCGTCACCGGGCGCCGCCGCGCAGGCGTCGGCCGATGCCCCGCAGGCCTTCACCGTGCTGGCGGCCGTGCCGCTGAAGGCGCGGTCGTGGCGCCTGGCGCGCCGCGGGGCCAAGCGGCCCGACGGCGTCTCGTCCAGCTCCGGCGGCGAGGGGGGTGACGAGTGATCATCGTCGACTCCGGGTTTTTGTACGCGCTGATGGACCGGCGCGACGCCTGGCACCCCCGAGCCATGGCCCAGTTGCCGACCCAGCGCGAGGGCTGGGTGACGACCTGGCCGGTGCTGACCGAGGCCATGCACCTGATCGCGCACTGGGTGGGCCCGACCGCCGCGCATGCCCTGGCGCGCGAGGTGGAAGACGGCGCCATCGTGGCCTGGCAGTGGGCGCCCACCGCGCAGGCCCGGCTGGGGCAATTGATGGAGCGCTACGCCGGCCTGCCCGCCGATCTGGCCGATGCCTCGCTGTTGCTGCTGGCCGAACACCTGGGCCACGGCCGCATCCTCAGCACCGACGAGCGCGATTGGGGCGCACGGCGCTTCAAGGGACAGGCGCCGTTTCAGAACCTGATGTCGGATGCCCGGTGAGCGCCCGGCGCCTGGCGCCACCCTTGCCGCACCCCACGGCAGCGCGGCCGATGTGCCCGCGCCCAGCCCCACGCCGGCCCGGCGCGCCTGGAGGCGCTTTCGGCGCCAGCGCCTGGGCTTCTGGAGCCTGATCCTCTTTTCGGTGCTGGTGCTGCTCAGCTTGGCGGTGGAGCTGATTTCCAACGACAAGCCGCTGCTGGTGCGCTACCAGGGGCAGTTCTACGTGCCGGTGCTGACCAGCTACCCCGAGAAAACCTTTGGCGGCGATTTCGACACCGAAACCGACTACCTCGACCCCTTCATCCGCGCGCAACTGACCCAGCCGGGCAACTGGGCGATTTACCCGCTCAACCCCTACGGCGCCAAGACCATCAACTACTTCGCCGAGGCGCCCAACCCGTCGGCGCCCTCGCGCCAGAACTGGCTGGGCACCGACGACCGCGGGCGCGATCTGCTGGCCCAGCTGATCTACGGCTTTCGGGTCAGCGTGCTGTTTGCCCTGGCGCTGACCACGGTGGGCGTGGTGCTGGGGGTGGCGGCCGGGGCGGTGCAGGGCTATTTCGGCGGCAAGACCGACCTGGCCTTTCAGCGCTTTATTGAGATCTGGGGCGCCATGCCCGAGCTGTACCTGCTGATCATCTTCTCGGCCATCCTCTCGCCCAGCATCGGCCTGCTGCTGGTGCTGCTCAGCCTGTTCGGCTGGATGGGGCTGTCGGACTACGTGCGCGCCGAGTTCCTGCGCAACCGCCAGCTCGACTACGTGAAAGGCGCGCGCGCCATGGGCGTGCCCACGCGGCGCATCATCTGGCGCCATATCCTGCCCAACAGCATGACGCCGGTGGTCACTTTTCTGCCGTTTCGCATGAGCGCGGCGGTGCTGGCGCTGACCTCGCTCGATTTTCTGGGCCTGGGCGTGCCGCCCGGCACCCCCAGCCTGGGCGAGCTGCTGAGCCAGGGCAAGAACAACATCGACGCCTGGTGGATCTCGTTGTCCACCTTTGGCGTGCTGGTGCTGACCTTGCTGCTGCTGACCTTCATGGGCGATGCGCTGCGCGACGCACTCGATCCGCGCCGGGCCGACACATGAATTGGGCTTTAAAAATGGCATCGGTCGGTGCCCATCAATCCTGGGCAGCTATCTTTTTGATAGAGGTGACGGGGTGACGGCGCCGCTGCTCCAGGTCGAGGACCTGCAAGTTGCCTTTGGCGCCAAGACGGTGGTGGGGGGCGTCGGCTTTTCCATTGCCCGTGGCGAGAAACTGGCCCTGGTGGGCGAATCCGGCTCCGGCAAGACCGTGACCGCCCTGGCCTTGCTGCGCCTGCTGCACGACGCGCGCATCAGCGGGCGGGCGCTGTTTCACGACGGTGGGCAGACGCGCGACCTGCTGGCCCTGCCCGAGCGCGCCCTGCGAGGGCTGCGTGGCGACGACATCGCGATGATTTTCCAGGAGCCGATGACGGCGCTGAACCCGCTCATGACGGTGGGCGAGCAGATCGCCGAGGTGGTGCGCCTGAAGAAGGCGTTGACGCCCGCGCTGGCGGCGCAGGCAGCGATTGAACTGCTGGCAAAAACCGGCATCCCCGAACCCGCGCGCCGCGCCGGCGCCTACCCGCATCAGCTCTCCGGCGGCCAGCGCCAGCGCGCCATGATCGCGATGGCGCTGGCCTGCTCGCCCAGGCTGTTGCTGGCCGACGAGCCCACCACCGCGCTGGATGTGAGCCTGCGCGGCCAGATCCTCGATCTGCTGGGCGAGCTGCAGCGCGAGAACGGCATGGCGGTGCTCTTGATCACCCACGATCTGAACCTGGTGCGCCGATTTGCCGACCGCGTGGCCGTGATGCAGCACGGCAGACTGGTCGAGCAGGGCGCCACGGCCG
>JAIUOM010000058.1 GCA_020161215.1 Pseudomonadota bacterium
CGTGCGGCCGCCCGGCCGCCGCCGCCAGCAGCGCCGGCACGCCCAGCGCCGACACCGTGATGCCCCAACCCGTGCCGCCGTAGTACAGCCCCAGCAGCAGGCCGGCGTGGCGCGGTGCCTGCGCGCCCAGCCGCGCCGCCAGCAGGCCGCCGGCGATGAACACGAAGGCGCTGGCCACCCCGGCCAGCAGGCGCTGCAACAGCAAGGGCCCGGCGGCGGTGAAAAAGCCCGACGCGGCCATGAACCCGCTGGCCAGCAGCGCGCCGCCCAGCAGCACGGCGGCGGCGCCGTAGCGGCGCATCAGCGCCGGGGTGAACAGCGCGCCCACCAGGTAGCCCAGGGCGTTGGCGGTGTTCATGGCGCCGGCCAGGGTGTAGCTCCAGCCCAGGTCGTCGCGCATCACCGGCAGCAGCAGGCCGTAGGCAAAGCGGGTGATGCCCAGCGACACGGCGGCGCCCAGCGACAGCGCCAGGGCGATCAGCAGCAGCAGGCGCAGCGGCGGCGCGTCGGAAGGGGAAGGCGCGGACATGCGACCGATTGTGGGACATCGGCGCAGGCGCACAATGCGGGCATCCGTTTATCCCCCACGCCGCAAGCGCCATGACTCCGTCGCTCTTTTCTCCCCTGCGGGTTGGTGCCATCGAGGTGGCCAACCGCGTCGTGATGGCCCCGCTGACGCGCAACCGCGCGCCGGACGCCATTCCCACCGCCCTGATGGCCGAGTACTACGCCCAGCGCGCCGACCCGGCGCGCGGCGCCGGCCTGATCGTCAGCGAGGCCACGGCCATCAGCCCGATGGGCCAGGGCTACGCCCACGTGCCCGGCCTGTACGGCACCGAGCAGCTGGACGGCTGGAAGCGCGTGACGCGCGCGGTGCACGCCAAGGGCGGCAAGATGGTGTGCCAGCTGTGGCACGTGGGGCGGGTGTCGCACCGCTCGCTGCTGCCCGACAACGCCGAGCCGGTGGCGCCCTCGGCCGTGCTGGCCAACGCCAAGACCTACATCTTCGATGCCCAGGGCCACGGCCATTTCGCGCCCACCAGCGCCCCGCGCGCGCTGCACCGGCATGAGATTCCCGGCGTGGTGCACGACTACGCGGCCGCCGCGCGCAACGCCGTCAAGTCGGCCGGCTTCGACGGCGTGGAGATCCACGGCGCCAACGGCTACCTGCTGGACCAGTTCCTGAAGACTGGCGCCAACCAGCGTGGCGACGACTACGGCGGCAGCATCGAAAACCGGGCCCGGCTGATGCTGGAGGCCACCCGCGCCGTGGTCGACGCGGTGGGGCACGACCGCGTCGGCATCCGCTTGTCGCCCGTGACCCCGGCCAACGACATCGACGACGCCGATCCGCAGCCGCTGTTCGATTACCTGATCCGCCAACTGGCGCCGCTGGGCCTGGCCTACGTGCACGTGATCGAGGGCGCCACCGGCGGCCCGCGGGCCTTGCCCGAACGGCCGTTCGACTACGCCGCGCTGAAGAGCGCCTACCGCACGGCCGGCGGGCGTGGCGCCTGGATGGTCAACAACGGCTACGACCCGGTGCTGGCCCAGGACGCCATCGCCAGCGGCCGTGCCGACCTGGTGGCGTTTGGCAAGGCCTTCATCTGCATGCCCGATCTGACCGAGCGCATGCGCCGTGGCGGCCCGTACCAGGGGCTGGACAAGCTGACCATGTACGGCGGCGGCGCCAAGGGCTACACCGACTACCCGGCCCTGGGCGACCGGGGCCGCTGAGCGGCGGGGCCAGGGCCGGCTTTCCCGCCGGTCGGCGGGCCCCGGCGCCTCACCACTGCGACGAGCGCATCAGGCTGCGCCAGCCGTTGGCGGCGGCGCTGTAGATGCCCACCACCCCGTGGCGCTGCTCGCCGCGGGCGTCAAAGCGCATGGAGCCGGTGACCGGCGCCGCCGGATCGTTGGTGTGCAGCATCTGGCGGACCTTTTCCGGGTCGATCCCGCGCACCTGGCGCAGGGTGAACGCCAGCGCGTGTAGGGCGTCGTAGTTGTAGTGCGCGCCGTACGCCGGGTCTTTCTTGAAACGCTCCCGGTAGGTGCTCAGGAACGCGGGGCCGCCATTGAACTCCAGCGGCTCCAGGATCGGCGAGGTGGCCAGCAGGCGCCCCCGCAGCGTGCGCGCGGCCTTCAAGGCCTCGGGGGTCTTCAGCAAGTCGCCACCCAGGATATGCATGTCGAGGTGGTCGGCGGCCTTCAGCGCCTCGACCAGCGCCACCACCTGAAAGTCGTTCAGCACGCTCAGCAGCACGCCGATCTGCCGCTGCTTCAGTGTGCTGGCCAGCGCGGCGAAGTCGGTGGTCTTGTCGTCCAGGCTGTCGCGCAGCGCGAGGGTCTTGCCGACCTTGTCGAATTCGGCGGCCACGGCGCCGGCCAGTCCCTTGCCGTAGGCCGAACCGTCGTCGACCAGGCCGATGGGGCCCTGGCCAAGGTAGTCGATGGCGTACCCGGCCATGGCGCGCGACTGCGTGTGGTCGTTGGCGACGATGCGGAACACCCCGGGCAACCCGAGTTCGGTCAGCCCAGGGTGGGTGGAGATGGACAGCTGCAGGATGTCGTGCGCGCCGTACAGCGGCGCGGCGGCCATGCTGACGCCGGAATTCAGATGGCCCATGACGGCGAACACGCCGGCATCGATGAGCGTCTGGGCGGCGAGCTTGCCGACGGCGGGGTCGGAGCGGTCGTCCTCGACCACCAGTTCCAGCTTGACCGGCTGGCCGTCGATGGCGAAGTTCTCGGCGTTGAGTTCCTCCACCGCCAGGACGATGCCATTCAGCATGTCCCGCCCCAGCGCCGCAATCGGCCCGCTGAGCGGCTGGCCGACGCCAATCTTCAGGGCGGGGGGGATGCGGTTGCAGCCCGAGAACAGCAGCGGTGCGCCGACGACGGCGCCCAAGCCAAATGCGACACGGCGTCGGCGGATACCAGCCTTGTGGGTCATGGGGATCAAGGGCCGTGCCAATTGTGTCGGCGTGGCCATCGGGGGTGGGGATGGGCGGGAATATTATGGACCGATCCGGTGTTTGGCACTTGGGATTTACGCCGAGGGGGAAATCCCGGGGGCTGGCGTGGCATCCGGGCGTTCTGTTGCCGTCAGGGGGGCGCGATGGCCTGCGTTCACGCGCCAGGGAAGAGCGCCGTTCGTCTGCTTCGCCGTGACCTTGATCGGATGCGGCCTGCAAAGGTCGAATTTCCGATAGATTGGGCAGTGGGGTCAGGGGGCTGCGACCTGGGCGGCCGGCCTCGGCGAAAACAATCCAAATCGAGCCAAGCAAAGGAAATCGCAATGAACTTCCTCCACAAGCCTGTGGGTGTGCTGTCGGTGGCGCTGGTGTTGGCGGGGCTGGCCGGCTGCCAGTCGTCGCCAAAGGAGCCCGACAAGAAAAACCTGTCGGCCGAGCAGATCCTGACCGAGCGCCAGAAGATCGACGAAAGCGCCGAGGCCACCCTGGCGCGCCTGTACACCGACAAACCCGAGGCGCGCAAGGAAATCGAGCAGGCCAAGGGCTACGGCGTGTTCCACGTCGGCATGGTCAACGCGATCCTGCTGATCGGCGCCACCGGCAACGGGGTGATGGTGGACACGGCCACCGGCAAGCGCACCTACATGCGGGCCAAGCGTGCCGGCACCGGCCCCGGGGTGGGCTACCAGCGCCTGGCGCAGGTTTTCGTGTTCAAGACCCAATCGGCGATGGAGCAGTTCCAGTCCAACAACTCCGGCGGTCTGGACGTGTCGGCCTCGGCCACCCTGGGCACGGCGGGTGGCCAGGTGTCCGTCAACCCGCAGATCAACGTCTACCAGTTCACCGAGAAAGGCTTTGCCCTACAGGCCAACTGGGGCGGCACGGCGTATTTTCTGGATCCGGACCTGAACTGAGGCGGCTCAGCGTTCAACCTGCAAGAGCCCTTCGGGCGTGAGCCCGTCAGTGCCCGCGACACCACCGCGTTCCGCCACTACTCCAAGCTGGCGACGAAGTGGTGGCTGCTTGTCATCCCTATCAGCCTAAAGTTTAGATGCCATCCCACTTTCGTGGGATGGCGGCGGCTGGGTGCTCGCCTAGCATGGCTTCCAGGGAGACGCGATTTGAGAAGGCTCATGGGAAGCGCCAGCAACCGCCGCATGGCAGTTTTTTTATGCCACGACGGCAACACCCGTGACGCAGATCAGCTTGCTGTGGGCCTGAGCAGAGAGCGTATGCGCAGTGGCAATTCAAATCTTGAGGTGACCTCTAGGTTATTAGATAAGACCTTCGGGACGTTGGGGGAACGCTTCGGCTTCTGAATTTTGTGCTTCGCCTCTGCTCATCCCTGATCTCAAGTTGATTGAATTAGGAGTCTTCCTTTTATTTTACCAATTGGCGAAGAGGGAGTGAAATTATGTCCACAGAAAAATGGCAAGCTACTCAAGAAATTGTTGCATCGGCCCTGGAGTATCGATCGAAATTTGATTTGCCGCAGTGGAAGAAGTTTATTGCAGAAAATATTCGTTCGAGTCCCTCAGAGCAGATTGCTCATAAATGTCCCATCACCAGTAGAAATTTTTTTAAACCCAGAGGCTATGCTGGCGATGCGATTGTTCTTGATTTGCTCTACGGCATTGAGCTTGATAAGTATGGCGTCGATAAATTGGGTTATGATGCTTGTGAGGTTTATCGACATAACTGTGCGCAACCGGCTGCGCGCGCGGTTCGCTTCAGGAGAAAACTGCTTGCCGAGTACATTGATGCCGCGTGTGAGCAGCGTATTGGGATGGCCAGTGTTCTTTCGGTGGCTTGTGGTCACTTGAGGGAGACCGTCTGGAGCGAAAGTCTCCGCAAGCGGAACTTTGAGACTTTTGTTGCGCTCGACCAAGACGAAGGCAGCCTGAAAGTGGTTGCGCGTGATTACGGAGATCTCGGAATCACGACGGTGAAAAACAGTGTTTTGGATCTCCTTAAGGCGAGATCCGGGATAGAGGGGCAAACATTCGACTTAGTTTACGCGGCAGGACTTTATGATTACCTTGATAATGACGTTGCAAAATCTTTGACCGCGTTGCTTTTTGGGAAATTGCGGCAAGACGGGAAGCTTTTGATTGCCAATTTTTTGCCTGGTATTCCTGACGTCGGCTATATGGAGGCCTACATGGATTGGTGGTTGATCTACAGATCGGCTGAAGAGCTTCTTGCATGCGCCCCAGAAAACTCCAATGCCAGAACATTTACCGATCCAGACATGAATATTGTGTTCATGGAGATGACGAAAACTCCTGGTTGATGGTTTCAGACTTGGCCGACTATGTTGAATTCGAAATCGAAAGTGTCGTGATTCTGAACGGGCGTTGATTTACGACCTTCAGCTCTTGCCCGGCGTGCTATTTTGTAACGCCGCCGCATGGTGCGCGACGTGCTCGCCCATGAAGCTGGCCATGAAGTAGTAGCTGTGGTCGTAACCCGGCTGGCGGCGCAGGGTCAGCGGGTGGCTTGCCTGGGCGCAGGCGGCCTCCAGCAGCTCGGGGCGCAGCTCCTTGGCCAGAAAATCATCGGCATCGCCCTGGTCGACCAGCAGGGGCAGGCGCTCTTGGGCATGGGCAATCAAGGCCACCGTGTCGTGCGCGGCCCAGGCGCTGCGGTCATCGCCCAGGTAGGCGGTGAACGCCTTTTGCCCCCAGGGCACCTGGCTGGGCGCGACGATGGGGGCGAAGGCGCTGACGCTGCGGTAGCGGCCAGGGTGGCGCAGCGCCAGGCTTAAAGCGCCGTGGCCGCCCATGCTGTGGCCGAAGATGCTGCGCCGGTCGGTGGCGGGAAAGTGCTGTTCGATCAGCGCCGGCAGCTCGTCCACCACGTAATCCTCCATGCGGTAGTGCGCGGCCCAGGGCGCCTGGGTGGCGTTCAGGTAAAAGCCTGCGCCCTGGCCCAGGTCGTAGGCGGGGTCGTCGGCCACGCCTTCGCCGCGCGGGCTGGTGTCGGGCGCCACCAGGATCAAGCCGTGCTGCGCCGCGTGCTGCTGCGCGCCGGCCTTGGTGATGAAGTTCTGCTCGTTGCAGGTCAGGCCCGACAGCCAGTAGAGCACCGGGCAGCGCTCGCCCGCCAGCGCGGCCGGCGGCAGGTAGACGCCCAGGCGCATCTCGGTGCCGGTGCTGCGGCTGGCGTGTTTCCAGACTTCCTGACTGCCGCCGAAGCTGGCGTGCTGTTCAATGCGTGGCATGAAAACTCCTTGATTGCTATTATTTATATAGCTACAAACGATTTGTGGACGGCGACATCTCGACAAAAAAGCCAAAAAACTCTGTCAGACCGTGCTGGCGCCCTGCATGGCGGCCGAGCTGAACCGTTGCAGCCCCTGGCCCATCGGCACGGTGGCCGCCAGCGCCGCCGCCACGTCGGCCGCGGCGATGGGGCGCCAGTGGCGCGGAATCAGTGGCGCGAGCCAGCTGCTCTGGCCCCTCATCCAGCGCTCGAAGTGGCGCTCGGGCTGGCCCAGCGACGCACGGTCCCCCAGCAGCAGCGAGGGCTGGGCGATCACCAGCCGGTCGAAGGGCAAGGCGGCCAGGGCGTCTTCCAGCTCGCCCTTGACCCGGTTGTAGAACACCGGCGACTGGGCGCTCGCCCCCAGGGCGCTGACCAGACCGGCGCGGCGCGCCCCCGCAGCCAGCGCGGCCTGGGCCACCGCCAGATTGGCGTCGAAATCCACCGCACGAAACGCCGCCTGGCTGCCCGCGACCTTGATCGTGGTGCCCAGCGCCAGATACACCTCGTCGATGGGCGGCAAGGCCTGCAGCGCGGCAAAGTCCACCACCAGCGGCTGCAGCTTGGGATGCATTTCAGTCAACGGCCGCCGCACCAGGGCGTGCACCACCCCCACACGCGGATCGGCGCACAAGCGCTGCACCAGGCTGCGGCCGACCAGGCCGGTGGCGCCGGCCACCGCCACGGTGCGTGGACGAGTATCCGAGGGACTGTTCATCGTGTGGAATTCCTCATGTCAGAAGGCCGCGGAGCAGGCCATGCGAGAAGCCGCCGCGCCCGGCCGCTCCGAAGCGGCCGGCTTGTCCCCCGCCCGAAGAGAGCGGGGGAAGGCGCGCCAGCGCCTCAGGGGGTCAATAGTGAACCACGGAGCGAATCGACTTCCCCTCATGCATCAGATCAAACGCCTCGTTGATCCCGGTCAGCGGCATGGTATGCGTCACAAACGGCGCCAGCTGAATCTTGCCGGCCATGGCGTCCTCGACCATGCCAGGCAGCTGGCTGCGGCCCTTCACGCCGCCAAAGGCCGTGCCCAGCCAGCGCCGGCCGGTGACCAGCTGGAACGGGCGGGTGCTGATCTCCTGCCCCGCGCCGGCCACGCCAATCACCACGCTCTGACCCCAGCCGCGGTGCGCGCATTCCAGTGCGGCGCGCATCACGTTGACGTTGCCGATGCATTCAAAGCTATGGTCCACGCCCCAGGTCGTCATGTCGACGATGACCTGCTGGATCGGCTTGTCGTGGTCCTTGGGGTTGACGCAGTCGGTGGCGCCAAAGGTCTTGGCCAGCTCGAACTTGCCCGGGTTGGTGTCGACAGCGATGATGCGCCCAGCCTGCGCCAGCTTGGCCCCCTGGATCACCGCCAGGCCAATGCCGCCAAGGCCAAACACCGCCACGCTGTCGCCCGGCTGCACCTTGGCGGTGTTCTTCACCGCGCCCAGGCCCGTGGTCACGCCGCAGCCCAACAGGCACACCTGCTCGGGGTTGGCTTTGGGGTTGACCTTGGCCAGCGAGACCTCGGCCACCACCGTGTATTCGCTGAAAGTGCTGCAGCCCATGTAGTGGTAGATCGGCTTGCCCTGGTAGCTGAAACGCGTGGTGCCATCGGGCATGACGCCCCGCCCTTGAGTGGCGCGCACGGCCACGCACAGGTTGGTCTTGCCGCTCTTGCAGAACAGGCATTCGCCGCATTCGGCGGTGTAGAGCGGGATCACGTGGTCGCCGGGCTGAACGCTGGTCACGCCCTCGCCGACTTCCACCACGATGCCGGCGCCTTCGTGGCCCAGCACGGCGGGGAACAGGCCCTCAGGGTCGTCACCGCTCAGGGTGAAGGCGTCCGTGTGACACACCCCGGTATGGGTGATCTTGACCAGCACCTCGCCTTTTTGCGGCGGGGCCACGTTGATTTCGACAATTTCAAGCGGTTTGCCGGCAGCAAAGGCGACGGCGGCGCGGGATTTCATGGCGGCACTCCTCGGGACGGTAATCAAACACCGATCCTACCTGCCCGGCCGCGGCTACGCGCCGCGCTGGTAGGGGTCGTCCAGGCGCACGATGTCGTCCTCGCCCAGATAGCTGCCGCTCTGCACCTCGATGATCTCCAGCGGCTCGCTGCCCACGTTGGCCAGGCGGTGCACCTCGCCGGGCGGGATGTAGGTAGAGGCGTTGGCGCCGAGCCTGAAGACCTCGGTGCCGCGCGTCACCTCGGCCAGGCCGCGCACCACCACCCAGTGCTCGGCCCGGTGGGTGTGCTTTTGCAGGCTCAGGCTGGCGCCGGGCAGCACCACGATGCGCTTGACCTGAAAACCCGGCCCGCGGTCCAGGGCGTCGAACCAGCCCCAGGGGCGGTGCACGTGGCGGTGCGCCTCGGCCAGCTCGGGCCGGACGGCGCGCACGTCGGCCACCAGCTCCTTCACGCGCTGGGCCTGGCTGCGGTCGGCCACCAGCACGGCGTCCGGCGTTTCCACCACCACCGTGTCGCGCAGGCCCAGGCCGGCAATCAGGCGTCCGCTGGACGAAATGGCCAGCGTGCCGCTGCAGCCCTGCAGCACCGCCTGGCCGATGACGGCGTTGCCCTGCGGGTCGTGCGGGCTGAGCGCCCACACGGCGTCCCAGGCGCCGACGTCGGACCAGCCGGCGTTGAGCGCCACCATGCGCGCCGGGATGCCCAGCGCGGGCTGGGCCGGCAGGCGCTCCATCACGGCGTAGTCGATCGAATCGGACGGGCTGGCGGCAAAAGCCTCGCCGTCCGGGCGCCAGAAGTCCAGGTCACGCTGCACGCCCTGCATGGCGCGCCGGCAGGCCGCGGCAATATCGGGCCGGGTGTGCGACAGCGCGCGCAGCCACACATCGGCGCGCACGGCAAACAGGCCGGCGTTCCAGAAGTGCTGGCCCTCGGCGATCCAGGCGCTGGCGGTGGCGGCGTCGGGCTTCTCGGTAAAGCCGTCGATCTGCCAGACGCCATCGCCCACCGCCGCCCCGCGCCGGATGTAGCCGTAGCCGGTTTCGGGCCGCTCGGGCCGCACGCCAAAGGCCAGCATGGCGCCCTCGGCCGCCGCGCCCAGCGCCTGGCCGACGGCGGCGTGCAACTGCCCGGGCTGGCCGATGTGGTGGTCGGCCGGCAGCACCAGCAGTACCGCGTCGCCTTGGCTGGTCTGCTCGCAGGCCAGCGCCGCCAGCGTCAGCGCCGGCGCGGTGTTGCGGCCGGCGGGTTCCAGCAGGATGCGCGCGTCGCTCACCCCGATGTCCTGCAGCTGCTGCGCCACCAGAAAGCGCTGCTCGGCGTTGCAGACCAGCAGGGGCGGTGCCACCGTGGCACCCGTGGCCGCGCCCAGACCGGCCAGCCGCAGCACGGTGCGCTGCAGCAGCGAGTGCGGGCCGCCGTCCAGACTCAAATACTGTTTGGGCAGGGCGCCGCGCGACAGCGGCCACAGGCGTGTGCCGTTGCCGCCGCACAGCACCACCGGGATCAAGGTGGGTGAGGGCATGTGCGTTCAGTTCTTTCCGGGTTTGTTCCAGGTGTAGACGGCGGTGACGGCGTAGTTCCAGACCGCGCCCACCAGCACCCCGGCCACGGCCGACAGCAGCCACCAGGCTTGGTGGGTGTTGAACAGCCAACTGGCCAGGCCCACGTTGGCCAGCGCGCCCACGCCGCAGGCCAGCGAGAAGGAGATCCAGCCGCGCACCCAGCCCCAGCCCTTGAGGCGCCGGTCGCGGTAGGTCAGCAGGTTGTTGAGCACGAAGTTGCTGGTCATGGCCACCAGGGTGGCCACGGCCTGGGCCGGCAGGAAGCCGGCGTGGCCGCCCTTGAACAGCAGCGCCAGCACGGCCAGGTGCACCAGCAGGCCGACGCCGCCCACCAGCGTGAAGGCGATGAAGCGCACCGGGATCAGGCGGCCGAACCAGTGGTCCAGCAGCATGATGGCGTATTCCCACATCACCGAGGTGTCGAGCTTGCTCTCGCCGGCGAAGCGGCTGCGGAACTCGTAGGGCAGCTCGCGCACCACCAGCGGGCGCGGCGCGGCGGCCAGCAGGTCCAGCAAAATCTTGAAGCCCACCGCCGACATGCCGGCGCGCACGCTGGCCAGCACGGCGGACTGGCGGATCATGAAAAAGCCGCTCATCGGGTCGTTCAGATCGGCCTTGATCACTGCCTGCGACAGGCGCGTGGCCCAGCGGCTCATGTGTTCGCGCTGCGCGTCCCAGTCGCCGGTGCCGCCGCCGTCGATGTAGCGGCTGCCGACCACCACGTCCACGCCGGACTCGGCCTGCAGCAGGGCCAGCATCCGGGGCAACAGACGCTCGTCGTGCTGCAGGTCACCGTCGATCACCGCCACCACGGGGGCGGAGGAGGCCAACATGCCCTCGATGCAGGCCGAGGCCAGCCCGCGCCGGCCGATGCGGTGCACGCCGCGCACGCGCGCGTCCTGCTGGGCCAGCGCGCGCACCTGCTCGGCCGTGCCGTCGGGCGAATCGTCGTCGACGAAGATCATTTCCCAGTCGATGCCGGCCAGGGCCTCGCCGACGCGGCGGCGCAGCTCGGCCACGTTGGCCGATTCGTTGAAGGTGGGGACGATGACGGACAGTTGCGGCATGAAAAAAGGGAAGTCAGTGGTTCGGCGGTAGCGCCCGGGCGGCGGCCTTGCCCAGGTAGCCGGTGCAGCGGTAGATCCAGATGCGGCGCGCGCCGCCGGCGTCCACCTCGGCCACGCGCTCGACGTGCTCGAACAGTGGCTTGACCTGGCGGTCCAGGTCGATGTCGGACTGCGACTGGTCGGACAGCACCAGCAGCCCGGTGGCGCCCTTCAGGCCGTCGGCCGGTTGGGGAAACATGTCGAACTGCAGGGCGCGCTCGCCCAGGATGTCGTGCGCGTAGGTGCGTTCGGGCCGTTGGCGGTAAAACCAGATCAGTGCGCTGATCTTGTAGTTGGGCGAGAACACGAAGCTGCGTTCGCCGCGCGCGCGCAACTCGGTTTCGAGCTGATCCACCTTGGCCGCGCCTTCGCGCCAGCCGCTCCAGGTGTTCAGGTCGTCCGGCAGCGGCAGGTTGGGCAGCGCCGACAGGGCCAGAAAGCCCAGCATCATGGCGCCGGCCGACGCCAGGCCGGCGCGCAGGCGCCGCACGCGCCGTGGCTCGGCCAGCACGGCGCGCATGCCCAGCACGATCAGCGACCACCACACCGGCACCAGCCAGTTGATCTTGACGTTGCCGCGAAAGCTGGCCAGCACGAACAGCGCCATCGGCAGCACGGCCGACAGCCACAGCAGGCGTTCGCCGTCGCCGAGCTGGCGCGCCAGCCAGGCCCGGCCGCCGGCCACGGCGGCGCGCACCGAGATCCAGAACACGTAGGGCGTGATCAAGAGCGCCTGCGTGACGATCAGCACCAGGAAAAAGCGCGGCTTGAAGCGGCTGCCCATCTCGCCCAGGCGGCGCGTGCTCTGGAAGGTGAGCGAAACCCAGTCGTGCTGGGCGTTCCAGATCAGCACCGGCGAGAACACCAGGGCCGCCACCCCCACGCCCAGCCAGGGCTCGGGCCGCAGCAGCCAGTGCCGCAGGCGCGGGGTGAGCAGCACGTAGGCCAGCACCACCGGCCCCAGCAGCGCGCCCGGGTACTTGCCCAGGCAGGCCAGCCCCAGGAAGAAGCCGGCCACCAGCCACCAGCGGCCCTGGCCGGTGACCGTGAGGCGCCCCAGCGCCCAGATCGTGCCGATCCAGCCGAACAGCAGCGGCGCGTCGGGCGTGGGCGAGACGCTGAAGATTTCGTACAAAAGGGTCAGGTTCAGCGCCAGCACCGACCAGAAGGCCAGGCGCGCGTCGCGGAACAGATCGAGCACCAGCCGCGCCATCAGCACGTTGCTGCCGACCGACCACAGCACCGCCGCCAGCTTGACGCCGAACACCGACTTGCCGACCAGGTGCGTGCTGAGCCAGATCGAGTAACTGGCCAGCGGCGGGTGGTCGAAATAGCCGAGCGCCGGGAACTGCGTCCAGCTCCAGTAATAGGCCTCTTGCGGCGTCAGCGGCGCCACCGCCGCCATGACCAGGCGCGCCAGGGTGAAGGCGGCGATCAGACGCCAGACGGCCGGCGCGGCGACGGGCGAGGCGGACGGAGCGGGAGGGCTGGCAGGGAGTGGGGCGGTACTCAAGAGAAAAATCGGGCGCGGCCCAGCGCCTCAGGCTCCGGCACCATCCCGCCGCGTTTCGGAAGCGGAAGTAGGAGGCTTGCATTATCTCGGTCGGGCTGAAGGAGTTCTTAAGCCCGCCCTAATTCTCAGTCTCGGCGCCCCCGATTGGGTGGCCCCCGCGGCCTTGGCCGGTGTCACAATCGGCGACCGGAATCGCCGCCATGCCCTGTGCCATCGCTCTTTCGCCGCGCCGCTGCGCCCTGTTGCTGCCCGCCCTGCTGCTGAGTGCGCCCAGCCAGGCCGCCCGCCCGATGGCCACGGACGATGCGCGCATCGTCGATGCCAAGGCCTGCCAGGTCGAATCCTGGGTGCGCCGCAATCGCCACAGCACCGAGTTCTGGGCCCTGCCGGCCTGCAACCCGACCGGGGGCGCCGAGCTGACCCTGGGCGGCGCGCACCAAGGCGGCAGCGCCGAGGACGGCCCGGCGCGCAATCTGGGGGTGATGCAGGCCAAGACCCTGCTGAAACCCCTGGAGACCAACGGCTGGGGCGTGGGCCTGAGCGTGGGCCTGGTCGAGCGCCTGCGCACGCCGCGCTCGGGCGACCCCTACCTCAACCTGCCGATGAGCTGGTCGTTGCGGGACGACCAATTGTTCTTGCACGCCAACCTGGGCTGGCTGCGCGAGCACGAACGCGCCAGCCAGCGCCACCGCCTGACCTGGGGCCTGGCCACCGAGGCGCAGCTGCACCAGCGTGCCTGGCTGATCGCCGAGACCTTCGGGCAACAGAGCGGCAAGCCGTCGTTCCAGTTCGGGCTGCGCCTGTGGCTGATCCCGGACCGGGTGCAGGTCGACACCACCTACGGCAGCCGTTTTGGCAACCACCGCGACGAGCGCTGGATCTCCATCGGTCTGCGCCTGCTGACGCCCGCGTTTCTGCCATGAGCCCTTGGCTGCCTGGCCTGCTGCTGGGGCTGGGGGCGGCCGGTGCCGCGGCCACGGCCCAGGCGCAGGATGAGGCGCTGCCTTTCAAGCTGACCACCGGCGCCTACCACGGCAGCCAGAGCGGCTGGGGCCTGGACACCAACCTGCGCTACAGCAGCGAGCGCGTCGGCCACGCCTGGGTCGGCTACTTCCGCTCGCATGGGCTGGACGCCAGCCAATGGCGCGCCGGCTGGGACCAAAGCTTTGGTCAGGCGCTGCGCGTGCAGCCCTCGCTGCAGCTGGCGCAGGGCGGCTTCGTGGGCGGCAGCGTCAACGTGGAGACGGGCGAGCGCTGGGTGGTGGGCGCGGGCCTGGGCCGCACCAACCTGAAGCCCTACGCCAACCTGAACTTCGATCCCAACGACTCTTGGAGCCTGCTGGCCGCCTGGCGCGCCGAGGGCGGCCGCAGCCTGACGGCCAGCTGGGTGCGCGACAACCGCCAGAACCCGGACCAGCGCCACCTGCACCTGATCTGGCGGGAGCCGCTGGCGGACGGCCACCGCCTGACGCTGGACGTGCTGCTGAAAAAAGGCCGCGTCGACGAGCGCCTGGTGCGCCGCGCCGGCCTGACGCTGACCTGGGACGCCCCGCGCTGGTTCGCGCGCCTGGCCTACGACCCCCAAACCAACTTCACGCCCGACAACAGCTGGCGACTGAGCGCGGGCGTGCGCTTTTGAGGCCTGGGGCCAGGATTCAGCCTGTTTTGGGGCCTTGGTCGGCGCCAGTGCTTCCAGGATAGCTATGATTTTGGAAGTATTCTGGGCCCGATCCGGGCTCAGGCCGGCAGCGCTTCCTCCGCTTCCTTCTTGTCGCCGAACCACGACACGTACAGCGCCGGCAGCACCACCAGGGTCAGCAGGCAGGCGGTGACCAGGCCGCCGATGATGACGATGGCCAGCGGGCGCTGCGTCTCCGAGCCGATGTCGTGCGACAGCGCCATGGGCAGCATGCCCAAGGCCGCCAGCATGGCCGTCATCAGCACCGTGCGCAGGCGCTGCATCGAGCCCTGGCGCGCCGCGTCCTCGGCCGACAGGCCGGCCTCGCGCAGCTGCTGGAACACCGACAGCATCACCACCCCGTTCAGCACCGCCTGCCCCGACAGCGCGATGAAGCCGATGGCCGCCGACACCGACAGCGGGATGTTGAAAATCCACAGCGCCACGAAGCCGCCGATCAGCGCCAGCGGCACGTTGAGCAGGATCAGCGTGGCCATCTTGAAGGACTTGAAGGCGTCGAACAGCAGCACGAAGATCAGCAGCAGCGAAATCGGCACCACCACCGACAGCCGCTTCATGGCGCGCTCCTGGTTCTCGAACTCGCCCGACCAGGTGACGGCGTAGCCTTGCGGCAGCTGGATGTGCTCGGCCACGCGCGCCTGCATGTCCTTGACCACCGAGCCCATGTCGCGGTCCTTGATGAAGATGCCGATGGCCATGGTGCGCCGGCCGGCCTCGCGGGCGATGTTCATGGCGCCGGAGGTTTCCTTCAGTTGCGCGATGTTGCCCAGCGGCACCGAACCGCCGTCGGGGGTGGGCACCAGGGTCAGCGGCAGGGCGGCGATGCCGCGCCGGCCCTCGGGCAGGCGCACGGCCACGGCGAACTTGCGCTCGCCTTCCCAGATCTCGGTGGCGGCCTTACCGCCCAGGGCGGTTTCGATCACGTCCTGCACGTCCTGGATGTTCAGGCCCAGGCGGCCGGCGGCCTCGCGGTCGATCTCGATCTGCAGCTGGGGCAGCTCGCCCAGGCGGTCGATCTCGGCGCGGAACACGCCCTGCACCTTGCGGATCTGGCTTTCAATCTCCTCGGTGACGTGGCGCAGCTCGACCAGGTCGTCGCCGGCCACCTTGATGACGATCTGGCCGTCGATCTGCGAGATGGATTCGAGCACGTTGTCGCGGATCGGCTGCGAGAAGGTGGGCTCCATGCCCGGAATGGCCGACACCGCGCGGTCCATCTCCTCGATCAGCTGCTCCTTGGTCAGGCCCCTGCGCCATTCCTCGGCCGGCTTGATGTCGACGAACACCTCGGCCATGGAGATGGTCTTGGGGTCGGTGCCGTCCTCGGGCTGGCCGGCCTTGGACACGGCGGTGCGCACCTCGGGCACCTTCAGCAGGGCCTGGCGCACCTGGTGCAGCGTGCGCGCCGCCTCGGCGTTGGAGATGCTGGAGGGCAGGCGCACGTTGACCCAGATCGTGCCTTCGTTCAGCTCGGGCAGGAACTCCGAGCCCAGGCGCGAGGCCACCGCCATCGACAGCGCGAAGCCGGCCAGCGCGATGGCCACCACGGCGCGGCGGTGGCCCAGCGCCCACAGCAGCACCGGGCGGTAGGCGCGCTTGCAGGCTTCGACCAGGCGGTTGTCGTGGTGCGGCAGCTTGCGGCGCAGCATCCAGTAGGCCAAGAGCGGCACCAGGGTCAGCGAGAAGATCAGCGAGCCGACCAGCGCCATGGTCACCGACAGCGCCATGGGCTGGAAGATGCGCCCTTCGTGCCGTTGCAGCGCGAAGATGGGGATGTGCGCGGCGATGATGATGAGCATCGAGAACAGCGTCGGCCGGCCGACCTCGGTGGCGGCTGCGGTGATGACCTCGCGCCGCTCGTCGTCGCGCATGCCTTCGCCCTTCTCGGCCAGGCGGTGCATGACGTTCTCGATCACGATCACCGCGCCGTCCACGATGATGCCGAAGTCCATCGCGCCCAGGCTCAGCAGGTTGGCCGGCACGCCCATGATCTTCAGGCCCAGGAAGGTGGCCAGCAGCGACAGCGGGATGATGACCACCACGGCCAGGCTGGCGCGCAGGTTGGACAAAAACAGGTACAGCACCAGCGCCACCAGCAGCGCGCCCTCGACCAGGTTGCGGAACACGGTCGAGAGCGTCTTGCCCATCAGCCAGGTGCGGTCGTAGAAGGGCACGATCTGCACGCCCTTGGGCAGGCCGCGCTCGTTGAGCAGGGCGATTTTTTCCTTCACGCCCTTCAGCACCACGCTCGGGTTCTCGCCCTTGCGCATGACCACGATGCCGGTCACCACGTCGTCCTCGTCGTCCTGGCCCACCGTGCCCAGGCGCGGCACGGCGCCGATGCGCACCTCGGCCACGTCGCGCACCAGGATGGCGCTGCCGCCGCGCGCGGTGACGGCGATGCGGCCGATGTCGTCGGGCGACTTCAGAAAGCCGATGCCACGAATGGCGTACTGCTGCGAGCCCTGCCCGACGTAGCTGCCGCCGGCGTTGGCGTTGCCGCGGCCCAGCGCGTCCAGCAGGTTTTGCAGCGTGAGCTTGTAGGCGCGCAGCTTCTCCAGATCGGGCTGCACCTCGTACTGCTTGATGAAGCCGCCCATGGCCACCACGTCGGCCACGCCGGGCACCTGGCGCAGCGCGCGCTCGACCACCCAGTCCTCCAGTGTGCGCAGCTCGGTGGTGGTCTTGCCGTCGCCGCGCAGGCGGTAGCGCATGATTTCGCCCACCGGCGTGGCGTTGGGGGCGATGTTGGCCTCCACGCCGGGCGGCAGGTCCACCGCCCGCAGGCGCTCGTTGACCTGGGCACGCACCTGCAGCACCTCGGCCTTGTCGTCGTAGGTGATGACGGTGAAGGACAGGCCGAACTGCGTGTGCGAGAACACGCGGATCGAGTTGGGCAGGCCCGACAGCGCCACCTCGATCGGCAGGGTGACCTGTTTTTCCACTTCCTCGGCGGCGTGGCCGGGGTACAGGGCGATCACGGTGACCTGGGTGTCGGTGACGTCCGGGAAGGCCTCGACCGACAGGTTTTGAAAGGCAATGATCCCCGCCATGGCGAACAGCAGGGTGCCCAGCACGATGAACAGCGGCTGGTGCAGCGCGTAGTGGATCAGGCGTCTCATGAACCGTGCTTTCCGTCGCTGGCCGCGGCAGCCGGCGCCGAGGCCGCACCCGCGGGCGCGTGGACGGCGTTGTCCTGCTCGATGAGGCGGAACTGGCGCAGCAGCAGCAAGGTGTTTTCGGAGACCACCATTTCGCCCGGCTTGACGCCGCTGGTGACGACCACCTCGCGCGCGCCCTCGTCGGCGGTCTCGACCCGGCGCCGCTCGAACACGCCGGGCTTGACCTGCACCACCACCCAGTGCTCGGTGCCGCGCAGGGTGACGGCGCCGGCCGGCACCACCACGCCGCGCTGGCGCGTGCGCTCGATGAAGGCGGTGCCCAGCATTTCGGCCTTCAGGCGCCGCTCGGGGTTGGCCACCACGGCGCGCACCTTGACGGTGCGCGTGCCGGGGTCGATGACGTCGGCGGCGGCGCTCACGCGGGCCTCGAACGGCAAGTCCGGCAGGGCTGCCAGGCGCACGGTGAAGGTGCTGCCAGGGCGCAGGGCGTCCACGTCGGCGTCGCGCGCGTCGACCAGCACCCACAGCGAGGTCGGGTCGGTGACGGTGAACAGCGGCGGCATGGCCGGGCCGAACTGCTCGGGCCGCAGCTCCTGGCCAGGGTTCAGGTTGCGCTCCACCACCACGCCGCGGATGCTGGCGCTGATGGTCAGCTGCTGGTTGACCTGCGCGCCGGCGCCGTACAGGCGCGTGCGGGCGGCGGCGCGCGTCATCTCGGCGCGGGCGCGGCCGTGGTCGGCCTCGGCTTGCTCCAGCTCCTTGGTGGCGACGATGCCCATCTGGTGCAGCTCGCGCTGGCGGTTCAGCGCCTTGTGGGCCAGGCTCACGTCCAACTCGGCCTTGGCGGCGTCGGCCTGGGCCACGGCGAAGTCGGGCGAGGCCAGTTGCGCCAGCACCGTGCCCGGCTCGACCGGCTGGCCGACGTCGGCGCGAATCGCCGCCACGCGGCCGGCAAAGGCCGGGTAGATGCGCTGCGTGCGCTCCTCGTTCCAGACCAGCTTGGCCGGCAGTTGGGCGGGAATGGTGGTGACCTGTTCGGCCGGCGCGACCTCGATCAGTTTCAGCTGCGGGTGCTCGGCCGGGTAGCGCAGCTGGCCGCCGTCCAGGATCGGCGAGGGCGGCTCGGGCGGCAGGGTGGGGGCTTCCTTGCTGCAGGCCGAGAGCGCGAGCAGGGCCGCCAGCACGCAGCTGGGGCTCAGGGTGGGAACGAATTTCACGGCAGGGCCTTGGCGGAAGAGGTGGAAATGGCGGGGGTGTCGGTGTCGGGCCGGGTGCGCAGCTGCCAGGCGCCAAGGGCCTTGGCGGCTTCCTGGCGCGCGGCGACGGCGTCGATCAGGGTGGCGCGCAGGGTGCGGCGCGCGTCCAGCAGGTCGGTCAGGCCAATCGCGCCGCGCTGGTAGGCCTGCTCGGCGGTCTGGGCCACGGCGCGGGCGCGCGGCATGATTTCGATTTCGTGGCGGCGCGCGCGCTCCAGGGTGCCGGCGGCTTCCAGACGCATGCGCTGCAGCTCCAGGGTGGCCAGGCGGGTGGTTTTTTCCAGCTGGTCCTCGGCCTGGCGCTGCTGGGCCAGGGCGCGGCCGATCTCGCCGTCGTAGCTGTAGCCCCATTGCAGCGGCATCTGGGCGCGCAGCTCGACTTGCGCACGCGAGGTGCCGGGGTAGTGGTCGTAGGACACGCCCCAGGTGATGTCGCTCTTGCGCAGCGCGCGCGCGCCGTCGGCGGCGGCCTGCGCGGCCTGCACGCGGCTGGCGGCGGCGCGCACCTCGGGCCGGGCCTGCACCAGGGCGCCGACGTCGGCGGCCGGCGGGGTGTGCAGCAGCGACCAGTCGCCGCGCGCCACCAGTTGGTCGGCGGCCTCGGTCTGGCCGATCAACTGGGCCAGACCGAGGGCGGCGCGCTGGCGGTCCAGCACGGCGGCCTGGCCGTCGGCGGCGGCGCGCTGGGCCTCGATCTCGATGCGGCTGGCGTCCTGCGCCGGGAGATCGCCGGCCTTGACGCGTCGCGCCGTGGTGGTGGCGAGCTGGCGCGCGTCCTGCGCCAGGGCCTCGACCAGGCTGCCGCGCTCCTGCGCCGCCAGCAGATCGAGAAACGCCGCCTGCGTGGCCAGCAGTTGCTGCAGGGTGACGTCGTCCAGGTCCGACTGGGCGGCGGCGGCCAGTTGCTCGGCGGCGCGGGTGCGCAGCACGCGCTTGTCGCCGCGCTCCCAGGTCCAGTCGATGCCGATGCTTTTGTCGATGCGCTTGCGGCCCAGCAGCGAGCCGCCGCCGAGACCGTTGTCGAGGTCGATGTTGGAGGCCTTGCCCGACAGCTGCGGCAGCGGCGCGTGGTTGGCGGCCAGGATGTCGGCGCGCGCGGCGGCCAGATCGCCACGCGCGATGGCCACCTCCAGGTTCTGGCGCGCGGCCGCCAGGGCCTGGGGCAGCGTCAGCGTTTCGGCCGGCGCGGCACTGGCGGCCAGCAGCAGCCAGGGCGCGCAAAATAGCGGTATCTTCATGTACCAGTTTGTCGCACAGCCCGCCTGACCGGCGCCTGACCTGCCCGTTGGCAATTCCACTTACCCCATGCGCATCCTGCTGGTTGAAGACGACCCCGTTCTGGGCGATGTGATGCGGCGCAGCCTGAGCCAGCGCGGCCACCGCGTGGACACCGCGCGCAGCCTGGAGGAGGCGCGCCACTGGTGGCGCACGCAGCCCTTCGACGCCGTGCTGCTGGACCTGAACCTGCCGCGTTCGGCCGAGCGCCCGCACGACGCGGCCAACGGCCTGGAAGTGCTGCGCGAGGCGCGCGCGCGCGGCGACCGCACCCCGGTCATCGTGCTGACCGCGCGCGACCGCACCGAGCAGCGCATCGCCGGGCTGGACGCCGGCGCCGACGACTACCTGGGCAAGCCCTTCGAGCTGGCCGAGGTGGAGGCGCGGCTGCGCGCGCTGATCCGCCGCACCCACGCCACCGACGACACCGTGCAGGTCGGCCAATTGGCGCTGGACCGGCGCGCCGGCCGGGTGCTGTTGGACGGCGTGGCCTGGGACCTGCCGGCGCGCGAATTCGAGGTGCTGCGCGAGCTGCTCACCCCGCCCGGCCGGGTGGTCAGCAAGCGCATGCTGTCGGACAAGCTGTCCGACGCCGACGAGGTGCTGGGCGACAACGCGCTGGAGGCCTTCATCTCCCGCCTGCGCAAGAAGCTGGCCGGCAGCGGCGCGCGCATCCGAACGCTGCGCGGGCTGGGCTACGTGGTGGAGCCGGACGAGGCGTGAGCACGCCGCCGCCCCGCCCTTCGCTGCGCTCGCGCCTGGTCTGGCGGGTGGTGCTGCCGCTGGTGCTGACCTGGGGCGTGGGCACCGGCGCGGCGCTGTGGCTGGCGCGCCAGGACCTGCAGCAGGCCTACGACCGCGCGCTGCTGGACGACGCCTACGCCATCGCCGCGCAGGTGGTGCGCGAGCGGGGCCAACTGCACCTGAACCTGAGCGAGGCCGAACTGGGCGCGCTGCTGTACGACCAGAGCGAGCGCGTGTACTTCGCGGTGCAGAACGCGGACGGTGAGTTTTTGGCTGGTCACGGCGGCCTGGTGGCCGAGCCGCCCGAGGCCGGCACCGCCTTTCGCTTCGGCGCCGCCCATCTGCGCGGGCGCGCGGTGCGCACCGTGACCCTGCGGCGCGACGGCGCGCCGCCCTTTCTGGTGGTGGTGGCGCAGACCACCGAGGTGCGCCAGGCCCAGCTGAACCGCTTGGTGCTGGTGTCGGTGGCGCTGCAACTGAGTCTGCTGGCCCTGCTGGCGGTCTGGCTGCGCCGCGCCATCGCCCGGCAGTTGGCGCCGCTGCTGGCCTTGCAGCGGGCGGTGGAGCAGCGCGACGCGGACGATCTGACGGCGCTGCGCCCCGAGTTGTCGGACGCCGCCACCACGCGCGACATGCAGCGCCTGGGCGGGGCCATCAACTCGCTGCTGGCGCGCCTGTCACAAAGCCTGGCGGCGCAGCGCGAATTCACCGGCAACGTGGCGCACGAGCTGCGCACCCCGCTGGCCGGCATCGGCGCGCAGGCCGAGTACGCCCTGGCGCAGACCGATCCGGCGGTGTGGCGCGAGCAGTTGCAGGGCATTCTGGCCAGCCAGGCGCGCAGCAGCCATTACGTGGCCCAGCTTTTGGCGCTGGCGCGCGCCGACGAGGCGCAGTCGGCGCTGCGGCTGCGCCCGGTGGCGCTCGGCCCGCTGGCGCGCGAGGTGGTGTTGCGCAGCCTGCGCCAGGCCGACCGGCAGGGCGTGGATCTGGGCGGCCAGGGCTTGGACACGCCGGCCGAGGTGGTCGGCGACGCGGTGCTGATCGAAGGCCTGCTGACCAACCTGCTGGACAACGCGCTGCGCTACGGCGCCGGCGCGGCCGAGCCGCGCATCACGGTGGACCTGGCCGTGAGCGAGGAGGCGGTGGCGCTTTGCGTGCTGGACAACGGGGCCGGCATCGCGCCGACCGAACGCGCGCGCCTGCAGCGGCGCGGCGAGCGGGGTGAGGGCGGGGGCGACGGCGGCGCCGGGCTGGGCCTGGCCATCGTGCGGCGCTACGCGCAATTGATGGGCGCGCGCTTTGAGCTGCGCGACGCGCCCGAGGGGCCGGGGCTGGCGGCGGTGGTGCGGTTTCAGCGCGCCGCGGGTTGAGGCCGGTTCAGCCCGGACCCAGGCCGATCGGCGCCGGGGCGTCGCGCACGATGCGGGTGAACAGCTTTTCGTAGACCGGATCGGGCTTGTATTTGCCGGTCAGCGGGTCGCAGTTTTCCTCGAAGGCGGCGTCCAGCGTCTTCCACTGCGCCTCGGTGAGGTATTTTTCGGCCGCCGGCAGCACTTCCTGCTCTTCCAGCTGCATGTGGGACAGGTACAGGTTGACGTAGCGCGTGAAGCCGTCGATGAAGACCTGGCGGCGCGATTCGCCCAGCAGCTCCCAGGCCAGCAGCAGGTGCTGGATGTCGCGCACCGCCTTCTCGGTGTACTCGTGGTCGCGGTCCAGCCGGGCGATGGCCACGCCCAGCTCGGGCACGGCCTTGGCCAGGGGCGGGAACAGCAGCTCGGTTTCCTTGGGGTGGTGCAGACGCTCGGGGAACTCGTCGATGTAAAACAGCATGGCGCGCAGCACGTCGAAGAAGTTCTTCGGGTCCTTGCCCGGCCCACGGTCCACCAGCATGCGCATCGACTGCAGCATGGCGACGAGGGACGAGTGCTCGTCGCGGATGATTTCCAGACTCCGGTGTTTCATGTGTCGGCGCTCCTCGCAAGAGCTGCCAGTGTAGGAGGTGGGCGTGGCCGTGGACATGACATGTGTCAAGGCCGGGGCTTCGGGCCGCCTCCGCCTAGGCACTATCAAAATAGGAGCTATACAGCTTTTTTGGACGCCGGCCAAAGCCATTTTTTGATGGAAATCTGGTCTGAGAGGGGGTTACCGAGGCGGTTTCCAGCGCCGCAGCAGCAGTGCGTTGCTCATCACGCTGACCGAGGACAGCGCCATGGCCGCGCCGGCCACCACCGGGTTCAGGTAGCCCAGCGCCGCCAGCGGGATGCCGGCGACGTTGTAGATGAAGGCCCAGAACAGGTTCTGGCGGATCTTGGCCACGGTGCGGCGCGACACGTCCAGCGCCGCCGGCACCAGGCCGACGTCGCCGCGCATCAGGGTGATGCCGGCCGCGTGCATGGCCACGTCGGTGCCGCTGCCCATGGCGATGCCGACATCGGCGGCGGCCAGGGCCGGGGCGTCGTTGACCCCGTCGCCGACCATTCCGACCGTGTGTTTTCCGGCCGTGGCGTCTTGCAGGCGCCGCACCGCCGCCGCCTTGTCGCCGGGCAGCACGTCGGCCAGCACTTCGCCGTCCTCGGGTTTCAGGCCCAGGCGGCGCGCCATGGCCTCGGCGGCGCCCCGGTTGTCGCCGGAGATCATCACCGCGCGCACGCCGCGCCGGCGCAGCTCGGCCAGGGCTTCGGCGGCGCCGGCCTTGGGCTCGTCGGCAAAGGCCAGCAGCGCGCGCAGCTGGGGGGTGGCGCCTTCGGTCGGGCTTTCGCACGCTACCGAAAGCGTAGCGCCTTGGGATTGCTGGGCGCCGGCCTCGGCTTCAAAAGGCTCTAAATTGACGCCCAGCTCACGCATCCAGGCCCAGCTGCCGATGCGCCACAGGGCGCCGTCCACCTGGCCTTCGGTGCCGCGGCCGGGCACGGCGCGGACCTCGCTGGCGGCGGCGGGCGCGGCGCCGCGCTCGTGCGCGGCCGTGACCACGGCGCGGGCCAGGGGGTGTTCGCTGCCGGATTGCACGGCGGCCAGGGCGGCCAGGGCACGGTCGGCATCGACGCCGGGCGCCGGCTCGAAGGCGGTCAGGCGCGGCCGGCCCTCGGTCAGGGTGCCGGTCTTGTCGAAGGCCACGGTGTCGACCTGGTGCGCGGTTTCCAGCGCCTGGGCGTCCTTGATCAAGATGCCGAAGCGCGCCGCCACGCCGGTGCCGGCCATGATGGCGGTGGGCGTGGCCAGGCCCAGCGCGCAGGGGCAGGCGATGACCAGCACCGCCACGGCGCGGATGATGGCGGTCTCGGCACCCAGGCCCAGCAGCCAGCTGGCCACCAAGGTGAGCAGGGCGATGCCCAGCACCACCGGCACGAAGACGGCGCTGACGCGGTCCACCATGCGCTGGATCGGCGCCTTGGCGGCCTGCGCCGATTCGACCATGCGGATAATGCGCGCCAGCGTGGTCTCCGCGCCCACCGCCAGGGTCTTCAGCGTCAGCGCCCCTTCGGCGTTGATCGAACCGCCGGTGACGCGGTCGCCCGGCGCCTTCAGCACCGGCAGGCTCTCGCCAGTGATCAAGGATTCGTCGACGTGGCTGCGGCCGTCGAGCACTTGGGCATCGACGGCGATGCGCTCGCCGGGTCGAACCCGCACTCGGTCGCCGACGGTCACCTGCTCCATCGGCAGCTCGATCTCGATGTCGCCGCGCAGCACGCGGGCCGTTGCCGGACGCAGTGCATTCAGCGCACGGATGGCATCGGTGGTCTGGCGCCTGGCGCGCACCTCCAGCCACTTGCCGAGCAGCACCAGCGTGATCACGGCCGCCGAGGCTTCGAAGTACAGGTGGGGTATGCCGTGGTCCGCATGCTTGAACAGCAGGTACAGCGACAGGCCGAAGGCCGCCGAGGTGCCCAGCGCCACCAGCAGGTCCATGTTGCCGGTACCGGCGCGCAGCGCCTTCCAGCCGGCCTTGTAGAAACGCCAGCCCAGCCAGAACTGCACCGGCGCTGCGAGTGCCAGCTGCAGCCAGCCGTTCATCATCCAGTGGATGCCGAAGAGTTGCAGCAGCATCGGGGCAACCAGGGGTAGCGTCAATGCCGCGCCCACGGCCACGGGCCACCATTGCGGGTGGCTCGCTTCTGTCGCTGGCTTTGCGGCGTCCACGCGTTTGGCCTTGTACCCGGCACGATCAACCGCAGCCTCGAGGTCGCTGACGGACACGGTCGACAGGGCCTGCACGCTGGCGCGCTCGGTGGCCAGGTTCACCGAGGCACCCATCACGCCAGGCACCTTCAGCAGCGCCGTCTCGACACGCCCGACGCAGGAGGCGCAGGTCATGCCATCGACCTGGAGCGTGAAGTCGGTGCTGGCGACCTCGTACCCGGCCTGGCGCACCGCCGTCGCCAAGGCATCGGCCGTGACCGTCGCGCCGGCCTGGACCTGGGCTTGTTCGGTCGCGAGGTTGACCGTCGCCTCCGTGACCCCGGTGACCTTCTTGAGCGCCTTCTCGACACGCATTACGCAGGACGCACAGGTCATGCCGCCGATCTGCAG
>JAIUOM010000059.1 GCA_020161215.1 Pseudomonadota bacterium
CCTGGGATGGAGAACCCCTCATGAGGTCTTCCATGGCTTCACAGTCACCCCGCTTACACTCAACGACTGGCGCACTTTAAAGTGAAAACCGCCATTTTTTAGGCCTGATGTCGGCGTCAACAAACAACTTACAGCTATTTTTTTTGCAGTAAATTGATGCGCATGGGCCGCACAAAGGGCTCGCCCGGGGGCGGGCGCACGGCCTCGAAGCGGGCGCGCACCTGCTCGCGCAAGGGGCCGTCAAAGCGGCGCTCGGCAAAGGTGACGCCGGTCATGCGGCGCTCGAACTCGTCGAAATCGGCAAAGTGCACCGGCATCAGGAAGTGGTGCTCGGTCACTTCGCGCCAGCCGCCGCTGGCCAGCGCGCGCTGCAGCGCCTGGTAGGCGGCGCGGCGCACCTGCTGCTCGTCGGCAAACAGGCGCATGACCTCGTTCAGCGGACCGTCAAACACAGGCTCGGACACGTACAGCAGCCCGTCCGGGCGCAGCACGCGGCGCGTCTCGGCCAGGGCGGTGTCGAGCAGCTCCAGCGGCACATGGTGCAGGGACTTGAGCATCAGCGCCAGGTCAAAGCTGGCGTCCACAAAAGGGATGGCCTGCGCGCCGGCGGGCACAAAGCTCAGGCCCGGCGTGGGCGGCTCGGCCAAGTTCTTGGCGTGCTGTTGTTCATCGACCTCCAGCGCGCTGACGCTGCAGGCGGGGTGGGTCTGGAGCAGGCGGCGCGACAGCTGGGCCGCGCCGCAGCCCAGTTCAATGATGTGCTGCGCCCGCAGCGGCACCAGGTGCTGCAGCAGGGCCAGCTCGTCGGTCACCAGCTCGGTGGGGGCGACAGCGGAGATTTCCATGGTGAAACAGGGGGCTCGGACTTCAGAGGTAGTTTGCCAAACCTCGCGGCGCGTCGAAGCGTTTCTCGCGCCAGGCCAGGCGGGTGGGCACATGGGCCGGGAAGGCGGGCTCGCGCACCGGGTGGCGTGGGTCGCCGGGGTAGCACACCATGCGCGCGCCGTCTTCCTCAAAGGACGCGGGCTCGATCAGCGGTGGGCGGCGCGTGCGCGCGTCGGCCAGGGCCTCGGCGGCGTTGGCGTAGCGGCCGAGGTGCAGCAGGCTGACGATTTGCGGCGCGGCCATGTCGATCTCGCGCGCCAGGTACTGGCCGATGGCCGCCCGTGGGGTCAGCCAGCGCGCCTCGGTGACCTCGAAGTCGTCGACGCGCGCCTCTTGCTCGTGCGGCACCACGGCCAGGAAAAAGCGCGTGTCGAAGCGTCGGTTCATCATGGTCGGCTGGCGCGGCGTGACCCAGCGCGACCAGGGCGCGAGCAGCGCGGTGTCCAGCCGCAGCTGGTGCCCGGCCAGCATGTCGGCAAAGGACTGGCCGCCGCTCATGGCGTCGAACGCGGCGTGCTGCTGGTCGGTGGGCAGGGGCTGGCCGGCTTGGCTGGCATACAGCACGCCGGATTCCTCGAACGCCTCGCGCACAGCGGCGACGAAAAAGCTGGCCGCCGCGTCGGCCGACTGGGTGGGTTCGCCCAGCAAGGGGTGCAGTTCGGCGCAGGGGTGGTCCAGGCGGGCCAGCAGGTCGCGGGCGCTGTCGGCCGGGTCGACCTTGCCGCCGGGGAAGACGTAGGCGCCGCCCAGCACGGCCGAATCGGTGTGGCGGCGCATCAGCAGCACTTCGAGGCCTGCCGCGCCGTCGCGCAGCATGACCACGGTGGCGGCATCGCGGGGCGGGTGATCAAGGGTGGGGGCGGTAGGGTGCATGCGTTGATTGTGGAGCAAGGTCGGCGGGCCGACCCCGGGGGCTGAAATTCCCACCCGGTATGGGCGAGTTTTGGCCACTGGTCGGCGCGGGGATTGCCTGAATAGCTATCAAAAAATGAGTTGCCGGCGACGCTACAGCCAACGCGCGATCAGGCTGGCCAGCGCGCTCAGGATCAGGGTGGAGGTGAGCGGAATGAACCAGTCGCGCCCAAACAGCCGAAACCGGAAGTCCCCCGGCAGCCTGCCCAAGCCCAGTTTGTTGAGCAGCGGCGTGGCCCAGCTGAAGATCATCAGCGCCAGGAAGATGACGATCACCCAGCGGATCATGTCTGGTGCTCCTTCACAGCCGGTGCAGGCGGTCGCCGGTCGCAAAACCCAGCGCCGGTCCGTGGCCCGGGGTGGCCAGGCCGATGACTTTGAACAGCTCGCCCATTTCGTGCTCGGCCAGCAGCTTCATGGCCGTGGCGCGGGTCGGCAGGTCGGCCGCCTGCATGCGCTCGGCGATGCCGCAGTTGAGCAGGAACCGGCCCTGGCCGGTGTAGCCGAGGATGTCCAGGCCGGCGTCCTGCGCGGCCAGCGCCACGCCGGTGAAGTCGACGTGGGCGGTGATGTCCTTGTCGCCGACGTCGCTCAAGGGGTCGCTGTCCACCTGGTGCGCGCGGTGGCACACCAGGGTGCCCTGGCTGCGCTGCGGGTGCCAGTATTCGGCTTCGGGAAAGCCGTAGTCGATGAAAAAGGCCGCGCCAGCGCCGCCTTGCCGCAGCTTTTCGGCCACGGTGGTGATGAAGGCGCGTTGCTGGGGGTGAATTTCGGTCACGTAGTCGTGCGCGCCCTCGATCTCGACGGGCGGGCGCTGCGTGGTTGGGCGATCGGCCCAGGCAAAGCCGGGCGCCACCGCGCTGGCGGTGTCGGCCAGGGCCACGCCGCGTTCGTGCCACAGGCCACCGATCCGCGCCAGCAGCGGCACGGGCTGGGCGTCCAGCACCTCGTTGCCGACCACCACGCCGCGCAGCGCCTCGGGCAGCTCGCTGGCCCAGTGCACGCGCTCGCCCCAGCGCGCCAGACGCGCTTGCTGGCGCGCGCGCAGGGCGCCGGAGACGTCGACGATGGTGTAGCGGCGCGGCGGCTGGTCCAGCGCATCCAGCGTGGTGAGCAACTGCTCGGCCAGCGCGCCGGAGCCGGCGCCGAATTCCCACACCTCATCGGTCCCCGTCGCGGCCAGGCTTTGCGCCAACTGCGCCGCCAGGGCCTGGCCGAACAGGGGGGAAAGCTCGGGCGCGGTGACGAAATCGCTGCCGTCGCGCGCCAACGGGCCGAACTGGCGCGCGTCACGGGCGTAGTAGCCCAGGCCGGGGGCGTACAGGGCCAGATGCATGAAGCGGTCAAACGGCAGCCAGCCGCCGGCGCGTTCGATCTCGCCTGCGATCAGCGGGGTCAGGGGGGAGGGCGGGCGGGCGGTTGGGTCGTTCACGGCGTGGATTGTCGGCCATGCGGGCGCGCGCCCTGGCCGCGCCGCTTTGTCCGGGGCCGGGCGACGGATGCGCCGAAGTTTGATTTCAAGCAAGTCGCGCGATCCAAGTGCAAGGCACTATCGAGTTGGAATTGGATTAAGTCTAAATTTAGGCCGACCGGCTCCCGAGTTCCTGCTCTCCACGCCGTCCCACCACGTTCGCGCTTTCGGTGGGGTGGGGATTTGTACCAACCAGGAAAGCGCGATTGGAAGTCAAACCATGCAAAAAAGAACCCGCCTCAGCCTGCTCGCCCTGTCCGTCGCCGTGGTGGCGGGCTGTGCCACCGTGGCGGCCGTGCGCGACGAGCCCATCCAGCCGATCCAGCCGGCCAAGGTCAACAACCCGGCCATGGTGGAGCTGGGCAAGAAGTTGTTTTTTGATCCGCGCCTGTCGCGCTCGGGCGGTATCTCGTGCAATTCGTGCCACAACCTGTCCACGGGCGGGGCGGACAATCTGGCCGCGTCCATTGGCGACCGCTGGCAAAAGGGCGGGATCAACTCGCCCACGGTGCTCAACTCCAGCCTGAACATCGCCCAGTTCTGGGACGGCCGCGCCAAGGATCTGAAGGAGCAGGCCGGCGGACCGATCGCCAACCCGGCCGAGATGGCCTCGACCCACACGGTGGCGGTGTCCACGCTGCAGACCATTCCGGGCTATGTGCGCGAGTTCAAATCGGTGTATGGCACCGACCAGATCAGCATCGACCAGGTGACGCAGGCGCTGGCGGTGTTCGAGGAAACCCTGGTCACGCCCAATGCGCGCTTCGACCAGTGGCTCAAGGGCGACAACCAGGCCCTCAACATGCAGGAGTTGCGCGGCTACGAGCTGTTCAAGAGCTCGGGCTGCGTGGCCTGCCACAACGGCGCGGCGGTGGGCGGCAATTCGTTCCAGAAGATGGGGCTGATCCAGCCCTACAAGACCGCCCACACCGCCCAGGGCCGCGTCGACGTCACCAAGCTGGACCAGGACCGTTTCATGTTCAAGGTGCCGACGCTGCGCAACGTGGAGCTGACCTACCCGTACTTCCACGACGGCGCCGCCGACACCCTGACGGTGGCGGTGGACACCATGGGCAAGCTGCAGCTTGGCAAGAGCTTCACGACGCAGGAAAATGCCGATGTGGTGGCTTTCTTGAAGACGCTGACCGGCCAGCAGCCCAGTTTTGCGCTGCCGCACCTGCCGCCGTCGGGAGACAGGACGCCGCGTCCCGACCCATTTGCCAAGGGGGGCTGAACGCCCTTCGCCCTTTGCCCCGATTGCCGTGCCCACCGACCGCCTCCGTCACCTGAACCTTTCACCGTCGCCCGGCGCGGGCCGGCCGTGCCCGGGCCGGGCGCTGCGAACCTGCGCCGACGCGGCGAGCTGCTCCGCGGTGGCGGACAAGCTGCAGGCGGCCGGCATCGCGCCCACGCAGCAGCGGCGCGCCATTGGCGCCATGCTGCTGTGCGCGCCGGTGCACTTCACGGCCGAGCAGTTGCTGCGCGAGGCCCAGGCCCAGCAGCTGCCGGTGTCGCGTGCCACGGTCTACAACACCTTGCGCCTGTTCACCGAGCGCGGCCTGCTGCGCGAGCTGCCCATCGAAGGCGTGGAGATGGTTTACGACTCCACCGTCAAGCCACATCACCACGGTTACGACGTGGTCACCGGCGAGGTGTACGACATCGACGCCCAGGCGCTGCACATCAGCGGCCTGGCGGCGCTGACCGACTGGGACATCGACGGGGTCGAGGTGGTGGTGCGGGGGCGCCGCAAGCCCGCCACGGCCTGAGGGGGCGGCCCGCGCCGGGGCGACAGCGGCACGGGGTGGCGCTGCGGTACCCTTGGGCCTGGCCATTCACCCACCGCCCCGCTTCGTGACCTACGTCCACGCTTTCACCCTGGCCTTCATGGCCTTTTTCGCCATCATGAATCCCGTGTCCGCGGTACCGGTGTTCCTGGGCCTGACCCAGGGCGACGACGCCGAGACCGCCCGCGCCGTGGCGCGCAAGGCGCTGCTCACCGCCTTCCTGATCGTGGCCGTGTTCTCGGTGGCCGGCAAGATGATCTTCGAGTTGTTCGGCATCACCTTGCCGGCGCTGCGCATCGCCGGCGGCCTGCTGGTGGCCTTGGTGGGTTTTCACATGGTGCAGGGCACGCCCTCGGCGGTGCAACAGCCCAGCGGGGGCGACCAGGCCAGCGCGCGCGAGGCGGCGCTGAGCGTGGCCGTCTCACCCCTGGCCATGCCGCTGCTGGCCGGGCCGGGCACCATCGCCACGGCCATGAACCTGAGCGCGCACACCGATCCGCTGCACCTGGCCCTGACGCTGACCGCGTTCGCGCTGCTGTGCGCCATCACCTACCTGTTGCTGCTGAACGGCCGCGCCCTGGTGCGCTGGATCGGGCCCAGCGGCTTGAACGCGTTGACCCGCATCATGGGCCTGATCCTGGCCGTGATCGGCACGCAGATGGTGATTGCCGGGGTCAAGGGCGCGTTTCACCTGGCCGGCTGAGCCGGCGGCTGTGCACCACAATCGCCGTTTGGTCCCGCCATGAGCCCCAAGACATCCGCGCCCCCCGATCCCGCGCCGCGCACCGTGCTGGTGACCGGCGCCGGCCGCCGCCTGGGCCGCGCCATCGCGCTGGCCTGCGCCGCGGCCGGCTGGCGGGTGGCGGTGCACTACCACCGTTCGCGCCAGGATGCTTTGGAAACCATAGCAGCTTGTGATGCACTGGCGCCGACCGGTGGCATTTTTGATGCCGATCTGGCGGACGAGGCGGCGGTGCGCGCGCTGCTGCCGCGCGTGGCCGCCGCGCTGGGTGGGGTGGAGGCGGTGGTCAACAGCGCCGCGCTGTTCGAGCACGACGAGGCGGCCAGCTTCGGCTACGCCGCCATGGAGCGGCATTGGCGCGTCAACACCGGCGCGCCGCTGCTGCTGGCGCAGGGTCTGGCCGAGCACCTGCGCGCGCGCGGCGCGGCGCCGGCCAGCGGCTGCGTGGTGAATCTGCTGGACCAGAAGCTGTTCAACCCGAACCCCGATTTCTTGAGCTACACCCTGAGCAAGGCCGCGCTGCACAGCGCCACCACCTTGTTGGCGCAGGCGCTGGCGCCCACCGTGCGGGTGGTCGGCGTGGCCCCTGGCCTGACCCTGACCAGCCACCTGCTGAGCGCCGAGCGCTTTGCCCAGCTGCACCAGCTCAGCCCGCTGGGGCGTTCGTCCACGCCCGAGGACGTGGCCGGCGCGGTGTTGTTCGCGCTGGGCAACCGCAGCGTCACCGGCAGCACGCTGCTGGTCGATGGCGGCCAGCACCTGATGCCGTTGGCACGCGATTTTTCACTGATGAGCCCATGACCCGCCCCGCACCGCTTCCGGCCAACGGCCGCCAACGCCTGTCCTTCAACGGCCTGCGCTTCAAGGCGGCGCTGGGCATTCTGGACCACGAGAAGAGCGCCCCGCAGCCGATCCAGGTCGATGCCGAGCTGAACCTGGGCCCCCAGCCGCTGCACCCGCACGACGACGACATCACCCACGTGCTGGACTACCGCAAGGTGCGCCAGATCATCATCGACGAATGCCAGGCCGAGCACGTCAACCTGCTGGAGACGCTGATCGGCAAGCTGTGCGCGCGCCTGCTGCAGCTACCCGGCGTGCACGGTGTGCGGGTGAAGATCACCAAGCTGGAAATCTTCGACGACTGCGAGGTGGCGATCCACATGGAAGCCGGCCAGTGGTGAGCGCCTCCACCCAGGCCCAGGGACCAGGGCGGCAAGGCGATGGCAGCCCGAAGGCGTTCAAAACCCCCCAGCCGACCGCGTTGAGCCTTTCGACGGCCTCAGACCGAACGGTTCTTGGCGATTGGCGCCAACCGGGATCGGCTTCGTGGGGCCTTCCGGGATATTGAGGGGCACAGACGCGCCACACCGAGCGCGCCATGGTGATTCGGACCACACCGCCCGTCGGTTGTGGGAGGCGCCCACTTTTGTGGATGCCGGCCAAGTAGGACAATGAGGCCTATGAGTGTGTTGCGTTCCGCCCCCCTTGCCGTGCCTGTCGAAGCCGTTTCCTCACCTGTGGAAGCCGAAACCCCTTTGCCCACCGGCCCAGCCGGCCGCGACCGCGGCCAGCGCGAGACCCTGAAGCTGGAAAAGCGCCTGGCGCGCCAGGTCGGCCAGGCCATCGGCGACTTCAACATGATCGAGGAGGGCGACCGGGTGATGGTGTGCCTGTCGGGCGGCAAGGACAGCTATGGTCTGCTCGACATGCTGATGAAGCTGAAGGCGCGCGCGCCGGTGCATTTCGACCTGGTGGCCGTCAATCTGGACCAAAAGCAGCCTGGTTTTCCGGCCGAGGTGCTGCCCGAGTACCTGCGGGATCTGGGCATCGAGCACCATATCGAGACGCAGGACACCTACAGCATCGTCAAGGCCAAGATCCCCGAGGGCAAGACCACCTGCAGCCTGTGCTCGCGCCTGCGCCGGGGTATTTTGTACAGCGTGGCGCGGCGCCTGGGCTGCAACAAGATCGCCCTGGGCCACCACCGCGACGATATGCTCCAGACCTTCTTCCTGAACATGTTTTTTGGCGGCAAACTCAAGGGCATGCCGCCCAAGCTGACCAGCGACAACGGCGAATTCATCGTCATCCGCCCGCTGGCCTACGTGGCCGAGAGCGATCTGATCCGCTGGGCCGAGCATCGGCGTTTTCCGATTATTCCGTGCAACCTGTGCGGCAGCCAGGAGAACCTGCAGCGCAAGCAGATCGGCGACATGCTGCGCGAATGGCAGCGCAAGCACCCGGGGCGCATCGAGAACATGTTCACGGCGCTGGGCAACGTGGTGCCCTCGCACCTGATGGACCCCGAGTTGCACGATTTCCGCCACCTGAAGGCCACCGGCGTGCCCGACGCGGCCGGCGACAAGGCTTTCGACGAGGAAACCTTCCCCGAGCCCGTGGGTCGGCCGTTCGTCGGCGTGCCCCTGGTAGGTGCCTGAACATGACCGAATCGACCGATCTTTTGCGCGCCGGCTGGCGCCGCGCCCTGGCCGGCATCGCCTGGCCGCTGGCCGTGTTGCTGCTGTCGGCCTGCGCCAGCGGGCCGCGGGTAGTGGACGTGCAGGTGCGCACCCATTCGGCCCAGCCGCCGGGCGACGGCGTGCTGAACGGCGCGCGCTACCGTTTCGAGCCCGGCCAAGCGGTGGTCGGCCAGCCTGCGCCGACCCAGCTGGAAGGGCTGGCGCAGACCGCGCTGGCGCGCGTCGGGGTGCTGCGCGACGAGCAAAACCCCAGCGTCAGCGTGCAGGTCAGCGGGGGCGTCAGCGCCTACTGGGTCGATCCCTGGGGGCCGCCCTACGGCGTCTGGGGGCCGCGCGGCGGTTGGGGCGTTGGCGTGGGCTATGGCGGGCGCTACGGCGGCGTCGGCTGGGGCATGGGCGACCCGGACATTCCGCGCTACGTCAGCGAGGTCGGCCTGGTGATGCGCGATTTGCGCACCGGCCAGATCGTCTACGACAGCCGGGCCCGCAACGACAGCGCGGGTTACGACAACCTGAGCATGCTGGCCGGGCTGTTTGCCGCCACGCTGCAAGGCTACCCCAGGCCGCCGCAGGGCAGCTACGGGGTGCAGGTCACGCTGTGGCCACCCGGCAGCATGCCCGCGCCGCCGGAGGGTGTCCCGGCTGCTCCAGGGGCGCCGGCCGCCGCACTTCCTGTCGCTCCAGCGGCGCCGGCCGCCACACCCCCCGCGCGCTGAGGCCCTGGCCATGCACGCCACCCGCATCCTCGCCGTGCGCCATGGCGAAACCGCCTGGAACGTCGGCTCGCGCATCCAGGGCCACCTGGATATTCCGCTCAACCCGGTCGGCACCGAGCAGGCACGGCGTCTGGGCCGGGCTCTGGCCGAGCGCGAACCGATCGACGCCGTCCACAGCAGCGACCTGCGCCGCGCCCTGGACACCGCCCGCGCCGTGGTCGACCGCACCGGCGCGCCGCTGGCGCTGGCGCCGGGCCTGCGCGAACGCTGTTTTGGCGACCTGCAGGGCCGCACCTTCGCCGAGATCAGCGCCGAAAACCCCGCGCTGGCCGAGTCGTGGCGCCGCCGCGTGCCCGACTGGACGCCGCCGGGCGAGGGCGCCGAGTCGCTGAACCGATTTCAGGCGCGCGTGCTCGCCGCCGTGCAGGCGCTGGCCGCCGCGCACCTGGGTCAGCACATCGCGCTGTTCACGCACGGTGGCGTATTGGACGTGCTGTACCGCGCCGCCACGGGCCTGGGCCTGCAGGACGCGCGCACCTGGCAGATCGGCAACACGGCGGTCAACCGCCTGATCTGGAGTCCCGACGGCGGCTTGGCCCTGGTGGGCTGGGCCGACACCACCCACCTGGAAGACGAGAGCCGAGATGAAATCCTCACTTGATTCCTTGCCTGACGCGCTGCGCGGTCTTATTGGCCAGGGCGTGGAGGCCATCGACACGCCCGCCCTGGTGGTCGATCTGGACGTGACCATGCGCAACATGCAGCGCATGGCCGAGTTCGCGGCCAAGCACCGCGTGCGCCTGCGTCCGCACGCCAAGATGCACAAGAGCGCCGCCTTCGCCAAGTTGCAGCTGCAGGCCGGCGCCACCGGCTTGTGCACGCAGACCGTGGCCGAGGCCGAGGCCCTGGTCGCGGCCGGCGTCAACGACGTGTTCATCAGCAACGAGGTGCTGTCCGTGCCCAAGCTGCGCCGCGTGGCGGCGCTGGCGCACCAGCTCAAGCAGCGCGGCGGGCAGTTGGCCATCGCCGTGGACAGCGAACTGGGCCTGGATCGCCTGGCGCAGGCCATGCAGCTGACCCGCGCCAGCATCGACGTGTTCGTCGAGGTGGATATCGGGCAAGGCCGCTGCGGCGTGGCGCCGGGCGAGCCTGCCGTGGCCCTGGTGCGCCAGCTGACGCAGCGCTCGTCCAGCCTGCGTTACGCCGGCCTGCACGCCTACCACGGTGGCGCGCAACACCTGCGCACGCCGCAGGCGCGGCGCCGCACCATCGTGCAGGCCGCCGCGCTGCTGGACGACACGCGCCGGCAGCTGGCGGCCGCCGACTTGGCCCCGCCGCTTATCACCGGTGCCGGCACCGGCACCTTCGCCATCGAGGCGGCCAGCGGCCTGTGGGGCGAATTGCAGCCGGGCAGCTACCTGTTCATGGACGCGGACTACCTGGCCAACGAGCGCGACACGGCCCAGCCGCAGTTCGAGCCGGCGCTGTTCGTCAAGTCGCAGATCGTCAGCGTCGGGGCGGACCGCGCCGTGTGCGACGCCGGCCACAAGAGCCACGCCATCGACAGCGGCCTGCCGCAGGTGCTGCCGCTGCCCGGCCAGCCGCGGCTGGCGTTCGCCAACGGCGGGGACGAGCACGGCATCCTGCGCCCGCTGGACACCGACGACGGCGTGCTGTCGGCCTTGCCGGCCCTGGGCGAAACGGTGTGGCTGATTCCCGGTCACTGCGACCCCACGGTGAACCTGCACGACCACCTGATCGTGGTGCGCGGTGGCCTGATCGGCGGCCAGGTCGAGACCGTGGTGCCGGTGGCGCGCGGCACCTGGTAGGCCGGCCGTGCTCAGCGCGGGCCAGGTGATTGTCCTGGCGATGCCGGTGTTTCTGCTGCTGATGGCTCTGGAATGGGCCTGGGGCCTGGCGCGCGGGCGCAACGGCTACGCGCTGTCCGACGCCCTGGGCAGCCTGAGCCTGGGCGTGCTCAGCCAGATCAGCGCCGTGTTCATGCAGGTGCTGGCCATCGGCCTGTACAGCGCCGTGTTCGAGCACCTGGCCCTGTGGCGCCACGATGCCTTCTGGACCGCCTGGTACGGCTGGCTGCTGGCCCTGCTGTTCTACGATTTCTGCTACTACTGGCTGCACCGCATGGGCCACGAAAGCGCCGTGCTGTGGGCCGCGCACGTGGTGCACCACCAAAGCCAGCACTACAACCTGAGCACCGCGCTGCGCCAGACCAGCAGCGGCGCCTGGCTGGGCTGGATCTTCTACCTGCCCATGGCCGTGGCCGGTGTGCCGCCGCTGGTGTTCGGCGTGGTGGCGCTGATCGATCTGCTCTACCAGTTCTGGGTGCACACCGAGCAGGTGCGCCGGCTGGGCTGGTTCGACCGCTGGTTCTGCTCGCCCAGCAACCACCGCGTGCACCACGCCGTGAACGACCGCTACCTGGACAAGAACTACGGCGGCATCCTGATCTTGTGGGACCGGCTGTTTGGCACCTTCCACGAGGAGGACGAGCGCGAGCCGCCGGTCTACGGCACGCGTGCGCCGCTCAACTCCTGGGATCCGCTGTGGGCCAACGCCGAGGTGTACTGGGCGCTGGCCCAAGACAGCTGGCACGCCCAGGCCTGGGGCGACAAGCTGCGCGTGTGGCTGAAAGCCCCCGGCTGGCGGCCGGCCGACGTGGCGGCGCGTTTTCCGCGCCCGGCCTTTGACTTGCAGGCGGCACGCCAGCGCTTTGATCCGCCGGTCTCGCGCGCCGCGCGGGCCTTGGCGCTGCTGCTGTTCGCCGGGGCGCTGGCCGGCACGGCGCTGTTTCTGTGGCACGCTGATCGCATGCCGCTGCCCCTGGCGTTGGGCGCCTTCGGCCTGCTGACCGGTGCCCTGTGGCTGCTGTGCGCGCTGCTGCAGGGGCGCCTGCGGGTGGGGCGGGCGGTGGCCTTGCTGGGGGCGGCCCTGGCGTTGGGCGCGAGCCTCTGGGCGATGGGGTAGGGCGGGGCCAGCTGAGTCCTGAATTCACGGCGCACACGCCGACACCGTCGCCGCTCGTGGCCCGGGCCGGCCGGATTCTTCACCCGGCGAGAAAGGCCTGCGTTTGCTCTTTAATTGAGAGCTGCCGTGGCCGATTCGGCGCCGGCCAATGGCTAAAAAGACCGCTGTCGAATCCCCTGGCCCTCTCGTGGTTTGAATTTGCTCTCAAATGCATAGCTAATCAGGATGAACCGACGCCGGCCTGCGGCCCAAAATGCTCAAGATCGACCGAAGGGCACCTCGGTGCGGAACTTGGCCCGCCGCACCGAGAAGAACACCCGCACGTTGCGCACGTTGGCGTCCTGCGTGAACAGGCGCTCGGCCAGCGCTTGGTACGCCGGCATGTCGGCCACCCGCAGCACCAGCACGAAGTCCGGCCCCGGCGCCACGCGGTAGCACTGGCGCACCGCCGCGTCCTGCACCACGCGGCGCTCGAAGGCCTCTTGGTGCTCGGTGCCCTGGCGGTCCAGGGAGACCTCGGCAATCGCCGTCAGGCCATGGCCACGCAGGGCCGCCACCCGGTCTTCGTCCAGCAAGGCCACCTGGCCGGTGACCAGGCCCGCCTCGTGCAGGCGCCGCACGCGGCGCAGCGCGGTGGGCGGCGAGACGTGCACGCGCTCGGCCAGGGCCTGGTTGCTTTCGGCGGCATCCTGCTGCAGGGCATTCAGCAGGGCCCAATCAATGTCGTCAAATTCCATGGTGAAGTTTATTTTGAAATTTTCATCCATATATAGATCAAAATGAATTTTTATTCAATTTTGTACCAAAAATAGATCAAAAATTTTGAAACAACTTGTCTAGGATCGTGTCCCAGTGCTGCGGCCCGCGCGGCGCATTTCCACCCGAGGAGCAGACAAGTCATGTGCGGCATCGTCGGCGCGGTTTCCACGCGCAACATCGTTCCCATCCTGGTGCAGGGCCTGCAGCGGCTGGAATACCGGGGTTACGACTCCTGCGGCGTGGCCGTCCATTCGGCCGGCGCTGGCGCGCCTCCGGGCGAGCTGCGGCGCGTGCGCGGCATTGCCCGCGTGGCCGACCTGGCGGCGCAATGCGAAGCCGAGCAACTGGTGGGCCACACCGGCATCGCCCACACGCGCTGGGCCACGCACGGCGCCCCGGCGGTGGCCAACGCGCACCCGCACTTCAGTCTGGGCCCGCATGAGGGCGGCCGCGTCGAGCCCGACCGGCCCGGCCGCGTGACCCTGGTGCACAACGGCATCATCGAGAACCACGAGGCTTTGCGCCACGAGCTGACGGCGCGCGGCTACCACTTCTCCAGCCAGACCGACACCGAGACCATCGTCCACCTGATCGACAGCCTGTACGAGGGCGACCTGATGGCCGCCGTGCAGGCCGCCGTCAAGCGCCTGCGCGGCAGCTACTCCATCGCCGTGGTGCACCGCGACGAGCCGCAGCGCCTGGTGGGCGCGCGCGAGGGCTCGCCCCTGGTGCTGGGCGTGGGCGCCGACGGCAAGGAGAACTTCCTGGCCAGCGACGCCATGGCCCTGGCCGGCGTCACCGACCAGATCGTCTACCTGGAAGACGGCGACGTGGTCGACGTGCAGCTGGGCAAGCACTGGGTGTGCGACCGCGCCGGCCAGCGCGTCACGCGCGCCGTGAAAACCGTGCAGGCCATGAGTGGCGCGGCCGAGCTGGGCCCGTACCGGCACTACATGCAAAAGGAAATCTTCGAGCAGCCGCGCGCCATCGGCGACACCCTGGAAGGGGTGCAGTCGGTGGTGCCGGAGCTGTTCGAGGCGTCGGGTAACCACGCCCCGGGCGATGGCGCCTACCCGACGTTTCAGTCGATTCGGCAGGTGCTGATTCTGGCCTGCGGCACCAGCTACTACGCCGGCTGCGTGGCCAAGTACTGGCTGGAGTCGATCGCCCACGTGCCCTGCCAGGTGGAAATCGCCAGCGAATACCGCTACCGCACCTCGGTGCCCGACCCCGACACCCTGGTCGTCACCATCACGCAATCGGGTGAAACCGCCGACACCCTGGCGGCGCTGCGCCACGCCCAGTCGCTGGGCATGCGCCACACCCTGACGGTGTGCAACGTGGCCACCAGCGCCATGGTGCGCGAATGCAAGCTGGCCTACCTGACGCGCGCCGGCATCGAGATCGGCGTGGCCAGCACCAAGGCCTTCACCACCCAGCTGGCTGGGCTGTTTTTGCTGACCCTGGCGCTGGCCAAGGTGCGCGGCCTGCTCAGCGACGAGCAGGAAAGCGCGCGCCTGAAGGCCATGCGCCACTTGCCGGTGGCCCTGCAGTCCGTGCTGGCGCTGGAGCCGCAGATCATCGACTGGGCCGAACAGTTCGCCGCCAAGGAAAACGCCTTGTTCCTGGGCCGCGGCTTGCACTACCCGATCGCCCAGGAAGGCGCGCTGAAGCTCAAGGAAATCACCTACATCCACGCCGAGGCCTACGCCGCCGGCGAACTCAAGCACGGCCCGCTGGCGCTGGTCACCAGCAGCATGCCGGTGGTCACCGTGGCGCCCAACGACGAGTTGCTGGAAAAACTCAAGAGCAACATGCAGGAAGTGCGCGCGCGCGGCGGCGTGCTGTACGTGCTGGCCGACGCCGACAGCCAGATCGAAAGCGGCGACGGCCTGCACGTTATCCGCATGCCCGAGCACTACAGCGCCCTGTCTCCCATCCTGCACGTCGTGCCGCTGCAGCTGCTGGCCTACCACACGGCGGTGGCGCGGGGGACGGACGTGGACAAGCCGAGAAACCTGGCCAAGAGCGTGACGGTGGAGTGATGCAGCAAAGGGAAATTTTGACCTTGCCCCTGAACGGTGTAGTTCTTAGAGCGTGTTTACGATCTTCTGAGCAGCAGCGCCAAGAAAGCCAGATGGATGAATTGCAAGCTGGTGTTGATCAGGCGCTCGCAGTTCTTCCATAGCCGCCTGTTCTTGTCCAGCCAGGCAAAGCTGCGCTCCACGACCCAGCGCTTGGGCATGACCTTGAAGGTATGCAGCTCGCTGCGCTTGGCAATCTGCACTGTCACGCGCTCACCCAGGATCTCGCGCACGCCCTGTGCGAAGGGCTGACCCACGTAGCCAGCGTCGCATAGCACGCTTTGCACCCGCTTGAGCCCAGGCTTGCAACGGCTCAGTGCCTGCAATGCCCCTTTACGATCCGTCACCTCGGCCGTGGTCACGGCCCCCGCATGCGGCAATCCTTGGGTATCCACCGCAATGTGGCGCTTGATGCCCGAGATCTTCTTGCCAGCGTCATAGCCTTTCAGGGCTGCCGTATCCGTGTTCTTCACGCTCTGCGCGTCCACGATCAAGAGCGTGCTGCAAGCGTTGCGCCCCAGTTTCTCTCGGGCCACGCCAACCTGATTTTTTTAATGTCTGCTCCAGCAGACCGACGCCCTGCGCATCGGGCTGGCTCCATTGGGCAAAGTACGCATGCACCGTGCGCCACTTAGGAAAGTCGCTGGGCAGCGCACGCCACTGGCAGCCGGTGCGCAGCAGGTACAGCACCGCGCAGAACACTTCGTACAGATGAACTGTGCGCGGTTTGGTTTTCTTGCGCGCACTCTCCAGTAGCGCCCTGATGATCTCGAACTGTTCGCGACTGATGTCGCTGGGGCACTTCTTGGTGCGCACCACGCTATTTCCAGGCATTCACCAAAGATCGTGAACACGTTCTTAGCAACGCCGTGCGTTCGAACTCGGCGACGTTCCGCAGCATCCGGTTCCGATGTTGCGAACCCGGGGTCTATGCAGCGTCAAAGATGGCGCAAGTCGTAGACGCATGGGCATACAGTTTTCCGTCGGGCCCCACGATCCTGGCTTCCGAGGTTCCGATCTGCCGCCCGACATGCAGCGCCTGGCCAATGCAGCGCAGCGGCCCTGTTTGGGTGCTGGCGGCACGCACGATGTTGACGTTGATTTGCGAGGTGGTGTAGCCGCGTCCTGCCGGTAAGCGGGTTTGAACCGCGCACCCCAAAGCGAAGTCCAGCAGCGTGGCATACCAGCCGCCGTGAACCGACCCGAGCGGGTTGTAGTGTTTCAGCAGCGGGGTCGCCTGAAAGACGGCCAGCCCATCGCCCAACTCGACCAGATCGCACCCAAAGGTGTCCGCCATGTAGGGGTGCGGCAAGTCGCCCTGGAGCAGGGCCGTCATGATTTCGAGGCCGGATTTGCCCGAAATCTGCTCCGGTCTTGGCAGACCTGCTTGGCCGCCGCCTCTGCTGCGCTGGACTGACCGCACGGCCTCCAGTTGAGCGTTCCAGGCGCGGAGGGTGTCGTCGACGGTGCTTTCCGATTTCATAGGGGTACCGAACTGAAGTGGTGGTGTGGTGCAGGTGATGACCTGGGCATACCCAGGTCCATCTGGGCTTTATGCGAGGTAAACCGGGCGCGGCGCCGTCAGTCCTTGATGAATCTGCTGGGTGAGCGCGTCGGCCAGAACTTCATCAAGACCAGCCTCCAGCCCGTTGAGCGCGCTTCGAACAATATCCTCGGCGCTGCTTTTGGGAACGTCGAAGCCGCGCGTGAGGTCGGTGTCAACATAGGCCATGTGCAGGCCCAGCACCTGGGTTTTCTGCGCCGCCAGCTCATGACGCAGGGCGTTGGTGAGCGACCAGGCGGCAGACTTGCTGGCGGAGTAGGCCGCCAGTTGCCCGTCGTTGACCCACGCGGCGACGGACAGCACATTGAGCAGGGCGCCGCCGCCGTTGGCCTTGAGCACGGGCGCAAAGGCCTTGCTCAGGTTCATCACGCCGAAAACGTTGGTGTCAAAGATGCGGCGAGCGACGTCATCGCTGTCCGGGGCGAGAAAGCCCCCAGGTTGGGCCACGCCTGCATTGTTGATCACCAGCGTGACGTCGGCCGCCAGTTCAGCGGCGGCGGCGATGTCTCTGGGATTGGTCACGTCAAGCTGCAAGGCATGGACGCCGGGCAAGCTCACGGTTGAAGGGTTGCGCGCCGCGGCGTAGACCTTGCGGGCGCCGCGCGCGAGCAACTCGCGTGCAAAGGCCAGACCGATGCCGCGGTTGGCGCCGGTGACGAGGGCGACTGAGTTTTCGATTTTCATGAGGGATTCCTAGGATTGAGGGGAGAGAAAAATATGATGTTCATCATATGAGTGGGTGTGCAACACCGTGCATTGGTGTTGCACGGGCGATTTACCGGACCTGGACGACGACCTTGCCTTTGGAGCGGCCTTGGGCCAGGTATTCCAGCGCCTCCTTGGCCTGATCGAAAGGAAACACCTTGTCGATGACGGGCCGGATGCGTTCGGTCTGCAGAAGCTCGCCAATCTCGGCAAGCCGAGCGCCGTCGGGGCGCATGAAGAGGAACGAGTAGCTGACGTCGCGCTTTTTCGCCAGGCGCATGATCTTGCGGCTCATCAGCCCGAAGACCCAGGTCAGGACAAAGTTGAGGTGCCGGGCACGGGCGAATGCGGCATCCAGCGGCCCGATGAGTGAGACGATTTTTCCGCCGGGCTTGAGGATGTCGATGGATTTTTCAATTGCGTCGCCACGGATCGTGCCGAGCACGACGTCGTAGCCCCGCAGCACCTTCTCGAAGTCTTGCTTCTTGTAGTCGACCACCTCGTCGGCGCCCAGGCTGCTCACCAGGGGGACATTGCCGGTGCTGGTGTTGGTCCCCACGTGGGCGCCAAAAACCTTGGCCAGCTGGATGGCGAAGGTGCCGATGCCGCCCGACCCTGCGGGGATGAATACCTTCTGGCCGCGCGTGAGCTGGGCGCGCTCCTTCAGCGCTTGCCAGGCGGTGAGCCCGACCATGGGGATCGAGGCGGCCTGCACGAAGTCCAGGTTGGCGGGCTTGAGCGCTGCCGCGCACTCGGGCACGACTGCGTATTCGGCGATGGCGCCGGTGCCCAGATCAAAGATGCTGGCAAAGACGGCGTCGCCGGGCTTGAAGCGGGTGACGTTGCTGCCCACCTCGGTCACCACACCGGCCAGATCGCTGCCCAGCGTGGCCGGCAGCTGAAACCGGAGGACGGGCTTGAACGTGCCCGTCGGGATCATGTTGTCGATGGGGTTCAAACCCGCGGCGTGGACCTGAACCAGCAGTTCGTCGGGTTTCAGCGTCGGGCGGGAAACGTCGGCGAACCCGATGTCGGGCGATTTGCCATAGCGTTGGAAGGTGAGTGCTTTCATGGGGGTGCTTGGATTCAGATGCGGGAGGCGGATCGAGCGGTTGGCTTTGGTGGGGAGATTGACATGATGATCATCATATTTGAAGGTAAAAAAAATGCGATGGCTGGTGCTCAAGCCGCAGGCGGCGTCAAGCTCTCGATGGTGGCGGCGCACAGAGCATCTGACAGCGCGGGGTCATCAACCGCGCGGGCCAGCACCAAGGTGCCCACCATCGCTGCCACGGCGGCCAGTGCACGCTCATGCGCACTGGGTTGGCCCCAGTCGGGCATCTGGCGGGCGACCAGGTCGACCATTTCCTTGATGCGCGAGGTGGCCGCACGACGCACCTCGGGCGATTGGCGCGGCATTTCAGAACCCAACGCCGACACCGGACAACCCGTTTCGATGCTCTCCAGGTGCGCCTTGGAAAGATAGGCCTCGACCAAGGTCCGCAGCGCCTGGTCTGGCGGGGCTTTAGCGAGCACTTTGACGGCGGCCGCATTCGACTCGGCGCCCGCACGGTCCGCGGCCTCGGCCAGCATGGCCTCACGCGACGCGAAGTGGGCGTAGAAGGCGCCATGCGTCAGACCGGCTTCTTTCATGATGTCGGCCACGCCCGTGCCGTTGTAGCCACTGCGCCGTATGGCACGCGCAGCCGCGTCGACGATGCGATCGTGCGACGCCTCCTTGGCCAAACTTCTGGCGGTGCCCGTGATTTTTGACATGACGTTCATCATACAAAATTCTGAGCAGGTGTGCAACAGGCCCGCAGCTTGCGTCGCGCAGGCGATGCGAAGCGATGCCAAGTGGTGTGGGGTGGACGGAGGATTGGGGGACGCTCGTGTTGAACGCCCACCGGGAGATCTGCGTTTCCGCGCAGTTGTGACCTGGCGGGGCGCCAAGCCGGCGGCAATCAAGGCATCTTTTATTGTATTTACAATAATTGTAGATACAATAAAAACATGCAAATCGCACCCAAGCCGCAGGGCTGCACCAACCTGAAACTGCGCCAGCTTGACCGCATGGTCTCGCGGCACTACGACAGCTACATCGCCAAGGTGGGCTTGAAGAACACGCAGTTCGCCTTGCTCTCGCTCGTGGTCAAGCTGGGCCCCATTCGGCCGGGCGAGATGGCCCGTCGCATGCAAATGGACGCGTCGACCTTGACCCGCAACCTGCAGCCCATGGCGGCGCAGGGCTGGCTCACGGTGGGAGCGGGCGAAGACGCACGCAGTCGTCTGGTCGAGGCGACGGCGGCGGGCCACGCCATCCGCGCCGAAGGGCTGCGCGCCTGGAAGGCGGCCCAAACGGCGCTGAACGAGCGCTTGGGTGTCGAGCGCGTGCTGGCCTTGCACGCCTTGCTGGATGCCTCTATCGAGACGCTGAACGAGGAGGTCGTTGATGCAGCAGGCGCCTGATTCCGCCACCCGGTTGACGGGCGCTTTGCTGGCCCTGCTGGCGGGCCTGGCCGCGCTGGGCTCGCTGGCCACCAACATCATCCTGCCCGCCTTTCCCGACATGGCGGGCGAGTTGGGCACGTCCGTGAAGGAGCTGAGCGCCACGCTGGCCAGCTTCTTTGTGGCCTTTGCCGTGGGCCAGCTCTTCGTCGGCCCCTTGTCCGACCGCTTTGGTCGCCAGTGGCTGGTGGTGTTCGGTTTGGTGGTGTTCGTGGCCGGCAGCGCTATTTGCGCCTTGGCGGGCAGCCTGCCTCAACTCATCGTCGGCCGCATCGTGCAAGCGCTGGGCGTGTGTGCCACCTCGGTGCTGTCGCGGGCCATTGCGCGCGATCTGTTCGAGGGGGAGGCGCTGGCACGCGCGCTGTCCTTGATCATGGTGGCCATGGCCGCCGCGCCCGGGTTCTCGCCCTTGCTGGGCGGCGCGCTGAACAGCGTGCTGGGCTGGCGGTCGACGTTCGGCCTGGTGGCGCTGATGGCCGTGCTGCTGGGCATCCGCTACCTGACCAGCCTGGGCGAGACACACGGGGTCGACAAGCGCGTGCCGCTCTCCGGCTCGGCCGTCCTGAAGACCTATGCCGAGTTGCTCGGCGATCGCCGCTTCATCGCGCCCGCGTTGTCGGTCAGCCTGGTCATCGGCTCGCTGTACATGTTCTTCTCCCTGGCGCCGGCCATCCTGATGACCGGTTTTGGCTTCTCGCCCCTGGGGCTGTCGTTGTTCTTTGCCGCCACCGTCTTCGTCGTCTTTGGCGCCGGCCTGTTGGCCCCCCGGCTGGCGCGCCGCATGGGGCAGATTCGGGCGGCGCGGGCGGGCATCCTGATCGCAGGGGCCGGGGGCGTGGCCTTGCTGGTCGGCCCGGAGAATACGACCTACTTTTGCGCCGCCATCACGGTTTTTCTGCTGGGCATGGGTTTGATCAACCCGCTGGGCACGGCCATCGCCTTGCAGCCCTTCGGACAAAAAGCCGGCGCTGCATCGGCCTTGCTGGGCTTTCTGCAGATGGGCTGCGCCGCCGTCCTTGTTGGAATTGCCGCGGCGCTTCCGGTGCCCCTGTATGGGGCCTTCTGCACCGTGCTGGCGGCAACGCTGGGGCTGTCGCTGCTGAGCTTTTGGGGTGTCCGCACGCTTGCCTTAAGCGCAGGCGCGCTGCCTGTGCTGGAAAAAGCCCAACCTCAGTGATGTGGCAGTTGCCGGCAACGCCAGCGATGGCCTGCCTTGCCCCTAAAAAATCGCGCCGAGGGCAAGCTCTCTGGTGACCTAGGCAGATTCTTGCAGTCTGTCCTCGATTGCCCGCCGCCCCATTGCCCGCAGCGCCGCCAGGCGTTCCAGTTGCTCCGGGTTGGGGCGCGATCTGCCTTGTTCCCACAGGTAAATGGTGGCGCCGCTCATGCCGATCAGCTTGCCGTAGATGGCGGCCGACAGACCCAGTTTGGCGCGGTGGGCGGCCAGCCGGGGGGCGCTGAAGCGGCGCGGCGTGCCGACGTCGCCCGCGTCCGCGCCGGGGGCCGGCGCGGCGGCGACCTGGCGGCGCGCCTGTTTCAGCTGCCGCTCCAGATCGCTCACCTGGCGCCGCAACTGGGCGATGGCGCCGCGGTGCTGGGCACTGGTTTTTTTCAGGCTTTCGATCTCGGCGCGCACCTCCTTGCGGGCGACGCGGGCGATTTCGGACTTGAGGACGGATGCGAGGTTGGCCATGGGGCCCTATTGTGCCGTGCGGCCGGCGCTTGCGCGACGGGCTCGTTCAGCCTGGCTTAGCCCATGGCCGCCTCGAACATCATCACCCCCACGTCGTCGCCCGCCGCCACGTTGCCGCGCGCGTGCTCCAGCACGATCAGGCCGTTGGCCTGCACCATGGACGAGAGCACGCCGGAGCCCTGGTTGCCGGTGGTGCGCACCGTGAGGCGCCCGTCGGCGTGGCGGGTGACGATGCCGCGCTGGTATTCGGTGCGGCCCGGTTTTTTGCGCAGCGCCTGCTCGCTGGCCGCGCGCAGCAGCACCGGGGCCTCCGGGCGCGCGCCCATCATGCGCAGCAGGGCGGGGCGCACGAAGGCCAGGAAGGTGACCATCACCGCCACCGGGTTGCCGGGCAGGCCGAACAGCACCGCGCCGACTTCTTGTTTGCTATCTTTTCCGTAGCTGCTCAGGATTTCTGCATGCCGGCCAGTGCCGGTTTTTGCTGAAAAATCGCTCGCCGAGGGCGTGGCGCCCGGGCGCGGGATGCGTCCCACCGCCATGGGCCGGCCAGGGCGCATGGCGATGCGCCAGAAAGCCACGTCGCCCAGCTGCTTCATCATGGCCTTGGTGTGGTCGGCCTCGCCCACGCTCACGCCGCCACTGGTGACGACGGCGTCGGCGCGGGCGGCGGCGTGGGCAAACGTGGCTTGCAGCCGCGCCGGGTCATCGGGCACCACGCCCAGGTCGATCACTTCGCAGCCCAGGCGCGTGAGCAGGCCGAACACGGTGTAGCGGTTGCTGTCGTACACCGCGCCCTCGCGCGGCGGCTGGCCCAGGCTCAGGATTTCATCGCCGGTGGAGAAGTAAGCCACGCGCAGGCGCCGCAGCACGGGCACCTCGGCCAGGCCCAGGCTGGCGATCAGGCCCAGGGCGGCGGGCCCGATGCGCTCGCCGCGGCGCAGCGCGGGCTGGCCGGCCATCAGGTCTTCGCCGCGACGGCGGCGGTTGTCGCCGCGCCGCAGCACGTCGGCCGGCAGCTGAACCCAGTCGCCGTCCAGGCGGGTGAACTCCTGCGGCACCACGGTGTCCAGGCCGGCCGGCATGACGGCGCCGGTCATGATCTTGACGCATTCGCCGGCCGCCACCGCGCCGCGCCAGGCCGGGCCGGCCAGGGCCGTGCCCAGCACGCGCAGCCGCAGCGGCTGGCCGGCCGCCAGCTGGGCGCCGTCGAAGGCAAAGCCGTCCATGGCCGAGTTGTCGTGCGGCGGCACGCTCAAGGGCGAGACGATGTCCTCGGCCAGCACGCGGCCCAGGGCGTCGAACAGGCCCACGCGCTCGACCTTGGTGACGGGTTCGATCAGGCGCTCCAGAAAGGCGTTGACCGCGTCGGCCGGCAGGGCCTGGGGGTCGTAGCCGGCCAGTTCGGCGGCGATCTGGGCAATGCTTTTCATAGGCGCTTGAGCATCAAGGCCTTGTCGTAATAGCGTCCGTCCAGTTTGATGGCGTGCGGCAGCAGGCCGTAGCGTACGAAGCCGGCGGCTTCGTACAGCTTGACGGCGTGGGTGTTGTCGGCGGTGACGCTCAGCACCACCTGCTCCAGGCCCGGCAGCTGCCGGGCCATGGCGTCAAACTCCTTCAGCAGCGCCTTGCCGATGCCCTGGCCGCGCGCCTCGGGGGCGATGATCATGCCGATCAGGGCGGCTTCGTGGCGCTTTTTCAGCAGCGGCTCGCGCTCGCACACCACGGCGCCCAGCATGGCGCCCGACGTATCGAACGCCCCCAGGATGAAGTTGTCCTGCGGCGGGCGCCCCAGGCGCGTGGCGTAGCTGGCGGCCGGCAGCAGGCTGGCGCGGTCGAAGTCGGTGGTGAAGGCCTCGGGGTCGCTCTGCAGGCCGGTGTCGCGCAGCGCCTTGTAGGCGGGCAGGTCGGCGTCGTTCAGCAGGCGAAGGGTGACGTTGGCGGCAGGCATGGGGGTTCTCCTGGTCAGCGAGGCGGCATCTCGAGCGCGCGCAGCTCGGACAAGGTGTTGGCGTTGGCGAAGGCCAGCGGGTCGTCGCCCGGCACGTTGAAGGGCACGATCACCTGCCGGTGCTGGGCCGTCCAGGCGTCGATCTTGCGCCCGCCGCCGTGGGTGAAGCGGGTCAGGCTTTCCAGCAGCTCGGCGCGCAGCAGGCAAAACACGGGCTGGGTGCGCAACTGGCCGTCGCTTTCGGGGGCCGCGGCCATGGCGATCTGGGCGCCTTCGGCGTGCAAGGCGTCGGCCAGCCGCTGGCACAGGCTGAGCGGAAAGTGCGGCACATCGCAGGGCAGGGTCAGCAGCAACGGGGTGGCGCAATGCTCCAGCCCGGTCAGAAAACCCGCCAGCGGCCCGGCGAAATCGGGCAGGGCGTCGGGCCAGACGGGGGCGCCCAGCGCTTCGTAGGCCGCCAGGTTGCGGTTGGCGTTGATCAGCACCTCGGCCGGCGGCTGGGTTTGCTGCTGCAGGCGCAGCAGGGCGTTCAGGGCCAGGGGCACGCCGTTGAAGTTCTGCAAGCCCTTGTCGACCCCGCCCATGCGGCTGCCACGGCCGCCGGCCAGCAGCAGGGCGGTGATGGGGGTGTTTTCGGTGCCGTGACTCATGTGCCAAGTATGCGCGAGGCCGAGGGCGGACGGCCCAGGCGGTACAGCCAGTGCCGGCGCAGGGCGTGGCCGTGGGGCAGGGCGGGGTGGTCGAACTGGCCGCTTTCGCGCATGCCCAGCCGCGCCATCACCGCGCGCGAGCGCTGGTTGGGCAGGGCGGTGAAGGCCACGACCTCGAGCAGATCCAGCGCGTCAAAGGCAAAGGACACGGCCTGGCGAGCCGCCTCGCTGGCCAGCCCCTGACCCCAGTGGGCGCGCGCCAGGCGCCAGCCGATCTCGACGGCGGGGGCAAACGGCAGCCCGGCGGGGGCGGGGTTCAGGCCGGCAAAGCCGATGAAGCGGCCGTCGGCGCGCAGCTCCAGCGCCCAGAAGCCCCAGCCGTATTGCGCGATCAGCCCCTGCAGGCGCTCGGCCAGGGCATCGCTTTGCACAGATGTGAGCGGGGCCGGAAAGTGCGCCATCACCGCCGGGTCGGCGTTCAGCGCGGCAAAGGGGGCGCGGTCCGCGGCTTGCCACTGGCGCAGGCGCAGGCGGGGCGAGCACAGTTCGGTGGGGCGCATCACCCCCCGATGTAGCTCATCTCCACCCGCCGCCGGCCCTCGGCCGTGTCGGGCGGCAGGCTGGCGCGCAGCTCGCTGTAGCGGTCGTCGCGTCCCTGCCAGATGGCGGCGATGGCGCCGGCAATGGCGGCGTCGTCGGCGCCGCCGCGCAGCAGCGCGCGCAAATCGTGCCCCTGCGCGGCGAACAGGCACAGGTACACCCGCCCCTCGGTCGACAGGCGGGCGCGGTTGCAGTCGCCGCAAAAGGCGTGCGTGACGCTGCTGATCACGCCCACTTCACCCAGCGTCGCGTCGTGGCGGCCCTGTGCGTCGGCGTAGCCCCAGCGCTGGGCGGTTTCGCCGGGGGCGGTGGCTTCGAGCGCGGCGAGCGGGAATTCGGATTGCAGCCGCCGGACCACGTCGGCGCTGGGCAGCACCTCGTCCATGCGCCAGCCGTTGGTGGCGCCCACGTCCATGTACTCGATGAAGCGCAGCGTGATGCCGCTGCCG
>JAIUOM010000245.1 GCA_020161215.1 Pseudomonadota bacterium
GGCTCCAGCCGGCCAGCCACGGCCCCAGCAGCGCCACCGCCAGCGCCAGCGCGAACACCACCGGCGTGTAGACGGCGGCAAAGCGGTCGATGAAACTCTGCGTGGGCGCGCGCTCGCCCTGCGCCTGCTCGACCGCGTGGATGATGCGCGCCAGTTGCGTGTCGCGTGCGGCGGCCGTCACGCGCAACTCCAGCACCCCGGTCTGGTTCAGGCTGCCGGCGTACACGGTGTCGCCCACCGCCTTGTCCACCGGCAGGCTTTCACCGGTGACGGGCGCCTGATCGACCGCGCTGCGGCCGGCCGTCACCACGCCGTCCAGCGCCAGCCGCGTGCCGGGCTTGACGCGCACGGTGGCGCCGGGCGCCACCTCGGCCGCCGCCACCAGCCGCCAGGCACCGGCGGCATCGCGCTGCTCGACCTGCGCCGGCGCCATGTCCAGCAACTGGCCGATGGCGCCCCGGGCGCGGTCCACGGCGCGCGCCTCCAGGTGCTCGGCCAGGGCGTACAAGGCCATCACCATGGCCGCCTCGGGCCACTGGCCGATCAGGAAGGCGCCGGTGACCGCCACCGCCATCAGCGCGCTGATGTTCAGGCGCCCGCGCCGCAGCGCGTTCAGCCCCTTGCCGTAGGTGGCCAGGCCGGACAGCGCCACCGCCGCCACGGCCAGCGCCATGCCGGCCACCTGCCAGGGGCCGGCCACGAAGGCGTGCACGGCCTCCGCGCCCAAGGCCAGCAGCAGGGCGCCGGCGATGCGCGGCAGGCCGGGCGCCAGCCACAGGGCGCGCCAGCCCGCGCCGCCGCCGCCCTGCGCGTGGTCGTGGCCATGGTCGTGGTCGTGCGCACACTGGCCGTCACCGCGCGCGTCGGCGCCGTCCGGCGCCGGGGCGAAGCCGGCGGCGCGCAGCTGCCGCTCGATGTGCGGCCACAGGCCCGGCGCGGCGTGCACCGTGAGCTCGCGCGCGCCGAGGCGGAACGCCAGACGTTGGATGCCGGCCACGCCCCGCAAGGCGTGGCGGATCTCGCTTTCCTCGGCCGCGCAGTCCAGGTTCGGAATGCGCCAGGTGACGCTGTGCTCGGAAATAGTTTTACTGCCCATACGGCCATTGGAAACCCTGGAGCAACTCCAGGGTCAAGCGGCGTAGCATGCGGCCATGAGAGTCAGCGAACTGGCCCAGGCCACGGGCACGCCGGCGGACACCATCCGCTACTACGAGCGCCTGGGCCTGCTGCCGGCCCCGGCGCGCGGCGCCAACAACTACCGCGACTACGGCCCGGCGCACGCCGAGCGCCTGGCCTTCATTCGCCAGGGCCGGGGGCTGGACATGTCGCTGGAGGAAATCCGCACCCTGCTGACCTGGCGCGACCAGCCCGAGGCCGACTGCGGCGCCGTCAACACCTTGCTGGACGCGCACATCGGCCACATCGCCACGCGCATCCGCGAGCTGCGCGCGCTGAAAACCCAGCTGCAAACGCTGCGCGCGCAGTGCCGGCAGGCCAGCGACACGGCGCACTGCGGCATCCTGACCGGGCTGGCGCAGCCGTCGACGGCCGACGCCGCGCCGCGCCCGGCGCACGAGGGCCACGCCCAGCCCAGCCACGTGCCGGGCACGCACGGCCGGCGCTGACCGGCCCCGCACGCCCTACCATTGCGCCTTTCGACAATGCGCACATGAGGAGCGAAGCGATGAGCCTGTTGAGCTGGCAGGAAAGACCGGCCGCCACCCTGGCCGGCGGCGGCGTGATCGGCCCCGACGAACGGCTGCCCTGGCCGCAGACCGCCGCCATGGGCGTGCAGCACGTGATCGCCATGTTCGGCGCCACCGTGCTGGCGCCGATCCTGATGGGGTTCGACCCCAATCTGGCGATCTTCATGAGCGGCATCGGCACGCTCATTTTCTACTTCATCACCGGCGGCAAGGTGCCCAGCTACCTGGGTTCCTCGTTCGCCTTCATCGGCGTGGTGATCGCCGCCACCGCCTACGCCGGCAAGGGGCCGAACGCCAACCTCGGCCTGGCGCTGGGCGGCATCATCGCCTGCGGCGTGGTCTACATCGCCATCGGCGCCGTCGTGCAGGCCGTCGGCACGGGCTGGATCGAGCGGCTGATGCCCCCGGTGGTGACCGGCGCCGTGGTCGCCGTGATCGGCCTGAACCTGGCCGGCGTGCCGATCAAGAACATGGCCGCCGGCAACTTCGACAGCTGGATGCAACTGGTCACCTTCGTCAGCGTGGCGCTGGTGGCGGTGTTCACGCGCGGCATGGTGCAGCGCCTGCTGATCCTGGTCGGCCTGGCGCTGGCCACCCTGATCTACCTGCTGCTGACCAATGGCCTGGGCCTGGGCAAGCCGATGGATTTCTCGGGCATCGCCGCCGCCGCCTGGGTCGGCGTGCCGAAGTTCACCGCGCCGGTGTTCGACGGCAACGCCATGCTGCTGATCGCCCCGGTGGCGCTGATCCTGGTGGCCGAGAACCTGGGCCACATCAAGGCCGTGGCCGCCATGACCGGCAAGAACCTGGACGCCAGCATCGGCCGCGCCTTCATCGGCGACGGCGTGGCCACCGTGGTGTCGGGCAGCGCGGGCGGCACCGGCGTGACCACCTACGCCGAGAACATCGGCGTGATGGCGGCCACGCGCATCTACTCCACGGCGGTGTTCCTGGTGGCGGCGTTGCTGGCGCTGGTGCTGGGTTTTTCACCCAAGTTCGGCGCGCTGATCCAGGCCATCCCGCTGCCGGTGATGGGCGGGGTGTCGATCGTGGTGTTTGGCCTGATCACCATCGCCGGGGCCAAGATCTGGGTCGACAACAAGGTCGACTTCAGCGACCCGGCCAATTTGCTGACCGCCGCCA
>JAIUOM010000060.1 GCA_020161215.1 Pseudomonadota bacterium
CTGGCGCAGCGTGCCGGCGGTCAGCGGATCGGGCCGGCTGTAGTCGTCGATGTAGATGTCCAGCCCGTCCATGACATTGAAGTGCGGATCCGCGAACAGCTTGCGAAACGCGGCGTTGCGCACCTCGGGTGCCACCGAACGGGCCACGAAGGGACGAAAGTCGGCCTCCGGGGTCAAGGCCTGGACGTCCTCCAGACTCGGCGCAGGCGCTTCGTTTTTGATAGCTACACTGGATTGATCCACGCCGACCAACGGCTGATTTGGCTCATTTTCTGGTGGCGCGGCGGGTGGCGGCGCGGGTTCCGGCGCTGGGCGTCCGTCGCGCGCCTGCACCTTGCGGCGCGACCAGCGGCCGAGAAAGCCTTCCGCACCGTCGTCGTCGTTCGTCATGCGCTCACCCCTGGCCGCCACGGCGCTTTTCCTCGACCGACACGCGCGCCGGGTTGCCGAAGCGGTCGGCCAGCGGCTGAAAACTTTGCGGGCGCTGGCGGCGCTTGGGCTCGGGCTGGTAATGCGTCTGAACGAAATCGCGCAGCCAGGCCACCACCTCGGGCGGGGCCGGCACCTGCTCGACGGTTTCCTGCGCGTCCAGCCAGCGGCCGGCGTCGTGGTAGCTCAGGCTCACGGCCTCGGGGCGCGGCATCGGTTCGCCGCCCTCCTGCTCGTGCAGGCGCCACAGCACGAACCAGCCCGGCGCGGGCGTGGTCACGTTCAGGTAGTAGCCCTCGGCGTCGTCGCGGAACAACTCGACCAGGTGACCAGGGTAGATGCGGCACAGGCCGCCGCCGTGGTCGTACAGATCGCGCGCCATCTCGCCGTGCTGCGGCAGGTGCGGCACCACGTCTTCCAGCGCCCAACGCCAGGGCTGCCAGCGCGCGGCGGGGCCGGTGGCGGCGACCCGGCGCATCAGCACGCTCACCCGCAGACTGGGGCGCGCGGAGGCGGCGCGGGCAGCGGGTTCGGTCGGGGCGGTGGGGTCCATCTGGGGGCGACTGTAAGCCACATCCGCGCCGGTCGGGCGGTTTTCAGCGCCCGTCGGCGGGTTGGATCAGGTCCATGCGGCGGCGGATGCGCGCCGCCTCGGCGGCGTCGCCGCCGGCCTCGGCCAGCCGCGCCTGCACGCCCAGCCAGGCCAGCAGCGGACGGCGCCAGCCCTGGTGCGACGAGGTTTCGACGGCGCGGGCCACGGTGTCGGGCGTGGCGCGGGACTGGCGCAACAGCACGCCGGCGGCGATCAGGCGGGCCAGCGGGTCTTCGATGCCGGCCACGCTGTCACCGCCCCCGGCAACGGCACGGTGCTGCGGCGGCAGCCGGGCCACGTCCTGCGCCCCAGCCTGGCCGTCCAGGTAGCGGGCGTAGGCGCGCTCGGCCTCGTCGGCGTCCGGGCGCAGGGGCTCGAAGCCGGCGCAGGGCGCGAAATCCAGGCTGGCGACGCGCGCGGCGCAGCGGCTCAGCTCGACGCGCGCCACCAGCTCGGGGCGGCCGGTGCGGGCGGTTTCGGCGCGCGCCAGCTCAAACTCGCGGGCTTCGACGCGGCCATCGCCCTTCAGGTAAGCCGCGGTGCCGCGCTCCACGTGGCCGACGGCGTTGGTGCTCCAGTCGGGCGGCTTGGGGCCGCTGGCGCAGGCGGTCAGGGCCAGGACAGTCACGACCCAGGCGGCGTGGCGGAACGAACGGGCCCACACGGGCCGGTGGCGGGCGGGGCTCACGGCAGCTTGACCTCTTTCTCGGTGGGGGCGAACGGCCACTTGCCGCTGATTTCGGAGATCAAGGCATCCACCTTGCGCAGGCTGGCCTCGACGTCGGCGCGCAAATCCCCCAGGTGGTCGGTGGCCTCGCGCGCGTTGCCGGCCACGCCCTGCACTTCCGTGAGCACGGCATCCACCTTGACCAGGGTCTGGCGCGCGTCGCGCAACAGCCCGTCGAGCTGGCGCACGGCGGCCTGGGCGTCGCCCACCAGGCCTTCGCGGCCCAACAACTGCTGATCGGCGCGCTTGACCATGCCGTCGACACGCGCCGTGGCGCTGTTCAGGTTGCGCATCAGCTGCTGGGCGTTCTCCAGCAACTCGCCGATGCGCCGCCCGTCGCCCTCGCCCCCGGTGATGGCCGCCATCAGGCCGCCCTTGGCGCTGTTCAGGCGCTCGGCAAAGCCGCGCACCTGGGCCATGGTCAGGGCCAGCTCGGACTGCGCCGAGGTCAGGCGGTTCAGGTTCTGCAGCACGTCGCGCGCGTCGGCCACCATCTTCGGGATCTCGGCCGACACGTCGCCTCGCAGCACCGCGCGTTCGGCCCCCGGCGGCAGCGGCGGGTCGTCCAGCAGGCCGGTGAAGGCGCGCAGGCGGGCCGCACCGACCAGGCCTTTCTCCAGCGTGAACACGCTGGAGCTGCGCAGCCAGTGCGCGTCCTTCACCGGCACGTCGACCTGGATGCGCACGGTGGCGCCCTCGGCCAGCTCGATGCGGCTGACGCGACCGATGGGAAAACCAGAAAAACTCATGTCCATGCCCACCACCACGCCGTCCGAATCGTCGGTGGTCAGGTACAGCGCCTGCGTGGTCTCGAAAGCGCCGCGCGCCCACAACAGGTACAGCACCGAGCCGGCCATCAGCACCGCCATGAGGATCAGCAGCAAGGCCGCGCGCACCTCCAGGTTGCGCAGCGAGCGCCAGGAGGCGCGGGGCACCTCGTCCGGCAGGGGCGCGCCCGCCCGGGGCTGCGGCAGGCCAGGCGGCTCGTCCGCTGGGGGGGGTGGTTCGGGTGGGACTGCGGTCATGGTTCTGGCGGGCACTCAATAGTAATTGCCGATAAGCGACGCCACCTCGATCGTCAGCATCAGCACGAACATCTGCACCAGGCCTTGCAATTCCACGCTGGCACCGGAGCCGCGCCGCGGCAGGTCGCGCAGCGCGGTGGCCACCGGCAGCAGGGCCACCGCGACGGCGAAGGCCAGGGTCTTCATGCAAAAGATCATCGACACCACCGGGTCGAAGATATTGCCCACGGCGTGGTTGTACGAGGCCAGGCCGGCCCAGGTGAAGCCGTGGATGGCGATGTAGGCCAGCACCAGGGAGATCACGCAGCTCACCAGCGCCAGCAGCAGCACGGCGAAGATGCCGCCCAGCACGCGCGGCAGCATTTCGTGGCTGAGCGGATCGATGCCCTGGCGCCGCAAGCGCTCGAAGCCGCCGTCGCGGCGCAGCTTGTAGACCTGGGTGCCGCCCGGAATGCTGTAGTCCACCGCCACGAACAGCGCTGCCACCAGGGGAATCAGCTCCAGCACCAGCACGCGGATCACCGCGTCCAGCCCGTAGCGCGGCAGGCCATAGGCAAAGGCCGTCACCACCACGATCCGGATCACCACCACGTTGAACAGCGCCATCAGGCTGGTGAAGCCTGGCAGGCCCGGTCCGGCCGCCTGGTAGATCTGGCGCAGCACCACGCCTTGCGCTTCGCGCCGGTAGCTGGAGGGCGAAAACGCCAGCACCGCCAGCTGCGCGCCGATGAACAGCACCATCCACCAGCCGATGGCCCAGCGCACCGCGCCACGCCCGATGTTCGTCAGCCAGTCGTACAACGAGAACCCGTGGGTCATGGCGGCCATGATAGCGGCCGGACGCCTTGCTGGCGGCGTCGGACGGCGCCGCCAGGGGCCGTCGGCCGGACAGCAGCACGCGCCGCCACACGGCCCTGGGCGCGGGCTGCCCCGGCGCGCTGGGCGTGTCGCGCACCACCGACAGGCGTCCGCGCGGATGCAGGGAAATGCCGCCGCGCGGTCTCTTTAGAGTCGGCACCCGACTGATTTTTTGTTACAGCTGCGTTATATTGCACCGCAGCAGCCGACTCTCGCCTTTTTATGCTCTATCAAATTTACGAAGCCCAACGTTCGCTCATCGAGCCTTTCGCCGACATGGCCGACGCGGCCGCCAAGCTCTACGGCAACCCCCACACCATGCTCGGCCAGATGCCTCTGGCGCAGCGCGTGTCGGCCGCCTACGCGCTGTTCCACCGCCTCGGCAAGGACTACGAAAAACCCGAGTTCGGCATTCGCTCCATCGACGTGGCCGGCGTGCACGTGGCCATCGACGAACGCATCGAGATGGATCGGCCGTTCTGCCAGTTGCGCCGTTTCAAGCGCTTCACCGACGACCCAGCCACCCTGGCCACACTCAAGGGTCAGCCGCCCGTGCTGATCGTGGCCCCGCTGTCCGGCCACTACGCCACCCTGCTGCGCGACACCGTGCGCACCATGCTGGAAGGCCACAAGGTCTACATCACCGACTGGAAGAACGCCCGCACCGTGCCGCTGTCCGAGGGTGAATTCCACCTCGACGACTACGTCAACTACGTGCAGGACTTCATCCGCCACCTGCAGTCCGTCTACGGCAACTGCCACATCATCAGCGTGTGCCAGCCCACCGTGCCGGTGCTGGCCGCCGTCTCGCTGATGGCCAGCCGCGGCGAGAAAACCCCCATCACCATGACCATGATGGGCGGCCCCATCGACGCCCGCAAGTCGCCCACCGCCGTCAACACCCTGGCCGTGCAGCGCAGCCACGAGTGGTTCGAGAACAACGTCATCTACCGCGTGCCGCCCAACTACCCGGGCGCCGGCCGCCGTGTCTACCCCGGCTTTCTGCAGCACGCCGGCTTCATGGCCATGAACCCGGACCGGCACGCCAACAGCCACTACGACTACTTCAAGGACCTGATCAAGGGCGACGAGTCCAGCGCCGACACGCACCGCAAGTTCTACGACGAGTACAACGCCGTGCTCGACATGGACGCCGATTACTACCTGGAAACCATCAAGACCGTGTTCCAGGAATTCAAGCTGGTGTACGGCACCTGGGACGTGCGCTCGCCCAAGGGCAAGCTGGAGCGCGTGCAACCGCAGGACATCACCCGCACCGCCCTGCTCACCATCGAAGGTGAGCTGGACGACATCTCCGGCTCCGGCCAGACCCGGGCCGCGCACGGCTTGTGCACCGGCATTGCCCCGGACCACCAGGGCCACCTGGAAGTCAAGGGCGCCGGCCATTACGGCATCTTCAGCGGCCGCCGCTGGCGCACCACGGTGTACCCGCGCGTCAAGGCCTTCATCGCCGAACACGCCAGCGCCGACATCCACGCCGAGGACCTGGCCCGCACCCAGGCCGCCGTGTCCAAGCTGCGCAAGCCCCGGCCCAACGGCGCCGGCAATGGCAATGGCGCCGGCAATGGCAAGGGCGTTGGCAACGGCGCCAGCAATGGCCAGGGCGATCTGTTGACCCAGGCAGCGCCGGCCGAGGAGGTTGCCCTGCCGGTGGCGGTGACGGTCGAACCGATCGAAATGGCCGCCGTGGCGACCGAGGCCGTGACGCAACCCCAGGCCCCCACCGCCGCCGCTCCGGCTCGTGCCCGACGTGCCGCGCCCGCCACACGCGGCGCCGCCGGCAAGGCCCGACCGGCCTCCGGCCGGCGTGGCACGCGTGCCAGCTGATTCCGCGGCACCCCGCCCCTTGGCCACACGCCCGCCTTGGCGGGCGTTTGCGTTTCCGGTCGCTCGGCGTCAGCTGGCACCGGGCGCCCCTTTGAGGCCCGCCACCGGTTTGCCGGCATGAGCGCCCCGCCCTCCTCCCAGCTGCTGGCCGCCCGCCTGCTGGATGCCCTGCCCCAGACGCAATGCACGCGCTGCGGCTACCCCGACTGCGCCGCCTACGCCCAGGCCATCGCCCAGGGCGAGGCCGACATCAACCAGTGCCCCCCCGGCGGCGCCGAGGGCGTGGCCCGGCTGGCCGCCCTCACCGGCCGACCCGCCACCCCGCTCAACCCCGACCACGGTGTCGAAGGCCCACGCACCGTGGCCTGGATCGACGAAGCCTGGTGCATCGGCTGCACGCTGTGCATCCAGGCCTGCCCGGTCGACTGCATCGTGGGCGGCAACAAGCGCATGCACACCGTCATCGAGGCGCAGTGCACCGGGTGCGAGCTGTGCGTGCCCGCCTGCCCGGTCGATTGCATCCACCTGGACAGCGTCAGCGGCGCCCGCACCGGCTGGGCGGCCTGGTCCACGACGCAGGCTCGCGAGGCCCGAGATCGCTATCAACTTACGAGCAATAGACGCAGCCGGTACGCCGAGGAACACCTTAAAAAAATGGAAGAAAAAGCGGCCCACAAACTGGCCCACCTGCCCGAACTGACCAAGAACGCCAGCGGCCCCGAACTGGAACGCAAGCGTGCCCTGGTCGAGGCCGCGCTGGCGCGTGCCCGGGCCAAGCGCGACGCACGAAGTTGAGCCGCCGCGCGAACTTTTTCGCTCCGCTGGCATCGATTCCTTCCATGGGAACACGCATGCGCATCGTCCTGGCCGCACTGGCCGCCGCTTTGGCCGTGCTGGGCTGCGGCACGCTGGAGGAAAAACAGCGCGCCTGGATCTTCCAGCCCAGCGACCGCGCCTGGGGCAATTCGGCCCAGTGGGCGGACGGCATGCAGGAGGTCTGGATCGACTACCCGTCCCACATCACCGGCGCGCCGGTGCGCCTGCACGGGCTGTGGCACCCGGCCGACAACGCCGCCACCTGCCAGCCGGTGCTGCTGTACCTGCACGGCGCGCGCTGGGACGTGCGCGGCTCGGCCAGCCGCATCCGCCGCATGCAGGAGCTGGGCTTCTCGGTGCTGGCCATCGATTACCGGGGCTTCGGCAAGACTTCGCGCGAATTGCCGTCCGAGGACATGGCGGTGGAAGACGCCCGCGCCGCCTGGGACTGGCTGGCGGCGCAGCACCCCCAGGCGCCGCGCTACCTGTTCGGCCACTCGCTGGGCGGCGGCATTGCCGTGGCGCTGGCCGAACAGGTGCGCGACCAGCGCGGACTGATCGTCGAAGGCAGCTTCACCTCGATCCCCGACGTGGCCAGCTCCATGAAGTGGGGCTGGCTGCCGGTGGGCCCGCTGATCACGCAGCGCTTCGACTCGGCCGCGCGCATCGCTCGCGTCGGCTCGCCGGTGCTGGTGGTGCATGGCAGCGAAGACCGCCTGATCGACCCCGAACTGAGCCGACGCCTGTACGACGCCGCCGCCGAACCCAAGGCCTTCGTGCTGGTCGAAGGTGGCTCGCACCACAACACCAACGCCGTCGGCCAGGCTCAGTACCGAGCGGCACTGCCGCGACTGTTCGGCGCGCAGTGCTTCGGCCCCGGCACCACGGTGGCGCGCCAGGCGTCCTGAGCCCCAACAGTCGGTTCCTACCCAACCGTTCGCGTTGAGCCCTTCGACGGGCTCAGGGCAGGCTTGTCGAGGCGCTGCGCACAGCCAAAGGACCGCCCGACACCGCCGGCCCGCCCCCTCGGAGAAGCCGCCGCAGGCGCTTCGGAGGGCCTCAGTCTTTTCCAAGGGCCGCGGAGCAGGCCACCCCAGGGGCCGCCGCGCACGGCCGCCCCGAAGCGGCCAGCCCGCCCCCTGGGGGAGGCGCCGCAGGCGCTTCGGGGGGGTTGTCTCAATGCGCCCCAGCGGCCGCCTCCGCCCCGGCGCCACCCTGCTGGCGCCGGGCGATCCACACCAGGCCGATCAGCGACAGGAACAACAGCGCCGAGCCGTAGAAGATTTCCTGCGTGGACAGCATGAAGGCCTGCTGCGTGGCCGTGGTGTTGATCACCGCCAGCGCCTGCTCGTACGTCATGCCGCTGGCTTGCAGCGTCTGCAGGGTTTGCACGGCGGCCGGGTTGCCCAGGTTGACGGCCTCGGACAGCTGCGCATGGTGCATGGCGCTGCGGTTTTCCCACAAGGTGGTGCTGATCGAGGTGCCCATGGCGCCGGCCGTGATGCGCGTGAAGTTGGACAACCCGGAGGCCGCCGGAATGCGCGAAGGCGACAAACCCGACAGCGTGATGGTCACCAGCGGAATGAAGAAAAACGCCATGGCCACGCCCTGGATCAAGGTGGGCACCAGGATGGTCATGAAATCGGTCTGGGTGGTGAAATTCGAGCGCATCCACAGCACGACGCCGAACACCAGGAACGAGAAGCTGGCGTAGATACGCGGATCCACCCGCCCCACGGTCAGCCCGACGATGGGCGACAGCACGATGGCCAGCAGGCCGACCGGCGCCAGCACCATGCCGGCCTGGGTGGCGGTGTAGCCCATGTACTGCTGCAGCCACAGCGGCAGGATCACCACGTTGCCGAAGAACACGCCGTAGCCGACGGCGGTGGCCAGCGCGCCCGACCAGAAGTTGCGCCGCTTGAACAGCGACAGATCGACCACCGGGTGCTCATCGGTCAGCTCCCAGATCAGGAAGAACGCGAAACCGACCACCGACACCACGGCAAAGCCGATGATCAGCGGCGAGTGGAACCAGTCCAGCTCCTTGCCCTTGTCCAGCATCAGCTGCAGCGCGCCGACCCACAGCACCAGCAGCGCCAGGCCGACGGCGTCGATCGGGCGCTGCATGGTGGGCGATTCGCGGTCGCGGTAGATCATCCAGGTGGCGCTGGCCGCCACCAGGCCGACCGGCACGTTGATGTAGAAGATCCACGGCCAGCTCATGTTGTCGGTGATCCAGCCGCCCAGCAGCGGCCCCATGATCGGCGCCACCAGGGTGGTCATGGACCACATGGCCATGGCCAGGCCGGCCTTGGCCGGTGGGTAGCTGGACAGCAGCAGGGTCTGCGACAGCGGGATCATCGGTCCGGCCACGAAGCCCTGCAGCGCCCGGAAGGCGATCAGCGTGGTCATGTTCGGCGCCATGCCGCACAGCCAGGAGGCCAGCACGAACATCAGCACGCTGACCGTGAACAGGCGCACCTGGCCGATGCGCTGGGTCAGCCAGCCGGTCAGCGGCACGGCGATGGCGTTGGCCACCGCGAAGCTGGTGATGACCCAGGTGCCCTGCACCGGGCTCACGCCCAGATCGCCGGAGATCGCCGGCAGCGAGACGTTGGCGATCGAGGTGTCCAGCACGTTCATGAAGGTCGCGGCGGACAGGGCGATGGTGCCCAGCACGCGGGCGCTGCCGGTCAGCGGCGGGTGCACGAGCGAAGTCGCGGCGGAACTCATGGCCGATCGATTCCGGGCGGGCGGCTGTTAAAACAGGGCCGGCTGGCCATCGGCGCGCGGCGCGGCGGCGGACGCCGGCGTGCGCGGGACGCCGCGCGCGGCCGCGCGCCCCAGGTTGCGCGCGACGATGTCGCGCACCAGGGCTTCGGCGCCCTCGTCCGCCTGGGCGTAGACCGCGGTCTGGGCGAAGGGCTCGGTGCGCGGCAGCGCCGCCAGCTCGGGGCCGTTCTGGTCGGTGATGTCGATCTTGACTTCCATCGACAAGCCGACACGCAGCGGATGCGCCTTGATCTGCTCGGGCTCCAGCGCGATGCGCACCGGCACCCGCTGCACCACCTTGATCCAGTTGCCGGTGGCGTTCTGCGCCGGCAGCAGGGCCGAGGCGGCGCCGGTGGCGATGCCCAGGCCACTGACGCGGCCCTGGTAGACCACCTTCTTGCCGTACACGTCGGCCGTCAGCGTGGCCGGCTGACCGACGCGCACATGGCGCAACTGGTTTTCCTTGAAGTTGGCGTCCACCCACAGTTGATCCAGCGGCACCACCGCCATCAGCGGCGTGCCCGGCGCCACGCGCTGGCCGAGCTGCACGGTGCGCTTGCTGACGTAGCCCGACACCGGCGCCGGCAGCTCGGTGCGGTGCGCGGCCAGCCAGGCTTCACGCAGCTTGGCGGCGGCGCCCAGCACGCTGGGATGCCGCTCGACCGGCGTGCCCTCGGTCAGGGCCTGGTTGCTGACCAGTTGCTCGCGCGCGGCCGACACCGCGGCCTGGGCCGCCGCCAGCGCGGTGCGCGCCGCCGTGACCTGGGCGCTGGCGTGCGCCAGCTCCTCGGCCGACACCGCGCCGCCGCCGCTCAGGCCCTGGCGCCGCCCCAGATCCTGCTGGGCGGTGGCCAGTTGGCTGCGCACCTTGGCCACGTCGGCCTCGCGCAGGCGCACCTGGGCGTTCAGCGCGCCGTTGTTGACGTACAGGGTGCGCACCTGGCGCACCGTCTGGCCCAGCGCGGCTTCGGCCTGGGCCAGGGCCACCCGCGCGTCGGCCGGGTCCAGCTTGACCAGGGGCTGCCCGGCCCGCACCGGCTCGGTCTCGTCGGCGTAGATGGCGGTGACGGTGCCGCCGACCTGGGGCGTGATCTGGATCAGGTTGCCCTGCACGTAGGCGTTGTCGGTTTCCTCGAAGTGGCTCAGCACCAGCACGTCGTAAACGCCCCAGCCGACGCCGGCCAGCAGCAGCACACCCGCCAGGATCGACAAGGCCCGCTTGCGCCGGGGGTTGCCGGCGCGCGCGGGGGCGGCGTCGGGCTGGGCGTTGGGGCTCGGGGAGGAAGAAGAATCGGACATGGGAAATCGGAGGGTTCGGGTCGAAAGACGAAAAAAAACGGGACGTGTCCGGCTCAGCGCGTGGCCGCCGCCAGCGGCGCGGCGTCGGGCACCGCCGCCTCGGCGGGCGTGGGGCGCCAGCCCCCGCCCATGGCCTGGGCCACGCCCACCTGCCCCTGCAGGGCCTGCGCCAGCAGGTCGGCGTGCTGGCGCCGCTGCGCCAGCACCGAGGTCTCGGCCGACAGCACGTTCAGGAAGTTGCCCAACCCGGCGCCGTAGCGCTGGCGGGCGATGTCGTAGGCGCCCTCGGCGGCCTGCAGGGCGCGCGCTTGCTCGCGCTGCTGGCGTGCCGTGGCCTGCACGGCCTGGGCCTGGTCGGCCACCTCGCGCATGGCCTCGATGACGGTGGCGTTGTAGCTTTCAACGGCGGCGTCCACGTCGGCGCTGCGCCCGGCCAGGTTGGCGCGCAGCCGGCCACCCTCGAAGATCGGCAGGCGGACGGCCGGGCCCACGCTCCACTGAAAGCTGTCGCCCTTCAGCAGGTTGCCAAAGCCCAGACTCTGAAAGCCCAGAAAACCGGCCAGGTTGATGTTGGGGTAGAACTGCGCCCGCGCCACGTCGACCTCGCCGCGCGCGGCTTCCACGCGCCAGCGCGCGGCCACGATGTCGGCGCGCCGGCCCAGCCAGTCGGCATGCAGCTGGCTGGGCACCGCCAGCGGCTGGAACCGGGCCAGGCGCGGCGCCACCAGCCCCTCGGGCGGGCGCGGCAGGCCCAGCAATGCGGCCAGGGCGTTGCGGGTGGCGTCGATCTGCTGGTCCACCACGGCGATCTGGGTGCGCGAATCGGCGCGGCCGGTTTCGTTCTGGCGCACCTCCAACTGGGTGTCCAGGCCGGCCTTGACGCGGTCTTGCACCAGGCTGAGCATCTGCTGGCGTTGCGTCAGCGCGCGTTCGGCCAGCGCGCGCTGCTCCTCCAGCCGCGCCCACTGCAGGTAGCTGCGCGTCACGTTGGCGGCCAACAGCACGCGGGCGGCGTCGGCCTCGGCCTCGGTGGCGCGCGACTGGCCGGCGGCGGCGCGCACGGCGGCGGCGTTCTTGCCGAAGAAATCCAGCTCCCAGCCACCGGTCAGCTGCAGGGTGCCGATGTTGCTCATGCCACCGCCCAGCGGCGGCGGGTAGATGTAGTTGGCCGAAAACGCCTGGCGGGACAGATCCAGCCCGCCGTTGACCTGCGGCAGCAACGCGGCGGCGACGGCGGCCTCGGTGGCGCGCGCCTTGGCCACGCGGGCACCGGCCACGCGCAGATTCGGGTTCTGCGCCAGGGCCGTGCCGATCAGGCGGTTCAGCTGGGCATCGCCCAGCTCGGTCCACCAGTCCTCGGCCGGCACGAAGCGACTGGCCTGGGTGTCCAACCCCAGAGTGGCCGGTGGGGTGAGTTCGGCCTGCGGGTGAATGCCCCGCATGTCGGCGCAGCCGGCGGCGGCCAGCGCCACCAGGGACAGGATCAGGGCCTGGGCGCGGCGCTTCACGACGCCACCTCCTGGCCCACACCCTGCCCGACCAGGCGCTCGGCGTTGCCGGTCAGCCGCCCGAGCAGCGCCTGCAGTTGCGCCCATTCCTCGGGTGCAAAACCGTCCAGCACGGCGTTGTAGACATGGCTGAGCACGCGCGGCATCTGCTCGGCGGCGCTCACACCCTCCGGCGTCAACTCGATGTGCACCACCCGGCGGTCCGTCTCGGAGCGCACGCGGCGGCACAGGCCGCGCGCCTCCAGCCGGTCCAGCAGGCGCGTCATGGAACCGGCGTCCACCGTGCATTTGCGCGCCAGGTCGGCGACGGTATTGGCCATGCCGCTATGAATTTGATAGAGAGGTACCCATTGCGGCACGGTCGGCCCCCCCAGCTCGGTGGCCTCGCTGACCAACTGGCCAATCGCCAGCTGGGCACGGCGCAATTGCCACAGCAAGCCGGCTTCGGTGCAAAAGTGGCCCGGGTCAAAGAACGGTTCGGCCGGGCAGCCAAGGGGTGCGCCGCCGACGGGCTGCGCAGGTGCGGAGGTGTCTGGGGGCATGAGAGCGACGGCCAGCAAGGTCAAGGTTGAAAAGAGCAGTGGCGAATTTTATTTGTCTATGCAAATATTGCAAGCGCAAAAAATGCATAGGCATGTTGAGAACGGGGATTTGGCCGGAATCCGAGCGCCGACGGCCCGCGCCGGCGGGTCGGCGCAGGGGGTGAAAGCCAGACAAGCAACGGGTTGGACGCAGCAAACCCGGGCCTGGACAGCCCCACGGTTACTCACAAAACAGGAGCATCTCAGGCTTGCTGGACGCCGACCAACGGCTCAAAATACCAGAAATCGCACACGGGGCAGGCGCGCCCTCGGCCGGGTCGCGCCTACCGATTGGCGTTCAAACCGCAAAACCATTCGGGCTGAGCGTGTCGAAGCCCGGCGCAGTGTGTCGACACGCCTGTCCTGAGCCCGCCGAAGGGCTCAGCGCGAACGGTTGGGTATCGTTGAGCGCCTTGGGGGTATCAGCGGAAGCTGGCGTTCAGCTTGTCCAGCGCCGCCGCGCCGGGGCACAGATCGGCGGTGCCCAGCGTGTTGAGCGGGCGGGCGCTGGTGTTCTGCGCCAGGTGCAGGTCGCCCGCCTCGGCCTCGACGTAGAGCAGGCCGGTGACCAGCTCGCCCTCGGCGGCGCGCCCCTGCATGTAGGACATGGCGGCGACGCGGTCGGTCGGGTCGTAGCCCTCGTGCAGCTTGCGCAGGCGCAGCACGGTGCCGTCGTGCTGCTCGACATCCACCACGTGGCCGGGCGGGATGGTGGCGGTGATTTCCTCCCGGCCGGTGATGAAATCGATGCGGCTCACGGCCTCGTTGTGCTCGCGCACCCAGTCGTAGCTGCGGGTGGAGCCGGCGTGGTTGTTGAAGGTCACGCAGGGGCTGATGATGTCGATGAAGGCCGCGCCGCCGTGGCCCATGGCGGCCTTGATGAGTGGCACCATCTGCGCCTTGTCGCCCGAGAAGCTGCGCGCCACGAAGCTGGCGCCCAGCTGCATGGCCAGGCCCACCAGGTCGACCGGACTGTCGGCGTTGACCACGCCCTTCTTGCTCTTGCTGCCCTTGTCGGCGGTGGCCGAGAACTGGCCCTTGGTCAGGCCGTAGACGCCGTTGTTCTCGACGATGTAGACCATGTTGACGTTGCGCCGCATGGCGTGCGCGAACTGGCCCAGGCCGATGGAGGCCGAATCGCCGTCGCCCGACACCCCCAGGTACAGCAGGTCCCGGTTGGCCAGGTTGGCGCCGGTCAGCACGCTGGGCATGCGCCCGTGCACGGTGTTGAAGCCGTGGCTGGCGCCGAGGAAGTAGTCCGGCGTCTTGGACGAGCAGCCGATGCCCGAGAGCTTGGCGACGCGGTGCGGCTCGACGTTCATCTCCCAGCAGGCCTGGATGATGGCCGCCGAGATCGAGTCGTGCCCGCAGCCGGCGCACAGGGTGGAAACCTTGCCCTCGTAGTCGCGCCGGGTGTAGCCGACCTTGTTCTTCTCCAGCGAGGGGTGGCGCAGGCGCGGCTTGGTGATGTAGGTCATGGCTGAACCTGAGAGTGGCGGTGGAAGGCACCCGAGCGGGTGGTCATCGGGTGGGCTGGCAAGGCACGACGACGCGGCGCACGCGCGTGCGCAAGGAGGAGCAACGCCGCCAGCGCGCCCGAGGGCGGCCCGATCGGGTGCCTAGCGCGCCGCCCCAGGGGAGCAGCGTGAGCGTCGTCAACAGACTGGAAAGTCATGCGCTGAAACCGAGAAAAACAAGCGGTCAACCGCCGCTCTCAGGTTCTCTCCTGCGGGGCCACCATGGCTTCGTGCACGTGGTCGGTGATGGCCTGGGTGATGAAGCGTGCCGTGATCGGCGTGCCGTCGAAGTGCAGCACGCGCTGCAGCTTGGCGGGGTTTGTCTCCAACTCGTTGATCAGCAGCGAGCGCAGCTGCGCGTCGCGGTTCTGCTCGACCACGAACACCAGCTCGTGCTCGGCGATGAACTGGCGCACGCTTTCCGGGAAGGGGAAGGCCCGCAGGCGCATCGCGTCGACGTGGATGCCGTGCCCGGTCAGCACGTCCAGCGCCTCGTCCATGGCCGGGCTGGTGGAGCCGTAATAGATCACGCCCAGCCGGGTGCGCCGCGCCGCCGCGCGCAGCACCGGCTGCGGCACCAGGTTGGCGGCGGTGGCGAACTTCTTCAGCAGGCGCTCGACGTTGTAAAGGTAGTCGGGCCCGCGCTCGGAGTATTCGGCGTAGGCGTTGCGCGTGGTGCCGCGCGTGAAGTAGCTGCCCTTGGTGGGGTGCGTGCCAGGCAGGGTGCGCCAGGGGATGCCGTCGCCGTCCACGTCCTTGTAGCGGCCGAACTCGCGCTGCTCCAGGTCCTGGGCGCTCATCACCTTGCCGCGGTCGTAGGCGCGGCTGTCGTCCCAGGTCAGGGGCTCGCACAGGCGGTGGTTCATGCCGATGTCCAGGTCGGTCATGACGAACACCGGGGTCTGCAGGCGTTCGGCCAGGTCCAGCGCGGTGGCGGTGTGCTCGAAGCATTCGCGCGGGTCTTCCGGGAACAGCAGCACATGCTTGGTGTCGCCGTGCGAGGCGTAGGCGCAGGCCAGGATGTCGGCCTGCTGCGTGCGCGTGGGCATGCCGGTGGAAGGCCCGCCGCGCTGCACGTTGACCAGGGTGACCGGAATTTCGGCGAAGTAGGCCAGGCCGATGAACTCGGTCATCAGCGAGATGCCCGGGCCCGAAGTGGCGGTGAACGAGCGCGAGCCGTTCCAGCCGGCGCCCACCGCGATGCCGATCGAGGCCAGCTCGTCCTCGCCCTGCACGATGGCGCAGTTGTTGCGCCCCTCGGCGTCCACGCGGTACTTGGCGCAGTACTTCATGAAGGCCTCGGCCACCGAGGTGGAAGGCGTGATGGGGTACCACGCGCACACCGTGGCGCCGCCGTACACCGCGCCCAGGCCGGCCGCTTCGTTGCCCTCGATGAAGATGCGCTGGCCCACCGCATCGGCGCGCCGCACGCGGATCGGCAGCGGATGCTGCAGGTGCTCGCGCGCGAAGTCGCGGCCCAGATTCAGCGCCTGCACGTTGGCGGCGATCAGCTTGTCCTTGCCGCGGAACTGTTCGGCCAGCAACTGCTCGATGACCTCGCCCTCGATGTCCAGCAGCACCGACAGCGCACCCACGTACATGATGTTCTTGAACAGCTGGCGCTGGCGCGGGTCGGCGTACACCGCGTTGCAGATCTCGGTCAGCGGCATGCCGATGACGGTGATGTCGTCGCGCAGCTCCGACGCCGCACGCGGGCGGGTGGAGTCGTAGAACAGGTAGCCGCCCGGCTCGATCTCGGCCACGTCGGCGGCCCAGGTCTGCGGGTTGGTGGCCACCATCATGTCGATGCCGCCGCGCCGGCCCAGGTAGCCGCGCTCGCTCACCCGCACCTCGTACCAGGTCGGCAGGCCCTGGATGTTGCTGGGGAAAATGTTGCGCGGACTGACCGGCACGCCCATGCGCAGGATGGCCTTGGCGAACAGCTCGTTGGCGCTGGCCGAGCCGGAACCGTTGACGTTGGCGAACTTGACGACGAAGTCGTTCACGCCCTCGATCTGCTTCATGCCGCCACCCCTTCCTTGGCCTTGCCGATGGTGCCCGCCGCGCCGCCGGCCTTGGCGGTGTTGAGCAGGAATTTCTGCATGTCCCAGGCGCCGGTCGGGCAGCGTTCGGCGCACAGCCCGCAGTGCAGGCACACGTCCTCGTCCTTGACCATCACGCGCCCGGTCTTGAGCGCCGGCGAGACCAGCAGCGCCTGCTCGGTGTTCTCGGCCGGCGCCTGCAGGCGCTGGCGCAGATCGGCCTCGTCGCCGTTGGTGGTGAAGGTGATGCAGTCCATCGGGCAGATGTCGACGCAGCCGTCGCATTCGATGCACAGCTTGGGCGAGAACACCGTCTGCACGTCGCAGTTCAGGCAGCGCTCGGCCTCCTTGAAGGCGGTGGCGGGGTCAAAGCCCAGCTCCACCTCGACCTTGATGCTGGCCAGCGCCGCCTCGGCCTTGGCCCAGGGCACCTTGAACCGCAGGTCGTTGGACGGGTTCTGGTCGTAGCTCCACTCGTGGATGCCCATCTTCTGCGACACCAGATTGGTGCGCGGCCCCGGGCGCTGGTTCACGTCCTGGCCTTGCACGAACATGTCGATCGACACCGCCGCCTCGTGCCCGTGCGCCACGGCGGTGATGATGTTCTTGGGCCCAAAGGCCGCGTCGCCACCAAAGAACACCTGCGGCAGGCTGGACTGAAATGTGTCCTCGCCCAGCAGCGGCAGGCCCCACTGGTCGAACTCGATGCCGACGTCGCGCTCGATCCACGGGAAGGCGTTTTCCTGGCCGACGGCGATCAGCACGTCGTCGCAGGGAAAGAACGGATCGGGCTCGCCGGTGGGCACCAGCTTGCGGCGGCCCCGGTCGTCGTATTCGGCGCGCACCACCTCGAAGGTCATGCCGATCAGGCGCCCGCCCTCCTGCACGAAGCTCTTGGGCACGTGCATGTTGATGATCGGGATGCCCTCGTGCTGGGCGTCTTCCTTCTCCCAGGGCGAGGCCTTCATCTCGTCGAAGCCCGAGCGCACGATGACCTTCACGTCCTCGCCGCCCAGGCGCTTGGCCGAACGGCAGCAGTCCATGGCGGTGTTGCCGCCACCCAGCACGATGACGCGCTTGCCGACCTGCGTGATGTGGCCGAACGACACCGAGGCCAGCCAGTCGATGCCGATGTGGATGTGCTCGTTGGCTTCCTGCCGGCCGGGCAGCTCCAGATCGCGCCCGCGCGGCGCGCCGCAACCCACGAACACCGCGTCGTAGCCCTCGCCCAGCAGCGCGCGCATGGACTCCACGCGCTGGCCGCTCTTGAACTCGGGGCCCAGGGCGAACACGTAACCGGTTTCCTCGTCGATCACGCGCTCGGGCAGGCGAAAGCGCGGAATCTGCGTGCGCATGAAGCCGCCGGCCTTGGCCTCGCCCTCGAACACCGTGACCTGATAACCCAGCGGCGCCAGATCGCGCGCCACCGTCAGCGAGGCCGGGCCGGCGCCGATGCAGGCGATGCGCTTGCCGTTGCTCTGCTCGGCGCGCGGCATGCGCGGCACCACGTCGTCCTTCAGGTCGGCCGCCACGCGCTTCAGGCGGCAGATGGCCACCGGCTCGGGTTTGGCGGCGTTGTCCTCCTCGACCCGGCCGCGCCGGCAGGCCGGCTCGCAGGGGCGGTCGCAGGTGCGCCCCAGCACGCCGGGGAACACGTTGGACACCCAGTTGACCATGTAGGCGTCGGCGTAACGCTGCTGGGCGATCAGGCGGATGTATTCGGGAACCGGGGTATGGGCCGGGCAGGCCCACTGGCAATCGACGACCTTGTGGTAGTAGGTCGGATTGGCGGTGTCGGTTGGCTGCACTGTGTCTGTCTCCTGGTGAGCGGCCGCTGCAGCGGTCTTGGGTGCCTCGTGACAGGGCTGAGTCTACGCCTGTGCGGCGCCGGTTTTTTCCGCCGCGTGGCGCCGAGGCATCGGTACGCTCTTATTTTTATAGCTACACAGGATTTATCCACGCCGGCAGGAAGCGATTTTTCCCAAGAATCCCGGTGGGCGGGGACCACGTCGCTCGGTCGTCGCGTGCGCGACTGGCGCTCGGTGTCTCGGGCACCGGATCAGGCCGACGCCGACCCCGCGGGCCGGCAGCACCCCGGCCAAAACGGCTGGGGCAACCGGTGGCTCAGCGCCCTTTGGCCTGGCGCCAGGCGGCGAATTCGACCGGCGTTTGCGGGTCGGTGGCGGGGTACAGACCGATGATGGGGCGGCCGTGGTTTTGCACCATGTCCATCACGAAATCCTCGAACGCGCTCATCTCCACCGCCTCGGCGGCCACCTCGTCGGCCAGATGGGCGGGGATGACGAACACGCCTTCCAGATCGCCCACCAGCACGTCGCCCGGGAACACCGCCACATCGCCGCAGCCGATCGGTACGTTGATGTCCAGCGCCTGGTGCAGCGTCAGGTTGGTCGGCGCGCTGGGCTGGCTGTGGTAGGCCGGGAAGTCCATGGCGGCGATTTCCGGCGAATCGCGAAAGCCGCCGTCGGTGACCACGCCGGCGCAGCCGCGCGCCTTCAGGCGGCTGATCAGGATGCCGCCGGCCGAGGCCGCGCGCGCGTCCTTGCGGCTGTCGAACACCATCACCGCGCCGGGCGGGCACTGCTCCACGGCCACGCGCTGCGGGTGCTGGCGGTCTTGGAACACGGTGATCGGGTTCAGGTCCTCGCGCGCCGGGATGTAGCGCAAGGTGAAGGCCTCGCCCACCATGTTCGGCGCCTGGCGTGTCAGGGTGGTGTTGACGGGGCGCACGTTCTGGATGAACTGGTTGCGCAGGCCGCGCTTGAACAAGATGGTGCACAGCGTGGCGGTGCTGACGTGCTTCAGGCGCTCTCGGGTGTCGAGGTTCAGCGGCATGGTGAAAGGTCTCGTGGTTTTCAGGCTAGGGCAGGGGCGCGGCCCGCCGACTCGCTCGGCGAGCGGTCGGCCGTCAGTAGATCGCGGGCTCGGGCACGGGCGCGCCGAAACTGGTTTCCAGGTAGTCGAAATCGCAGCCCTCGTGCGCCTGCCGCACGTGCTGGCTGAACATGTGGCCGTAGCCGCGTTCAAAGCGCCGCGGCGGCGGTGTCCAGTCGGCGCGGCGGCGCGCCAGCTCCTCGTCGCTCACCTGCAGCTCGATGCGGCGCGCCGGCACGTCCACGCTGATCAGATCGCCGGTGCGCACCAGCGCCAGCGGGCCGCCCACGTAGGCCTCGGGCGACACGTGCAGCACGCAGGCGCCGTAGCTGGTGCCGCTCATGCGCGCATCGCTCAGGCGCATCATGTCGCGCACGCCCTGCTTCACCAGCTTGGTGGGGATCGGCAGCATGCCCCACTCCGGCATGCCGGGGCCGCCCTGCGGGCCGGCGTTGCGCAGCACCAGCACATGGTCTGGCGTCACGTCCAGGTCGGGGTCGTCGATGGCCTGCTTCAGGCTGGGGTAGTCGTCGAACACCAGCGCCGGGCCGGTGTGGCGCAGCAGCGCGGGGCTGCAGGCGCTGGGCTTGATGACGCAACCGTCGGGGGCCAGGTTGCCGCGCAGCACGGCCAGCGCGCCTTCCTGGTAAATCGGCTGCTCGAGCGGGCGGATGACGTCGCGCTCGAACACCTCGGCACCCGCCAGGTTCTCGCCCACCGTCTGGCCCGACACCGTCAGCGCGTCCAGGTGCAGCAGGCCGCCGTCGGCCAGGGTCTTCATCAGGCCGCGCATGCCGCCGGCGTAGTAGAAGTCTTCCATCAGGTACTTGTCGCCGCTGGGCCGGATGTTGGCGATCACCGGCACCTTGCGGCTGAAGGCGTCGAAATCGTCCAGCGTCACCGGCAGGCCAGCACGGCGCGAGAGGGCTATCAGGTGAATGATGGCGTTGGTCGAGCAGCCCTCGGCCATGGCCACGGTGATGGCGTTCTCGAAGTTCTTGCGCGACAGCAGGCGTGCCGGTGTCAGGTCTTCCCAGACCATGTCCACGATGCGGCGCCCGCACTGGGTGGCCATGCGCTGGTGGTTCGCGTCCACCGCCGGGATGCTGCTGGCGCCGGGCAGGGTCATGCCCAGCCCCTCGGCAATGCCCATCATGGTGGCGGCCGTGCCCATCACCATGCAGGTGCCGGCGCTGCGCGCGATGCCGCCCTCGATCTCCATCCACTGCGCCTGCGAAATGTTGCCGGCGCGGCGTTCGTCCCAGTACTTGAAGGCGTCGGAGCCCGAACCCAGCGTCTGCCCGCGCCAGTTGCCGCGCAGCATGGGGCCGGCCGGCAGGTAAATACAGGGCAAACCCATGCTGAAGGCGCCCATCAGCAGGCCCGGCGTGGTCTTGTCGCAGCCGCCCATCAGCACCGCGCCGTCGATCGGGTGGCTGCGCAGCAGTTCCTCGGCCTCGATGGCCAGCAGGTTGCGGTACAGCATGGTGGTCGGCTTGACGAAATTCTCGGCCAGCGAAATCGCCGGCAGCTCCAGCGGGAAGCCCCCGGCCTGCAGAATGCCGCGCTTGACCTCGTCGGCGCGCTGGCGAAAGTGCGAGTGGCAGTTGTTGATGTCGCTCCAGGTGTTGACAATGGCAATCACCGGCTTGCCGACCCAGTCGGCGTGGTCGTAGCCCATTTGCAGGGTGCGGGAGCGGTGGCCGAAAGAGCGGAAATCATCCGGCGCGAACCAGCGCGCGCTGCGCAGGCTGTCGTAGGTACGTCTCGTCATGCGGTTATTAAAACACTAATATATTAGTGCGTCAATGCCAAAATCCGCCATGCCCGCCTCCGCCGAGAAAGTTCGCCTGGACCGCTCCCGCCACGCCGCGCCGCAGGTGGCCGAGCACCTGCGCGAGGCCATTCTGTCGCTGGAATTGCCGCCCGGCACCGTGCTGGCGCGCCATGAGCTGGTGCAGCGCTTTGGCATCAGCCAGACGCCCATCCGCGACGCGCTGCTGCAGTTGGGCGCCCAGGGCCTGGTGGACATTTACCCCCAGCACGCCACCGTGGTCAGCCGCATCGACGTGCGCGCCGCGCAGCAGGCGCATTTTTTGCGCCGCTCGATCGAGCTGGAACTGGTGCGCGAGCTGGCCCTGCGCCGCGACGACGCGGTGTGCGCCCGGCTGCAGGCGCAGATCGAGCTGCAGCGCCGGCACGCCGAGGCCGGCGACACCGCCGCCTTTGTCGCCGCCGACACCGAGTTCCACCACCTCATGTACCTGGCCTGCGAGGTGCCCGAGCTGTGGCAGGTGGTGCACCGCATGTCCGGCCACGTGGACCGCCTGCGCCGCCTGCACCTGCCCAGCGCGGGCAAGAGCGAAACCATTCTGCGCGACCACGCCGCCATCCTGCGGGCCATCCGCCAGGGCGACGCCGACGGCGCGCAGCACGCGCTGCGCACGCACCTGTCCGGCACGCTGAACGCGCTGGACGAAATCGTCGCGCGGTACCCCGACTTTTTGCTGCTGTGAGCGCGGCAGCGAACACGGCCGCTGGCTCGTGTCGCGGCGCATTGCATTTTCTGAGCTGCCTGCGCGGCAGCAAACAGCAGGTTCTGGATGTGGGCGGGGTCGGTTTCTTTCTGAGCTGCCTGCGCGGCAGCAAACCGGGGTGCTGACGTGAGCAACATCCCGGACAATTTCTGAGCTGCCTGCGCGGCAGCAAACGCTGGTGCTGATGTCGGACGGCGCGGGCGGATTTTCTGAGCTGCCTGCGCGGCAGCAAACTCTTGCCTGGTCGGGTGGTCTTGCTCATGGGTTTTCTGAGCTGCCTGCGCGGCAGCAAACGCGCGTGCCGCGCTGGGCACGGTCCAGGGTGTTTTCTGAGCTGCCTGCGCGGCAGCAAACGACGCATCGCCGTCCAGCAGCAGGGCGTATTCTTTCTGAGCTGCCTGCGCGGCAGCGAACGAAATGAGCGATCCGAAATTCTTCCGCAAGATTTTCTCAGCTGCCTGCGCGGCAGCGAACCCTACGTGGCCCGCCGCGCCGCCGTGGGCGCGTTTCTGAGCTGCCTGCGCGGCAGCAAACATCGGCGGCGTGCATCACTACGAAAGGGTGATTTTCTGAGCTGCCTGCGCGGCAGCGAACTCCCTGCCCGGTGGTTCGCGCGCCAGCGGGCTTTTCTGAGCTGCCTGCGCGCCGGCTTAGGCGCCGCCCAGCGCCGCCACCACCTCCGGCGGCGCCTGCACCAGCTCGATCAGCACGCCTTCGCCGGCAATCGGGAATTCGTCGTTCGCCTTGGGGTGCAAAAAGGTGATGTCGTAACCCGCCGCGCCCTCGCGGATGCCGCCGGGGGCAAAGCGCACGCCCTGGGCGCTAAGCCATTCCACCGCCTTGGGCAAATCGTCGATCCACAGGCCGATGTGGTTCAGTGGCGTGGTGTGCACGGCGGGCTTTTTCTCGGGGTCCAGCGGCTGCATCAGGTCGACCTCGACCTTGTGGGGGCCCGTGCCCATGGCGCAGATGTCTTCATCGACGTTTTCACGCTCGCTGCGGAAGGTACCGGTTTTCTCCAGGCCGAACATGTCGACCCACAGGGTTTGCAGGCGCTGCTTGTCGGGGCCGCCGATGGCGACTTGCTGGATGCCGAGGACTTTGAAGGGGCGGGTCATGAGGTTCTCCAATCCGATGGGTTGCTATTGAAATCGCAGCTGCTCCGGCTTATTGGGCGCCGGCCTGCCGTCAAAAATACTGTGAAATACGCCAATCCTGGGGTTCACACACGCCCGATCAGCGGCCAAATATCGCGGCGGATGAAGGTCAGTGCTTGGCCGCGTCCCGCGCTCTCGGGCGTGCTGGCCGAGGTGGCGGCGACCACCAACTGGCGTCCGGGGGCGATCCAGATCAGTTGCCCGCCCAAACCCGCGGCGATGCGCACCTGCTGGCCGACCCACCAGCCGTAGCCATAGGGCAAGTGGTTTGGCGGGCCACCGGCGCTCTGGCGCGTGGTGGAGACGCGCAAAAAGTCAGCGGGCACCAACTCGCGGCCTTGCCAGCTTCCGCCCAAGCGCACCAGCTCGCCGATGCGCGCCATGTCGGGGGTGGCCAGGCGCAGGCCGAAAGCGCCCAGGCTGTGGCCTTGCGCACCGCCGCGCCAGTCGAAACGGGTGATGCCCAGCGGCGCGAACAGGCGCTCGGCCGCCCACTGGGCCAGCGTCGTTGCCGGCTGCCCAGCGCCCCGCACTTCGCGCGCCAGCCCAATCGCCAACAGGTTGTAGGCGCCGTTGTCGTAGGCAAAACGCTCGCCCGGCGCGGCCACGAAGGGGCGGCCAGCCAGGGCCAGCAGGTCGTCGTCGCGGTCGCGCCGGGCGGTCTGGTCGGTGGCCCAGCCGGCCGTCAGGCCCAGCAGGTGCGCCCAGCGCAACTGGCGCACCCGCGCATCCAGCGGCGCGCGCACCAGCTCGGGCAGGGCTTCGGCCAGCAGGCCATCGACGCTGCGCACATGGCCATCGGCCAGCGCCGCGCCAAACAGCAGCGAGACCACGCTTTTGGTCTTCCTGCGAAAAAGCTGCGCGCCGAGCATGCCCTCCAAAGCGCGGATTGCGTTGCTCAAGGTCGGGACCGAGATGCCAAGCCTGGTCGCAGCACGCGAAAAATGCAGCTCCGAAGCAACCATGAGAAAGTAGCGCAAGTGTCGGATTTCCATGGAGAAAATTTATTAGCTTTAAGCTAACAAAACAAGAGACCCGCATCAGTTGGTTTGTGCCACAGTCGGTTCGCAATCGGTTTCATTCGATGAAACTGATTTTGAATAAAAAGGAACGCGAAGACGTTTCGAAGATGCAGCTCAGTCCTGAAAAGGACGTGCGGAGGAGGAAACAATCATGAGCTTTTGCAAAGCATTGATCGCTGGCGGAATGCTGCTGGCATCGTCATTTGCGCACGCGGCCGACGAAAACTATCCGTCAAAACCGATCACCATTGTCAATCTCTATGCTGCCGGCGGAGGCATAGACGTCGTTGCTCGTGCGGTCGCCCAGAAGCTTTCGGAGAAATGGAAAGTCCCTGTTCTGATCGAGAACAAGCCGGGTGCGGGCGGCACACTGGCTGCGGGCTATGTGGCAAAGCAGCCGGCCGATGGCTATACCTTCTTCGTAACCGACGTCAGCTTTTCGATTGTTCCGAGTATCTATACAAAGCTGAACTACGACCCGCTCAAGGATCTGCAGCCGGTCATTCTTCTGAATACCGTCACTCAGGCTTTCACGATCCGGCCTGGTCTCGGCGTGCGCTCGGTCAAAGAGCTGGTGGCTCTTTCAAAAGCGGAGCCCGGGAAGCTGACTTACGCTTCCGCGGGTACGGGCTCGCTTCCCCATCTCGGGGCCGAGATGTTCAAGAAGGCCACCGGCGCGGACATTCTTCAGATTCCTTATCGCGGCTCCATTCCAGCCTTTACGGATCTGCTGGCTGGCCGGGTCGACATGTACATTGGAGCGCTGGCAACCCCGCTCGAGCAAATTAAAACCGGGAAGCTGATGGCGATCGCGGTCATGCAGCAGCATCGTTCGGCCTTGGTGCCGGATGTGCCTTCGATTGCGGAGCTTGGATATCCGGAACTCGATTTCAACGCGTACTACGGAATACTTGCACCAAGTGGCGTTCCGAAGCCCGTCCTCGACAAGTTCGTGTCCGCCGTCCAGGACATTCTAAAAACGCCCGACCTGCAAAAGCTCATGGAGTT